>REBP01000072.1 GCA_007692665.1 Gemmatimonadales bacterium | reverse complement strand
CCGAGCGTGCCCCCCGGCCGGTGCTGCGGGCGCCGGTCGGGGGGTGCACCCGGGATTGGTTTCGCAGGTAGCACGTCCCCGAGGGCGCGCTGGGCGCGGAGGCGCCCCTCCGGGCTCGGAAGTTCAAGCGGAGCCCGACCACGCCTCACCTCCCGTGGTAGTCCGATGAAGCGGGGGCCTCGCTCCGGACCGCTCTCCCGGAGCTGTGACGCGTCTGTCGTGAAGAAGTCGGGAGGTCGTGGCATGGGCGACCTATGATCCAGGCTCTCGCGACCCTTTCAGTTTTCGCCCTGGCTCTCTTCCTCATGCGTCTTTTCTCCGAAATCCTCCTCGCGGCCCTCGTCCTGTTCCCGGCAGCCCTCCATGCCCAGGGAGCGGGTTCCTCTTCGGAGGAGGGCCACGGCAACCCGGACCTCCCTGTCCTGGTGGTCGGAATCACGGTGGACCAGCTTCGGCCCGACTACTTCTCCCGCTATGCCGACCATCTGGGAGAAGGGGGGTTCCGGCGACTCCTCGACGAAGGTTTCTTTTTCCGGAACGCCCACTTTCGACACGCTCAGACCTCGACTGGCCCCGGTCACGCGGCCCAGTTCACCGGTGCCTCGCCTTCCATTCACGGCCTGATCGGAAACAGCTGGTACGTTCGCGACCTGGATCGATCCATCAACGTGATCGATGCGGTGGGTTCGGGCTTCGAAGCCGTGGGCGCCCGGGAGGGGACGAACGGCGAGAAGGGTCCGCAGAACATGCTCACCACCACCTTCGGCGACGAACTTTTCCTGCACACCGGCGAGCGATCCCGCACCATCGGCATCTCCCGAAAGGACCGGGGGGCCATCATCCCGGCGGGCCATGCAGGACAGGCCTACTGGTTCGAAGGGAGCACCGGAAACTTCATCACCTCCACCTTCTACCGGAGCGAGCTTCCCGGCTGGCTCGTGGCGTTCAATGAGCGGGACCTCCCGCGGCAGTATCTGACGCGGGTATGGGAGCCCCTTCACGCCATCGAGTCCTACGTGGAGAGTCGTGCCGACGAGAACCCGTACGAAGGGCAGATCGGGGGGTCCACCGCCTTCCCCTTCGACCTGGCACGACTTGTCGAGGAGGAGGGCGCCGACCCGGGGCTCCTCAACACGACACCCTTCGGTGACGAGCTTCTCTTCGAATTGGCCTACGCGGCAATCCAGGGCGAAGGACTCGGTCGGGGACCGGTGCCTGACGTGCTGGCGCTCGGACTGTCCGCAACGGACGCCATCGGCCACCGTTTCGGACCGGGCTCCAAGCAGATGCAGGATCACATCCTCCGTCTGGACGCCTACCTTGCAGCGTTCCTGACCTTTCTGGACCAGGAGTTCGGTCAGGGGAACGTTCTGGTCTTCCTCACGTCGGATCACGGCGCTGCCTACGTTCCGCACTACCTGCGGGATCTGGGGATCGTGACAGGCCACCCCGACACCGAGACCCAGGTGGCCGCGGAGATCAGGTCGTCGCTCGGGGCCTACATGGAGGCCGGGTACGGGGAGAATTTCCTGAAGGCCGTGAGCAACAACAGTGTCTTCCTCGATCACGAATTCCTTCGCCGCGAAGGCCTGGACCTGGAAGGCGTCCGCTCGGATCTCAAGCGCTTCCTCCTGACCCTCGACGGGGTCGGCGGCGCTCTCACCGCGGACGCCCTGAACCGGACCGAGTTCACCCAGCCACCTCGAAGCGCGGTTCAGGCGTCGTTCCACCAGAAGCGCTCCGGGGACATCATGATGTGGCTCGAGCCCCATACCAGCGGGGGGACCGGCACGGGGGGAACGGGACACGGTTCTCCCTGGACCTATGATCGCCACGTCCCCATCGTCTTCTGGGGGTTCCAGGTGCCTGCCGGAGAGTCCTCGGAACTCGTCCACGTGTCCGACATCGCCTCGACCGTGGCGACGTACCTGAAATCGCCGTTTCCCAGTGGAAATGCAGGCCGTCCCCTGAACGATCTCATGCGGCGGTAGCCTCGGAGGATGGGGGGATGGGACTCCTCTCGCCTCCCCTGTCGCCCTGCGGGGTGCCGGGTCCTCCCTGACGAGGGGGGAACGGGCCCGCTGCCGGAACCGGGATCGAGGGACGGCGTGGGCCGACCCGTCCCCGGGCCGCACCCGTGCATAGCGAGGACACCCTCGCATTTTGCCCTTCCTGGCGGTGGCGGCGGGAGGCCGTTCGCGTCCCGGCTCGGCAGACCCCGGATGACCGGGTTCCACGCATCGTCGCCTCCCGTCTGATGATCCACGATTCTGACAGTCTGCGCGATCCGCCCCCCCGATGACAGCCCGATCCGGGTCCCGCCCTTGCACTCGACAGGGGTAGTTGCCCCGCAGAGTGATGGCTGCCACTGGAGGGTTCATCAACGCTTCGCCCGCCGAACCGGACGCCGCTGGATCTCGGGATCCCGTGGTTCGCGCCTCCCCCCACCGCCGCCTCCGGCAGCGGACGGGATGGGGACTCCTCCTGTGCTCTCTCGCGGGATTCTTCGCGGCTTCCCTTCCGGCGCAGGTCGTGGCGACAGGCCTTCCCCCCTCGAGGGACATCTCCGGACGCACGATGGCCGCAGACGGCCGGCCGCTCACGGGGGTCGCCGTCACCGCAAGGGCGGAGGGAGGACGCGTCATTCAAAGCGTCGACACCGACGGGAACGGTTCGTTTCGAATGAGGGACCTTCCGGGTGAGCCCCTGACGCTCCGATTCGAACGCCTGGGCCTCCTCCCTGCGGAACGGAGCGTCGGCGCAGGGGACACGAGTGCCTTCCTCGAGGTCGTCCTCACGGATGCGGTGCTCGCGATTCGACCCCTCTTCGTGGGTGTCCGCCGTCCCCCCCCGGTCGACCAGACCGGCCGGGGGGCGACAGCCCGGGAACTCACGCAGGTCCAGATTCGAAGGCTTCCGGGACTTGCGGAGGCCGATCCGATTCGCGCGGTGGGGACCCTCCCGGGAGTGATCTCGTCGAATGACGTCTCGGCGGGGTTCAACGTACGAGGTGGCGAGTCGGACCAGAACGCCATCCTCCTGGACGGATTCCCCCTCTTCAGTCCCTTCCACCTGGGAGGAATTCTCTCGGTCTTCAACCCGGACCTGGTCGAACGGGTGGAGGTGTCCACCGGGGGCTTCCCCGCCGAGTTCGGAGGCCGCGCGTCGTCCCTGGTCCGGATCCAGTCCGATCCGGGCCCCGGTTCCTTCCAGGTCGACGGAGGGATCTCGGTTCTGGCGGCCCGCCTGGCTGTGGGCGGCGGGTGGAATCCAGGAGAGGGCGAGCCCGGCATCTTCGAATCCATGAAATGGAGAGTATCGGCCCGGCGTTCCTACGCCGACCAGATTCTCCGTCCCGTCGCCGAATTCCCCTACCACATGGGCGATCTTCAGGCGGTGCTGGTGGCCCAGCGCCCGGGCGGCAGCCGGTGGACCACATCGGCCTACATGGGCCGGGACGTCCTGGACATGGCCGGGATCCGGCTCGAGGACTTCCCCCTTCGCCTCCACTCGGAGTGGCGGAACCAGATGGTGGGAACCCGATGGGAAGGAAGGATCGGCGACGGGGGATCGGCCCAGGTTCATGGCGGGCTCACCCGCTTCTCCAGTTCGCTCCGCTTCGTCGACTTCGACGATTCATACTCGGGAGGGTCGATCGACCAGTGGAGATTCGGGGGTTCCGCGACCCATCCCGTGACCCCGGAATGGACCCTGAAGGCCGGGGTTTCGGTGGACCACTACCGGTGGGACCATCGATCGGAGATGGGGGGGACGCGGCTCGAGGGCGGAGGCGGCACGGGGTCGGCCCCGGCGCTCTTTCTCCAGGCCGATGGTCGGGTGGGCAACGGGTGGCGACTCGAACCGGGACTCCGCCTGGAAGGCTGGAGCGGAAGGGGCGAAGGGTTCGAACTCCTCCCGGCGCCTCGCCTGACGATCCACCGGCTCCTCGGAGACGGCGGAGAGGCCATTCGCGTGTCAGGGGGTCGCTACGTGCAGGTGATTCATTCGCTTCGCCACGCCGACCTGCCCCTGGCCGTCGACCTCTGGATCGCTTCCGGGGAAGGCGTGCCGCGCACGGTATCCGATCAGATCCAGCTGGGCTACATCCGCCCCTTCGGAGAAGGCTGGACCGCCTCGGGCGATCTCTTCGGCCGGACCTTCGAGGGTCTGGTCCTCCGGAACCGGAACGCCGATCCCAACCAGGGAACGGATTTCCTCCTGGTCGGCTCCGGCCATGGCTATGGAGCCGACTTCCTGCTCGAACGCCAGGGGCCCGGGGTCCAGGGATCCCTGGCCCTGACCTGGCAGAAGGCAGAGCGGAGCTTTCCCGATGATGGTGCCTTCGGAAGCACCCGGACGCTCATCGACCGGCCGGCCGACTTCGACCGCCGCCTGGACGCCGACATGGTCCTGCGGCTTCCCCTGCCCTGGGGGTGGGAAGGGGGTGCCCGGTGGCACGTGGGGAGTGGAACCCCCTACACCCTTCCCGATGGTGGATACGGGCTCTTCGCTCCCCGACAGGCTGATGGTGCCACGTTCCGGTGGCAGCCCACGGAAACGGCCGTGATCCTCGGCCCGCGAAATCGGGAGCGCTACCCGTGGTACCACCGCCTGGACCTGTCGGTTCGCCGCACGTTCAGCCTGACCTGGGGAGAGTTCACGCCCCACCTGGACGTCCTGAACGTGTACAACCAGCGCAACGTCCTCTTCTACTACGTGGACTATTCCGGGGCCGTACCGACCCGGTCCGGCTTCACGATGCTGCCCATTCTTCCCACGATCGGTGCGGAGATCCGATTCCGATGAGGCGCTCGCGGAAGTGCACGCATAGGGCCGGTCTTCTCTCGGTCCTGATCCTCGCGGGCTGCGAACTCGAGGAAGTCACGATCCTCGATCCGCCGTCCACGCTCGTGGCCGAGGTGTACCTGCGGGTGAACGACGGGGTTCCGGATGCAGTGGCCCTCGTGCATCGCTCCCGGGGAACGGGAAACTCGGGGAACGCCGAAGCGATCGTGGAGCTGAAGGACGCCGAGGGCCGGTCGGCCCGGTTCCGGGCCGTGGATGCTTCGTCCTGCATGGAGGGCGCCGTTCCGCGGAGCTTTCCGCTTGCCTGTTACAGGCTTTCCGGAAAGACCGCGGAACTCATTCAACCGGGGGCCCGTCTCGAGGTCGTGGTCACGCCGACCTCGGGAAGCGTCCTGAGGGGCGAAACCCAGGTCCCCGGTGACTTCCAGCTCCGCGTGCCCGATCCCCTCCTTCCCACCTGTCGCCTCTCCCCGGGCGAACTCCTCGACGTGCGATGGTCGCGTGCCAGGGGGGCCTGGGCCTATGTCCCCGAGGTGATCATCCTCGGGCTGAAGGAGGCCTTTGCACCCCTGGGCGTGGAGGTCTACCCGGGCCCGGTGGCCCTCCAGGGGCTGTCTGTTTCCGAGGCCGATACCTCCGTCGTACTGCCCGCGGGCTTTGGCGTGTTCAACCGCTTCCAGGGCGACCAGGGCCTTCTCCTTGCCCTGCGAGACGGCTTTCCCCCCGGAGGGGTCCGGGGCCGGGTGACGGTCAGCGCATGGGACCGGAATGCGGTGAACTGGAACCGGGTCGGTGGCTTCAATCCTTCCGGGGCGCCCCGAAGCCCCTCGCTCTGGGGCGAGGGGGGAACTGGAGTGGTGGCGTCCGTCGTGAACCGCAGCTTCGGCTTCCATGTCGGCAGCCCCGATGGGGGCACCCCCTGTGCGCCGGGCGGAACACCGGGGCGATGAGCCGGCGGTTTGACGCGGGTAGGGCGGCCGCGTAAGGTGCCGGCCGGCCCGCCCCACCTTCCTCCCGATACCGGACCTTCATGCTCAACCGCCGCCTTGCGCTGCTCGGTCTCTTCGCTGGGTTCGCAGGAGGGATTCTGATCTCCCTTCAGGATGCGCCGGCGCTCGATGCCGTCGTCGGCTGGATCACGCCGGTGGGCACCCTCTGGATCAACGCACTCCGCATGGTGGTGATCCCGCTGGTGGTCTCGCTCCTGGTCGTGGGTGTCGCATCCCTGGCGGATCTCGCGGCGGTCCGTCGGATCGGAAGCACCGCGCTGGGGGTCTGGATCGGGCTCCTCCTGGTCTCCGGTGGCCTGGGGCTCACGCTCATCCCCCTGCTCTTCTCGTGGCTCACCATCGACCCGGTGGCCACCACCGTCCTGCGGGAGAGCGCCGCCACCCTGGCGTCGTCCACCGCCCAGGGGCTGGAGCGGATGCCGACGTTTTCCGCCTGGCTGGTCGACCTGGTTCCCGTCAACCCGATCGGCGCCGCAGCCGACGGGGCCATGCTTCCCCTGGTGGTCTTCTCGGTGGTCTTCGGCCTGGCCATCACCCGACTCTCCCCGGGGCACCAGGCCGCCCTCCTGACGCCCTTTCGAGCCGCCGCCGAGGCCATGCTCGTGATTGTCGGGTGGGTGCTCTACTTCACGCCCGCAGGGGTCTTTGCCCTTGCCCTGGGCGTGGCATCACAGGTCGGCCTCACGGCCGTGGGAGCGGTCGGCTATTACCTGGTCGTGACCTCGGTTTCCATGGTGCTCCTCATGGTGGTGATCTTCGCGGTCACGGTGGTGGCGGGTCGAATCTCGCCGGCGAACCTGGCCCGGGCGCTCCTTCCGGCCCTGGTGATCGGGTTCACCTCGCGGTCGTCTCTCGCCTCCCTTCCGGCGCAGGCCGAGGCGGCGACCCACCAGCTCCGCCTCCCCACCCACGCAGCCGGGTTCGTCCTTCCGCTGGCGGTGGCCACCTTCAAGCCCCACGGTCCCCTGAACTGGAGCACCCTCGCCATCTTCTCGGCGCTCCTGTACGGGATTCCCATGGGTCCGGCCGAGATTCTGACGGTGGTGATCTCCGCCATTCTCCTGAGCTTTGCCGTCCCGGGCATTCCCAGCGCCGGCATGCTCCTCATCGCCCCCGTCTTCGTGGGCATCGGGATCCCGGTCGAGGCCGTCGGAATCCTCATTGCCGTGGATGCGATCCCGGACATGTTCAAGACCGTGGCCAATATCACCGGCCAGTTCTCGTCCACGGTAATCGTCGCGCGCCTCACGGGCGGAGGTCGCCCGGAAGAACCGCCGCCCGGCGGGCCGGACGCCCCCCCGGCGGAGGAAGCGGGAGCCATGGCGGAAGCAGCGTCCCGGGGTGGGAGCCTCGCGGGATCGCCGGGCTGACATCCGTCGGCAGGACTGCCTCGCGCCCCCCGGGGTTGCACGAGATCCGGTTCGGCGGCAGGGTACCGACGTGTTCATGACTCGAATGGGAGAAAGGCATTGCGACAGTCCGACCCGGTGAACACCGTTTCGGTGATCATCCCGTCTTGGAACAAGCAGCACTACATCGAGGAAACCATCGACTCCGCACTGGGCCAGCAGGGCGTCGGCGTGGAGGTCGTGGTGGTGGATGACGGTTCCACCGATCGGTCGGTGGAGATCCTGAAGGGATATGGGAGCCGCATTCTCCTGCACTGCCCGGGAGAAAACGCCGGCGCCGCCCGCGCGAGGAACATCGGGGCAGCCCTGGCATCGGGCACGCACTTCATGTTTCTCGATGCCGACGATGTGCTGGGAGAACCCGACACCCTGTCGTCCCTGGTCGGCGCCCTGGCGGGCAGGACCGACCGCTTCGCGGCCTGCCCCTGGCAGCGACTCCGTCTCGATGGCGACGACTGGAAACGCTACTCGCCCGAGAAGCCCCTCGCCCCCCCGGGCGGAGACCCCATCTCGGCGTGGCTCGGAAACTGGTACATCCCCACCTGCGCCATTCTCTGGCCCCGCGAGCTGTTCGAGGCCAGTGGAGGATGGGATCCGGACCTCGCCGTCACCAACGACGAGGAGCTGATGATCCGCACCCTTCTTCGAGGCGCCTCGATTGCCACCGTGTCTCGCGGGGAGGCCCTCTACAGGTACTTCGAGTCCGGTGGAACACTGAGCACGACGCCCTCCCGCCGCCTGGCTGCCCATCGACTCGAGAGCGTCCGTCGGATCGCAGGCGAAATGGCGGACCAGGGGCTCCTGCCCCGCTACGCTCACGATCTCGGGCGGAAGTACGCTCGGCTCTCCCGCACCTACCTCCATCCCTTTCCGGACCTGTCCATCGAGGCGCTGTCGGAGGCGGATCGCCATCTGGACCCGACGCGCCTGGAAGGCAGCCCGCTCCACCGCATGATGGCGCGGTCCCTCGGACTCGCGCGGAAGGAACGGATCAGCCGATGGATGGCCGGCCGGGGAGTGATTCGGCGCGCCCCCCCTTCGACGCCAGCCTGACGGAGGCGATGGCCGGGAGGGGGCGGGGCGCCGGCACGGCCGGGGGATGACGGCACCTCGTCTCCCCCGTACATTCGGAAGAACCTTCTTCGCCTCCACCGGTTTCGCCGCTTCGATCGACCCAGTGCTTCGGAGAGTGACTCAATGCCCGAGGGTTCCCTGTTCTTCGCCCCGCTGCTGGCCGTTCTGCTGGCACTTCAGCCGACCCCCGACTCCCTCCCGGCCGGGGGGGACGCCCTCGCCTCGGCTTCGGAGAGCCGGGGAGGTCTGCCTGCGGCCCGGGATCCCGAGGCACTCGCCTACCCCGTCATCACCCCCCCACGGATCGACGGGATCCTGGACGAGGCCGAATGGAGCCTTGCCGAGCCCCTCCGTGGCTTCGTGCAGCGCGTTCCCTCCGACGGGGCTCCCGCTTCGGAACCCACCGAGGTCAGGGTGCTTTACGATGCCGCTGCCATCTACGTGGGGGTATGGCTCTGGGACTCCCAGCCCGACCGGATCTCCGAGGGACCGGCGATCCGGGATTCGCGCCTCGACGACTCGGATGCCGTCGTCCTCGTCTTCGACACCTATCGCGACGGTCAGAACGGCTTCGTGTTCGGGACGAACCCCTCGGGAATCGAGTACGACGGTCAGGTCACGAACGAAGGGCGAGGCGGGGGCGCGGCCGGAGGGGGGTTCAACCTGAACTGGGACGGGAGCTGGGACGTGGCTACCTCCAGGGACGAACACGGATGGTATGCCGAGTTCCGCATCCCCTTCTCGACCCTCCGCTACGACTCCGCGGCAGAGGCGGTCTGGGGTCTGAACGTGATGCGCCGCCTGCGCCGGCTGAACGAGGAGAGCTTCTGGGCGCCCATTTCGCGCCAGTACTCCCTGCACCGGGTCAGCCAGGCCGGCGTTCTGCGCGGTCTCGTCCCGCCGGCCGGCAGGCAGGCGACGGTGAGTCCCTACCTGCTCCAGTCGGCTCAGCGGGACTTCGCCGCAGGGGACCTCGGGTACGGCTATCCCTTCGACCTGGGCGGCGACGCCAAGGTGCAGCTCTCCCAGAGCCTCACGCTGGACCTCACCGTGAACACGGACTTCGCCCAGGTGGAGGCCGACGACCAGCAGGTGAACCTCAGCCGCTTCTCTCTCTTCTTTCCGGAGAAGCGGCCGTTCTTTCTCGAGAACTCGGGATACTTCCAGGTCGGAACCGGGGGATCGGAGCTTTTCTTCAGCCGCCGGATCGGCATCGCCCAGGGTCGGCCTGTTCCCATCCGCGGCGGAGGGCGCCTCTCCGGAAGGACGGGCGGGTTCAACGTCGGGCTCCTTCACATCCAGACCGGTCTCGACACTCCCCTGGCCCAGGGGGAGGCCCACGGCAACGCCTTCTCCGTGGCCCGGGTGGCCCGGGAACTCCCCAATCGCTCCCAGGTCGGAGGCTTCGTCGCCGAACGTCGAGGGCGGGGACTGGACGGCGACGTGAACCGGACCTACGCCGTCGACGGCCAGGTGGGGCTGGGCGAATCGCTGACCCTTTCCTCCTTTGCCGCCCGCACCGGGACTCCGGGGCTCGAGGGATCGGATCACGCGGTTCATGTCGACGCGCTCTTTACCACGCGCGACTACCGCGCCATGGCCTCGTACCGGGAGGTCGCGGGCAACTTCAACCCCGAGGTGGGCTTCGTCTCCCGCCGGGACTACCGCACCGGCTCGGTCTTCGGGATGCACTACATCCGGCCGGAACGGATCTCCTGGCTCAGGGAGATCCGGCCCCACTTCTCCTACAACACCTTCCGGTCCCTGGAAACCGGATTCGAGCAGTCTGCCCGGCTCCACCTGGATTCCCACTTCGAGTTCTCCAGCGGGGCTCATTTCGAGCCGGCCTTCAACTGGGTTCGGGAGGGGCTCGTGAACCCCTTCGAGATCGTCCCCGGCGTGGTGGTCGAGCCGGGAACCTATGATGGATGGGAGGCGGCGTGGCGATTCAACACCGACCTGAGCGCTCCCCTCTCCGTGCGGGCGCGCCTCGACGCGGGACATTTCCTTTCGGGGAATCGGCGGGCGGTCTCGGGGGAGCTGAGCTACCGGCATGGCTCGGTGGCCACCCTGGGGCTGCGCCTCGACCACAACACCGTGGAACTGGCGGGAGGCGATTTCGACGTGACCCTCGCCGCGGTGCGGGCCGGATACTTCTTCACCCCCCGGATCTCGCTCCAGTCCCTCGTCCAGTATGCCACCCAGCAGGACATGTGGTCCGCCAACCTGCGCTTCGGCTGGCAGCATACCGCCGGCACCGGGCTCTTCATCGTCTACAACGATGCCCGGGGCATCCAGACCTTCGACGGACCCCTCTATCGCTCCCTGATTGTCAAGTACAGCCGCCAGTTCCAGCTCTTCCGGGGGTGAGCGGCGCGCTGGACGGAGGTGATCGGCGGGAGGCCCCATGAAGGCACCATGAAGACAGCGGTCGTTCTCATCCTCCTCGGAATGGGCGCCCTGGCCCTCGCCTACGCCCTCCACTCCGGCGCGATCCGGATCCCCGATGCGTGGAACCCGTGGGCGCCCATCGCCGTGGCCGAGCCTCCGAACTGGCTGACGAGCTACAAGCTGGGCCGTCTCTCGGGCGACGACGCGCTCTGTCTCGCCGTGCTGCAGGAAGCCGAAATGGTGTACGATACGGTTCCCGACCGGGTGACCGGGCCGGGATGCGGCTTCTTCAACGCGGTCCGGATCGAATCGACCACCGCGGCGGTGGGGGAGCCCTTCACCCTGTCCTGCCGCGCGGCGGTTGCCCTTGCGATCTGGGAGCTGCACGTGCTCCAGCCCGTCGCGCGGGAGCGCTTCGGGGAGCCTGTTGCCGAGATCGAGCACTTCGGGAGCTATGCCTGCCGTGGGGTCTACGGCCGGGAGGGGGGACCCCTGAGCGGTCACGCCACCGCGGATGCCCTGGACGTGGCCGGCTTCGTCCTGGACGATGGACGGCGGATCCGGGTTCTCGGCGACTGGCCGGGAGAGGACGACGAAGCCGGGTTCCTCCGGGACCTCCACCGGGGTGCATGCAGGATCTTCGACGGTGTGCTCGGGCCGGAGTACAATCCTGCGCACCACGACCACTTCCACTTCGAGCAGGGGGGCTTCCGGATGTGCCGTTGAGGCGACTCGGGCCCCACCCGCTTGCCCGGCCATGGACCGCCGCATACCTTGGCCTCCTTCCTGACGGACCACGTCTCCCGGCCCGCCGCAGGACCCGCCTCCCGGTGTTCGAATCTCCCGCTCCCGCAGATCGCCTTCTCCCCGCCTGTCCAACCCACATCGCCCCTTGCTGTACGAAACCTTCAAGTTCCTGCACGTACTCGGGGCCATCATCCTCGTGGGCAACGTGACGGTCACCGCCGTCTGGAAGGTGTTTGCCGACCGCACCCGTGAAGCGACCGTGGTAGCGTTCGGCCAGCGGCTGGTCACCATTACCGACTGGTCCCTCACCGCCGCCGGCATCGTGCTCATCATCGTTGGCGGATACGGCGCGGCCCTTACGGCGCGCATGGATCTTTTCGGGGCGAAGTGGCTTGTGTGGGGCCAGATCCTCTTCGCGGTCTCCGGGATCATCTGGGCGGCAATCCTCGTTCCGGTGCAGGTCCGCCAGGCGCGGGCGGCCCGCGCGTTCGCGACGGGGGGCGAGATCCCCGAGGCGTACCGCAGGGACTCGCGCCGCTGGCTGGTGTGGGGAATCCTTGCCACCGTGCCGCTCGTGGTCGCCGTGTGGCTCATGGTGTACAAGCCGATCTGAACAACCGGCGGGGCGCCGAATCCACCGACCCCTTCCCGCCTCTCCCCATCCAGGTACCGCCGCAGGGCACCCGCATGGAGCCCGATCCCGCTTTCGGGTGTACGTTGAGTAGCGAGTCGCAGACTCCTGGAGGAACTCCGGGGTGCGACCTCATGATTCAAGTCCCTATTCGGAGACATCGGTGCGGAATCTCAACCTCCCGGGAGTCCACGGGTTTTCTTCAGGCCATTCGAACCGGCCCGACGCCCATGCTGTCGACCTCGGCACTGCGCACGGGGGATCGGCGGGTGCATTGTGGGCCTCCGTTGGCTTCGTCGCCCTGATTCTGGCGGCGCTCCTCGCTGCCGCTCTGGCTCCCGCCTCGCTCGGCGCCCAGGAGCCCGTGCCCTCCCGCATGGCAGTGGACGAGATGGATCGCTCGCGCAACTGTGTCCCGGTGCTCACGCGTCTCGAGGAACTGGACCGGGAACTGGCACCACTCGCGCAGCGCGTCGATCGCATCGGTGCGCTGTACGAGGCGGTGACGCTGGAAGATGCGTCGAGGGTCGCTCCCCTGGACCCCGGGGTTGCCGAGGATCGTCTCGTCCAGGCCTGGTTCGAGTCGGATGCCGGGCTCGCCGCTCGATACGTGGAGAGCGGGGACGAGGCCGTCCTGGAAGAGAGGCGCACCCGCAAGGCCGAACTCATCGCAGGGCTCGAGGAGGCGTTCGCCTCCGTATCCGGGGAAGCGGATCAAATCCTCGCGCAGGACGAGGATCTCCCTCGCCTGGCCGGCGAGTGCCAGGGTGCGATCCTCGTCAGGCCGGCCGTGCTCGAACTGTGTCCCGAAACCGCGCAGAGCGGAGTATGTCAGGGTGCACGGTCCGCGGAGCCCATGGGGATCTACCGGTTCGTGGATGCAGCGGAAATCCTCTGGGACGTGGAGCAGTACCGTCCCTGGAGCAGTCCGGAGGCCATTCGCCCGAGCCCGGAGGGCCTTCTCGCCGGCGGGACGACCGGGACGCTCACCCGTCGAGGCAATGTCCTCCTTTCCGTGCGACTCGAGCCCATGCTCCGGGCCCGGTCCGATATCTCGGAAGAGGAAGCGGCGGAGTTCGATGCCAATCTCGAAGAGATGGGATTCCAGTTCGAGGACCCCCGCTTCGTCATGGCACCCGCCCTGGTCATCGAGCTGGACATGAACCGGTCGCTGGACGACGAGACGCTCTACCTGCTCCACTTCGGCGACCTTTCGGATCCTGCGGGGCAGGTGTTCTGGACGGCCTCGGCCGACCGGGAACGCCCCATTCGCGACAGATTTCCCGTTTCGGAAGGGGTCCTGGCGAGGCTCATGACCGGCGAGGAGGTGAGCGTCACCGCAGTGCGGGTGGAGGGAACGGACGAAAATCAGGATGGGGTGCCCCTCTATACCCTGGGCTTCACCTCGGTGGGTCAGGAAGAGGCGGTGACGGCACTCGTCTCCTACATGGTGGGAGGGCAGCTTGCCCGGGACCTGGCACGTCTTGTCCCTGACGGAGCGGACAGCACCGAGCCTGGCGATGGCGATTCCGGAGAAAGCCCGACGGGAGGGAACGGCGGGGGCTGACCCGTTCCCCTCGGAACACCGCGGGGAGTCGCGGGCCGGCCCGGCCGAGCCCGTGCGGCGCTTTCCTCGATCTGGCGACGGGGCGACGACGGGGGGCAGTCCGACTTGCGCCAGAGTGCGAGGAGAGGGCATTCTGACCGTCCTGCCCCCATGTCAGGGCGCACCCGGAGTAGATCGTGGAAGGCTTCCGGATGCCCCTGGTGGAACGCAAAGCGCCCATCGTGCGACTCGAGTTTCTCGCGACAGATCTGAAGATCGGCAAGCCGCCCGCCGCGAGGCGGACCGTGTTCGGGAGCTGGACCCGCGGAGTTGAGGCCCGGCCGCCCCTTCGCGCCGCTCACCCCATGGTCCTCGCCTTCCTGGCTGGAGGCCTCTTCCTGCCCGCGTCCGCCGACGGCGCTCAGGGTCAGGAACAGCGTTCGGCGATCGAGGTGATTGGCACGGTGAGCGATGTCGCCTCCGCCACCCCTCTCGCCAGCGTCCCCGTACGGATGCTTCCGCGACCCGAACTGGACGAGGAGGGGCTGCCCATCGAGGAAGAGCACCCTCGGCCCACGCGGGAATCCCTGACGGACGCGCTCGGTCGCTTCCACCTTCCCGAAGTCGCTCCGGGCCGCTACCGGCTCGAGGTCGTTGCCCTGGGCTACGGTTCGATCACGCAGGACATCGGAGTCCGCGGGGCCTCTCCCTTCGAGATCGAGATCGGCCTGGTCCCCGAGGCGCTGGAACTGGCCCCGATCGTGGTGACCTCGATCCGAAGTCCACGGCTCACGACGGCGGGATTCTACGAGCGCCGGGCACGCGGACTTGGAAGCTTCATGGACCGCCATCAGGTCGAATCCCGGCCCGTACCTCGCACGAGTGACCTGTTCAACCACATCCCCGCCGTGCAGGCCAGCGGCGGTGGTCCCGGGGGCTTCCTCACGATTCGGGGCCGCTGCCGCCCCGACCTGGTCATCGACGGACTGAACGTGGGTCCGAACGTCCGCGTGGATGACCTCGTCGCCCCCTCGGACATCGAGGCCATCGAGGTCTACACGGGGATGTCCAGCCCCATCGAGTACTCCCGGAGCAGCTGCGGATCCGTCGTGCTCTGGACCGCAGACCCGGCGACGCGGGACGACGCCGCGCCCTTCACCTTCAGGCGGCTGTTCGCGGCCCTGAGCTTCGTCATCGCCGCCGTACTGCTGACCCGCTGAGCTGCTGGACCCGGATCCCGACCCCGGCTCCGGGGTGGCGCGTCGCTCCCCTGAGGCGTAAAATGGACTTCCACCGGGGTCCATGAGCAGCAGGCCCCCGATCTATCCAGCACCGAGAGGAGAAACATGCGACTTTCCCGCCGAACCGGCACCCTCAGCGCACTGTTCATGGCAGCGGCATTTGCCCTGACCGGCTGCGCCTCCGGCGGAGGCACCGCCGAGGCCGGTGGAGATGCCGCAGCCGACGGTTTGACCACGATTCGAATCCAGAACAACCACACCGCGGGCCGCGACATGATTTACCGCCTCGAGCCCGACGGCCGGGGTGAGCGGATTCAGCTCGGTTCGATCGCGGCCGGACAGACCCAGACCTTTTCGCAGCCGGTTCCGGCCGGTGCCTACTGGATCGTGGCCGGAAGCGATGCCGGCGACGTCCGCTCCGACCGCATGAACCTGCAGGGTCCCAGCGAGATCAGCTGGGTCATGGGCGCGAATCGTCTGACGGTCCGGCGTCGCTGACGAGGCATCACGCAGCTGCACTGAAGCGCGACAAGAAAACGGCGCGCCCTCCTCGCGGGGGGCGCGCCGTTCTGCTTCCTGCTTCACAGGCATCCGGCCCGGGTTCAGGCTTTCCCCGGACCGAAGTGGCGACAGCGGAGGTCAGAACCTCCGCACCCCCACGTTCAGGTTGCGACGCAGATCCTCTGCCATGGTCGTGGCAAGTTCCTCGGCCTGCGCAGTACTGATTTCTGTGTTCCACTCCGACTCTCCGGGAACCCGCACCCGCTGCTCCACGATGAGGTCCACCGAGTACACCTCGCCCATTCCCGACGTCCCGCTCCGTGGGCGCGCCCGGATCGTGGCCCGGATCTCCGCAACTTCAATCCCCAGGAGGCGCTCGTCCGGGAACAGGTTGCGCTCCCTCCACCGGCTTTCCATCACGATGGAGGGCGGACCTTCATCCCGCTCCAGTTCGAAGGAGTGAAGGGCCATGAAGCGGTTGCCGTGCTCGTTGAGGTCCGCAGCCGTAGCCACGCCGAGGCCACGCGCGAAGTGGGATGACCCCGAAGTCCCCGCCCCTCCCGAAGCACAACCGGACAGGAACAGGAAGAGCACCGCCACCGGGGCTGCAATCTTGATCTTCATTCTGGTTTTCCCTGGCATCCCGACTCGGGGGGCCGCCCGGACTTTCCGGACGACCCCCCTCACGGCGTCGGACTACCTGCAGAAGGCAAACTGGCAGACCGCGGCTCCCTCACCGCCAACGCCCCCGAACGAATAGACCGGAAGGCCAGAGGCCTCCAGTTCACGCGCGGAAACCGGCATGTGAAGGAAGGTCCCGTCGGGAAGGCGACCCCAGCCACGGGAATCATGGTACGCCCGCCATGCATCGGTCACGGACATCTCGATCATCCGCTCGTACATGAGGGCTTCGAGCAGCGTTGCGCAGTTCCGCCCGTCCAGGCGCGGCGTGCAGTCGGCGCTCTGCGGCACCCCGTTTGCCGTCAGCGGCGGGAGCCCCGGGTAGATTACGCCGCGAATATCGCGATCCCGAGTCCGGGTGATGTTCCCGAGCTGCGCCGCCTCCTCGAGGCGACCGAGGTGATAGTAGGCCTCGGCACGGATCAGGTTCATCTCGTCCACGGTCATGAGCGGTGCATAACCGGTTGTCGAGATGGTCGTCGGGGATCCATGCTGCATCACGTGCTTGTACCACTTGTAGTGCGAGTGGTGGTACAGGCCCCGCTGAGCGACCATGATGTTGTTGGGCCGCCAGCGGAAGTAGGCTCCGTCGGAGTCGGGCGTGGGCCCGGTGATCCGCCGGTCCGGCGTCTGGATGGTGAACCGGTCGCGCTCCGACAGCGGCGCCTCGAGCCAGTCCCCGTACCGCCCGGAAATGTCGGCGGCGCCGATGAGCTTGTAGTCGGCCCAGGCGGCAAACGTCCCGGTGTTCTGGGCGCGGCTGTAGAGCCCGCTGGTGATGTTGCCGGACTCCAGGTCGATCTGGTAGTCCTCGGTCAGGGCCCGGTCCAGGTGGTGAATGACCCGGTTCCAGTCGGTGGCCGTCCGCTCGGCCGGAGTACGTGCGCCGTAGACGAGCCAGCGTACGATGTGGCCATGTCCGATGGCGGCGAGCTGCGCGCTCGTGTACGTGCGCGTGGGCTGCCACGAGGCCGGGGTCACGAACGGCCGTGCCATCATCGTATCGATGGCCTGAAGCATCCCGTCGATCGCCGCCTCCCGAACCGTCTCCCATGGCTGGAGCGGAATCTCGTCGTTCTCGAGGTCGACAAACTCGTCGATGATGAAGGCCTGGTCATGGCTCTGGGCCAGGTGTCCCATGGCCAGGGACTGGACCCACTTCGCGTAGGCCCAGGCGCGGGTGGTGTTCAGGTCCCGCGCCTCTGGGGAATCCCCGGGCATGCGCAGACCACCCTCGATGGCCTGGATCCCGTCGGTGGCACTGGAGATCGCCCGGTACATGGATTCCCAATGGAAGCGCGTGGTCCCGTGGGGCGTGGCGATGGGGTTGTTGTTGAAGAAGGGACGCGGCTCGGACGAGAGTTCGAGCGCTGCGTCGTTGGCGTAGGTGGCCGTAAGCTCGTCGGCCACGAGGGGCATGACGTTGAACGCCGTGGTGGTGTTGTGCAGACGGTTCCAGTAGTCCCGCCACGACGAAACGATGAGCGTCTCCACGTCGTTGGCCGAAGTGAGCGCCCGGGTACGGTCGGGGGCGTTCAGGTTCTCGACTACCAGGTCCTGGCATCCCACCAGGACGAGGGCCGCGGCCCCCGCCAGGAAGGTTCGGCTGGTCTTATGCATCTTCATGAATTCTGGCGCCCCTTAGAAGTTGATCTCGCCCGTGAACGTCACCTGTCGTGCGTTCGGGTACGAAAAGGAGTCGTTTCGGGAGAGGACGGAGCCAACCTCGGGGTCGGAACCGGTGTAGTCCGTGAACGTGAGCAGGTTCCGCCCGTTCACGCCGAGGTTGATGCCCCGGGCGAACCGGCCGAGACCGACGCGGTTCAGCTGATCCTGGTTCAGGCGGTACTGGACCGAGACCGAGCGAAGCTTGAGGAATGAGCCGGGCTCGGCGAAGTGGCTCGAGGTGTTGTTGAAGTTGTAGATGGCGTTGTAGTAGGTAAGCGTCTTCCGGTTCTCCTCGGGCTTGTCGGCCTGGGCGAGGTCGGCATGACGCTCGTGCTGGTAGAGGCGCTGCTTCGTCCCGTTGTAGGTGTTCCCGCCCACCTGCATGTGCATGTGGGTGTGGATGGCGAAGCCTCTCCAGAACACGTTGTTCAGCCAGCCCAGGGAGACGTCGGGGTCCGAGCTTCCGATCTTCTGGAGGACCGGGAATCCGCCCTCGTCGCGGTCGAGGATCGGCACGCCCCATCGGTAGGTTTCTCCGTCGACGGTACCGGAGGTCCCCCACAGGCCCTGGGACAGGCCGTCGCGCCAGGTGTTGCCCTCGCCGACCCAGACCACGTAGCCGTCGTCGTTGACCTGGAACTGGCTGGCGGCGCCGGAGTGACGCGAGGCGATCTCGGTATGGTCCGTCAGGAAGCGCTCGCCCCACATGTCACCCAGGCTGGCTCCCTCGCAGATGTTGCGGAGTCCGCTGATGAAGCAGGAGCGGTTCCACTCTTCGATGATGCTCCTCGAACGGTCCGCCACCAGGGTGGTGGTCCAGTTGAAGCCCGGGCGGTTCACCATCTGCGCCTCGAGGGTGAACTCGTAGGTGGTACCGCTCTGGACACCGGTGTTGTACCACTGGTTCGGGTACCCGAAGTAGGCGGGGAGTACCAGCTGGATGATCTGGTCCTTCGTCTCCTGCCGCGCCCGGGTGAGCTGGAGCGAGTAGCGGTCGTTGAAGATCACGTCGAGCCCCAATTCGAGCTCGGTGGTGTGCTCGGGCCGCAGATCGCGGTTTCCGAGGGTGGCCTTCGACACCACGCCCGAGTTGTTCACATTCCAGGTCTCGTACTGGGCAGCGAAGCTCGGCCGCCCACCGGCGGTCCCCATGGCCACGCGGGGCTTGAGGAGGGTGATGTTGTCGTACGGGAACCAGTTTTCCTCCGAGATGAACCACGCGGTGGCCACGCGCCAGTAGTTCTGCCACCGCTCGTTCTCTCCGAAGAGGGAGCTCCCGTCACGGCGCGCGAGGGCCTGAACGGTGTACCGGCCGGCGTAGTCGAGCTGCTGCTCGACGAAGTACCCAGAGGAACGAACGTCTTCGAGGCTCGACTGAACGTTCCGGGTCTCGGCCACGTTCAGCCGGGGGACGTCCCGCACGAAGAAGTTGCTGGCGTTGGCCTGCAGGTAATTGTTGTTCTCGCGCTCGATGAGGGCACGCCCCACCGTGGTGGCCGTGAGGTCACCGAAGTTGCGCCGAAGGTTCCCCTGCAGCGCCGCCGAGAAGACGTCGCCGACCTCGTTGTCCTTCCGCAGGTAGCCGGAGCTCTCGTTCTCGGAAGTGATGGAGGTCGAGGTTCCCACCGGCGTGTATGCGTGGAGATGCCGGTCGGAGCGGTCATAGGTCATCGTCCCGCGCAGGGTGAACCAGTTCACGGGGTTGAAGTCGCCCTCGATGCTGGCCATGGTCCGGGCCCGCTGCTGCGAGTATTCCCGGCTGTCTTCGTACCAGAGCGGGTTCTCGACCATGTAGGTGGAGTCGGGCAGCTGCACGAACCCCCCCTCAGCCGTGCGCACCCCGAGGTTCACATCCGAGGGGTACATGAGAAGGTCCCAGAACGTGTTCCCCACGCCGCCGTAGAGCAGGTCCTGGTCGGTCCGGCTGTGCGTGGCGCTGAGGCGCAGCTGGAAATCGCTCCGCAGCCGATGGTCCAGGTTGATCCGGAAGTTGTTCCGGGTGAACCCTTCGTTGGTCTCGAGCGTCCCTTCCTCGCTGTACTGGTTGGCCGAGAACAGGAAGTTCGTGCTCTCTGCCCGGTGACTCAGGTTGACCGAGTTCTGGGAAAAGCGGGCGGGGCGGAAGAATGCGCCGACGTTGTCGTACAGGGGCGAGGTAAACCTCTGGTCCATCATGTTCGTGGGCCCCAGCACCCGCTGGGAGCGCGCGACCACGCTCCCCTGGGCGTCCACCCACTGACCCTGCTCGTTCTGCAGGAACATGTGCTGCGTGGTGATCGATGGCGTCTTCGGCTGCTGCGAGAGGCCGACTTCACTCCGGGCCGAGATCCGCGTCTGGTCGAGGCTCAGGTTCCGGCCACGGCTCGTGGTGATGGAGATGACGCCTCCGGCCGCACGCGAGCCGTAGAGGGAGGCGGCAGCCGCGCCGCGCACCACCTCGATGGTCTCGATGTCCAGCGACTCCAGGTCGACGGTGGTCCCGTTGATGGAGGTGGCCATGATCGTGCCGTCGATCACGTACATGGGGCCGCTCCCGCCCTGGATCGACGTCGGCGAGCGGAGAAGCACGCTGACCCCGGTGCCCGGCTGACCGCTGCCGCGCACGATGGAGACACCGGCGACCTTGCCCTGCAGCGAGGCCACGGCGGAGTTCGTGGTGGGGACGGTGGCGATGTTCTCGCGCGACACGCGTCCAATGGAGAACGGGGCACGGGTACCCGCCGTCTCCTGCGTCACACCGGTGGCCACAACCTCGGCAAGGGAGAGCACGGTGCGCGTCATGACGATATTGGCCGTGACGGTCTGACCCGCTCCCACCGTGACTTCCACATCGGCATCGGCGAAGCCCAGGAACAGGCCCTGCAGACGGTACGTGGCCGCGGGCACGTTCGTGATGGTGTACCGGCCCTCGGCATTCGCCGTTGCGGCCAGTCGCGTATTCTGGACCATGACGGCCACGCCGGGCATCGGCTGGCCGGTTTCCTGGTTCGTCACGACACCGGTGATGGTGCCGGTCTGCTCCTGCGCGGCAACGTCGGCGGGAATGCCGATCCATGCCACGAAAAGAAGCAGCATTCCGACAGCTGTTCTTCTCATCTTGTTCTCCTGAAGATTGGGGAAGGGAGCGCATCCGCGCAGCCCCGGGGACCTACTCCCTAAAGCACGGCTGGAACGGCGAGGCCGCCCCAGCCGAGGTTCTGCTGGACTGAGATTCTGCTTCACCAAAGTTCCGCCGTGCGGTTCGGGATCCGCGGACAATAGGTCGCGCCATGGGTCTTCGCAAGGTTTCGCTGCAGCGAAGACACCCGTGGTCGTGCGGGCCTGGCTGCGTGGTCGTGGTCGGCCCCCGGTCTCGATAACGCCCCTGGATCCGAGCTGCGACAAACCTCGCCGTGAACCCCACCGGGACTTACCTTTTCTTCTGGGACATGTTCTTCTGCGACGTGTGCCCCCGGATCCATGGACGCGCACCCGTCCTGCACCCGTCCTGCACCCGTCCTGCACCTGCCGCCACGTTCTGCCTGCGTCCCCCCGGGGCGCCCTCGCCCAGTCCGAATTGTGAAGCCCGGAGTCGTTCTCATGCCCATCCCCGTACGCCCTTTCATCCTCTTTCTCCTGGCAGGCGCCCTCGCGCTCCCGGTCGAGGCCCAGACCTTCCGAGCCCTCGACGGCGAGGCCGCCGCCGAGATCCCGATCAACGCCCGGACCGGCTACGGGTCTTCCCTGGCCGTCTCCGGGGACCGGGTCTTCGTGGGAGAGGGCGGCACGGCCCTGCGGCCCGGGGCCGTTCATGTGCTGACCCGGGGAAGCGACGGGGTATGGGCGGCGTCGGAACGGCTCCAGTCTCCGGACGAGGAGATCGCCGATTCCTTCGGCCGGGCGCTGGCCGCCGGTGCCCACGAGGGGACCACATGGCTCCTGGTGGGAGCACCGGAGCGGAACCGGGCCTATCTCTTCCGGGCTTCCACCGGCCAGGGCGCCGGTGCGTGGGAACTGGCTCACACCCTGTCGCCTGACGAGGACGCCGACGGCTTCGGGGCCGCCGTGGCCCTGGACGCCGAGCGCGGTGTGCTTGCCGTGGGGGCCGACGACGCCGGGGCGGTCCACCTCTTTCGCGTGGGCGCCGACGGCGCGGTGAACCGGGTCACCGGGCTCACCCCCGCCGAGGCCTCCGACGACGCGACCTTCGGGGGAGCACTCCTCCTGGCCGGCGACCGACTCTACGTCGGCGCCCCGGGAGACCGGGAGGGTGCCGGAAGCGTGAGCGTGTTCCGCTCGGGCGCCGACAGCTGGGACCTCGTGACCACCATCCACCCCCAGGGATCGCAGCCCGGAGACCGCTTCGGATCCAGTCTCGCCGCCGACGGTACGCGGATCGTGGCGGGGGCCCCGGGATCCCGGGGAGCGGGCGCCGCGCTCCTCTTCCAGGCCGCTACCTCCGGGCTCACCTACAACCTCGTCGGCAGCCTGGTGGCCTACGATGGCCGCCCCGGACAGAACTTCGGCGCCGCCGTGTCGGTGAGCGGAGACGAGACCTGGGTCGCCTCCGCCGGCGCGCTCCACCGCTTCCACCGCGACGGGCAGTTCTACACGTCATCGGCCCGCGTGGCCCTGGACACCCCCGGACGCGGCATGGCTCCGGGCGGGGCCGTGGCCCTTCATGGGGACGTCGCCGTCCTCGGACTCCCGGGCGCGGCCCAGGGTGCCGGTGGGGTGGCGCTCATGGAGCGGGGTGACGACGGCGCCTGGACCCAGGCGGCCGTGCTCACCGCCGAGGCGGAGGTCCTCCCCCGCATCGTGACCGGCGAGACCCTCCCCTGCGAGGACGGGCGGGTCGGCCAGTTCTTCAGCTGCTCCAACGTCGAGATCCTCTCCTTCCTCCCCATCTCCGACATCGGGGGCGAAGAGGGGATCCGGCTGAACGACACCTGGGGGTGGCACGACGAGGAGACCGGGCGCGAGGTCGTGCTCGTGGGCCGCACCAACGGGGTGGCCTTCGTCGACATCACGAACCCGAACAACCCGGTCTACGTGGGCCAGGTCCTGAAGACCGAGGGCTCCCCCAACGCTGCCTGGCGTGACTTCAAGGTGTACAGGGACCACGCCTTCATCGTGGCCGACGCCTCGGGCGAGCACGGGATGCAGGTCTTCAACCTCCGCCGCCTGGACGAGTTCGACGGCGAGCCCCTCACCTTCGAGCCGGACTACACCTACCGCCGGATCCACTCCGCCCACAACATCGGGCTGAACGAGGACACCGGCGTCCTCTACATCGTGGGCGCCAGCCAGGGCGGGGAGACCTGCGGGGGCGGCCTCCACATGGTCGATGCGAACGACCCCCAGAACCCCGCGTTCCTGGGGTGCTTCGCCGACCCGCGCACCGGGCGCACCGGTACCGGCTACTCCCACGACGTCCAGTGCGTGACCTACCGCGGCCCCGACGAGCGCTACACGGGCCGGGAGATCTGCATGGGCTCGAACGAGACCCACCTCTCCGTGGCCGACGTCACCGACAAGTCCAACCCGGTGGCCGTGTCCATCGCCAGCTACCCGAACGTCGGGTACGTGCACCAGGGGTGGTTCGACGAGGACCACCACTACTTCTACATGCAGGACGAGCTCGCCCTCATGCAGGGGCTCATCGACAACACCCGCACCATCATCTTCGACGCCTCCGACCTGGAGGATCCGCAGGTGGTGGGCGAGTTCTTCTTCGACACCCGCGCCGTCTCGCACAACCTCTACATCCGCGACAACCTGATGTTCGAGGCGAACTACTCGAGCGGACTCCGCATCCTCGACATCACGGACCGCGAGAACCCGGTGGAGGTGGGGTGGATCGACACCGCGCCCACGCACGCCGCCGAGCCCATGTTCGAAGGCGCGTGGAGCACCTACCCCTGGTTCCGGAACGGCGTCGTCTCGGTCTCGAGCATCGGCGAAGGCCTCTTCCTGGTGCGCTTCGCCGACCCCAGGCCGGTGTCATGAAGCTCGGGGTGCGCCACGCCGCTTCCTCCCTGGCGCCCCCGTCCCGCCGGCGCCGGGGGTTCCTCCCGGCCGCCGTCGTTCTCGCGTTTCTCCTTCCGGGATGCGGAGGTGCAGCCGCCCCGGTGGGAGACGCCCCGGGCCCCGTGCCCGGTGGCGCGGATGGGGCACGCCCCGGGGTGGCGAGCGTGCTCCCCGACGGCGTGCCCGCGCTGGACGCTCCCGGTCGCCACCTCCTCGTGGTCTGCGTCCAGGACGAGGCCCAGGTGGCCATTGTGGACATGGACTCGTACGAGGTGGTGCACCGGATCCACCTGCAGGAGCTGGGCTACTCGGAGCGGGCCCAGCCGCACCACGCCGTGGTGGAGCCCGACGGCTCCCACTTCTACGTGACCCTCATCGGCGAGAACCGCGTCCTCAAGTTCGACCGCAAGTACCAGGTCGTGGGCGAGGCCCCCATGCAGGCGGCCGGGATGCTGGCTCTCGAGAAGGGGGGTGCCCGCCTCTTCGTGAGCCGATCCATGAGCGCCGTGAACCCGCCCCAGCGCATCGGCATCGTGCAGCGGAGCACCATGGAAATCGAGGAGCTGGACATCTTCTTCGCCCAGCCCCACGCCATGGTGGTGGACCCCGAGGGCCGCTACGCCTACACCGCCAGCCTGGGAGTGAACCAGGCGGCCAGCGTGGACCTGGACACCGAGCGGGTGACGCTGGTGGAGCTCGAGGGGCCGAACCATGTCATTGTCCAGTTCGCGATTTCTCCGGACGGCCGCTGGATGGCCGGCTCGGGCGAGATGTCGGGAGAGCTCGTGGTGCTGGACCTGGCCGCCGACCGGGCCAACCCCCCGGTGGCGCTGCGAGTCCCGGTGGGGCACATGGCCTTCGACCCCACCTTCAGCCCCGACGGGCGCCAGGTCTGGGTCCCGGTCAAGCACACCGACGAGGTGGTGGTCCTCGAGACCGAGGGGTGGCAGGAGGTCCGGCGCATCGCGGGGCGCGGCATCGATGCGCCCCACCAGGTGGTGTTTTCCCGTGACGGCGCCCTTGCCTTCGTCTCGAACAACAACAAGAACCCCCACGCCATGCACGGTCCGGTGGAGGACGACGGGGGCGACGGCGC
The DNA here is from genome assembly GCA_007692665.1 of Gemmatimonadales bacterium. Classification (GTDB taxonomy): domain Bacteria; phylum Gemmatimonadota; class Gemmatimonadetes; order Longimicrobiales; family Gaopeijiaceae; genus SKNW01. Next base: position 5,672 of record REBP01000072.1, on the reverse strand, counting down.
GGTGGTGGTGGTGGACACCGCCTCCGGCGAGATCGTCGAGGTCGTGCGCCTGGGGCGGAACGTGACCGGCATCGGTACCCGCCCGCGGATGCCGTGAGCGGCCCTGGCGTCGCGTCCCTCGTCCGGGCCCTCGGGGTCGCGCTCCTCCCGGTTCTCCTCGCCACCGCATGCGCCGGAGCCGGGGCGCCCGGAGTCGCAGGCCCCTCCGGCGCAGGCATGGACGGGGCGGGCTTCGAGCGCGACGTCTACGCCCTTTCCGTGCTGGACGAACACGGCGAGCCCTACACCCATCCCTTTCTGGGGGGGCTGGTGGTCCCCCGCCCGCAGTTCGTGGACCTGGACGGCGACGGCGACCCGGACCTCTTCCTCCAGGAGCGGTCCGGCGAGCTCATGTACTTCGAGAACACCGGCACGGCCGAGGCGCCTCGCTTCGAGTGGCGCACGGACCGCTTCGGGGACCTCCCGGTAGGCGAGTGGTTCGTCTTCCACGACCTGACCGGAGACGGCCGGTACGAGCTCATGAGCGAGCTCCCGTACTCCTACATCCGGGTCTTCCGGAACGAGGGCACGCCCGAGGCCCCCCGCTTCGAGCCGGCGCTGGACTCCATCCGCGACGTGGACGGTCGCCCCATCTTCTCCGACCGGCAGAACATCCCCCAGCTCGTGGACCTTGACTGCAGCGGCACGCTGGACCTGCTCCTCGGGCGCATCGACGGGATGATCACCCACTACCGCGAGGAAGCCCGGGTGGACGGCTTCCCGCGCTTCCGCAAGGTCACGGACCGCTTCGAGAACATCGAGATCATCGGCCAGATCGGCTCCATGCACGGGGCCAACGCCATGGCCTTCATCGACTGGACCGGAAACGGCGCCCAGGACCTCCTCTGGGGCGACTTCTTCGAGCCCAGCGTGCTCCTCATCGCGAACCGCCAGCCCTGCCCGGGCTACGACCTCGACACGCCGCCCGAGCCCCTCCGCACCCCCGAGGGGAACCTCCTGACCAGCGGCCACAACGTGCCCGTTCCGGTGGACCTGGACGGCGACGGGCGCACCGACCTGGTGGTGGGCGTGCTGGGCGGCGCCTTCAACCCGGTGCTCACCGCATCGAACAACCTCCACCACTACCGGCGCGGCGAGGACGGCCTCTTCCGGAAGATGACGGAGCGCTTCCTGGACGGCATCGACGTGGGGAGCGAGAGCATCGTCGAGGTGGGCGACCTGACGGGCAACGGCCTTCCGGACCTGGTGGTGGGCAACAAGATCGACCCTGTCGAGAACCGGACCGCGCGCCTCTACCTCTTTGCGGGAGAGGCCACGGGGCCCGACGGCGCCCTGGCCTTCCGCCTGGCCGACACCCTCTCGCTGGCCCCCGCCTTTCACTACGCTCCCGCCATGGGCGACCTCTTCGGGAGTGGTCGTGCGGACCTCCTCCTGGGGACCTGGAACGACGGGGTTCGCGTCTACCGGAACACGGGGCACGCCCACTCCGCCGCTGGGCCCGCCGCCGAGCCCGCCGCGCAACTCGCCGCCGACCCGGCCGCCGATCCCGCAGCCGCCTTCCCCGGCTTCGAGGAAGTCCCGGGGCTCACGCTGGACCTCACCCGGGGGAGCCACGCCGTCCCCGCCCTGGGGGACCTCACGGGGAACGGTCTCCTGGACGTGGTGGTGGGGCGGTCGTCAGGGCAGCTCACCCTCTTCCGGAACGTGGGCACCCGGGAGGAGCCGGCCTTCGAGCGGGTCACCGACGAGATGGGCGACATCAACGTGGGCCGCCGGAGCGCCCCCTACCTGGCCGATGTCACCGGCGACGGCCTCCTGGACCTCCTGGTGGGCCGGGAGGAGGGCGGCGCGCTCCTGTTCCGGAACGTGGGCACCCGCGAGGCCCCCGAGTTCGAGGCGGTCCCGGAGTTCGAGGCCGTGCCGGGGTTCGAGCTCCCCCTCTTCGACCTGGGCCGCCCCGTCCCCGTGGACCTCACCGGCGACGGCCGCCTCGAGGTGGTGAGCGGCGCCAACACCGGGGGGGTCCTCCTCTTCCGGGACGGAGGCGCCGGGTGGTCCGCCGGGCAAGGTGTCGGAACCGGCACCGGAAACAAACCCTGACGAGCTGAGGTCAGCGACATGTTCGAATCGGCACTCCAGATCGGGCGGGTGCGTGGCATCAGGATCCAGGTCCATTACACCTGGATCGTGATCTTCGCGCTCCTGAGCCTCTCGCTGGTCGCCAACTTCCGGGCGACCCAGCCCGAGTGGGGAGCAGGCGCCACCTACCTGGCGGCAATCCTCGGCGTGCTCCTCTTCTTTGGCAGCATCGTCCTGCACGAACTCGGGCACAGCCTGGTGGCGGTGGCACGCAACATTCCGGTCCGCTCCATCACCCTCTTCATCTTCGGGGGCGTGGCCGAACTCGAAAAGGATTCGGAGACCGCAAGGGACGAGTTCTGGATCGCCATCGCGGGGCCCCTCGTCAGCATCGGCCTGGGGGTGCTGTTCCTGGTGCTCGCCGCCCTTCTCTCCGGCGTTTCCGAGCCGCTCTCGGTCACCTCCGGATGGCTCGGCTTCATCAACATCGCGGTGGCCGTCTTCAACATGGTGCCAGGGTTCCCGCTGGATGGTGGCCGGGTCTTCAGGGCCCTGGTCTGGGGGATCACCGGGGATGCCGCCCGGGGGATGCGCTATGCCGTGGCCGGCGGCCGGTTCACGGCCCTCGCGCTCTTCGGGCTGGGCATCTGGATGGCTCTCGGGCTCGGGCAGCTCATCGGCGGGATCTGGTTCGTCGCCATCGGATGGTTCCTGATGAACGCCGCAGAAGCAAGCGGGCGGAGCTACACGTGGCGGGCCGCGCTCCAGGATGTCCGCGCCGGGGACCTGGCGCGCGAACTGCCGCCATCGGTTCCTCCCGGCACCTCCCTCGAGACCTGGGTGCGGGAAGGGGTGCTGGCAGGCGGAAGCCGTGCGGCGCTGGTCACCCTTCCCGACGCGGGGGGAGCTGGGCGGGTGGTGGGCCTCGTGAGCCTGAGCGACGCCCGCAAGGTGCCGCGGGAAGCCTGGGACACCACCCCGGTCGAGGAGGTCATGACCCCCAGGTCCGCGCTCCACGTCGTGTCGGCGCACACCGGCCTCGCCGAGGTGCTTGAACTCATGGCCCGGAACCGTCTGAACCAGGTCCCCGTCGAGGAGGGCGGTGCCCTGACGGGCTGGCTGGATCGGGACCGTGTGCTCACGGCCCTGCGAATCCGGCTGGAGCTGGGGGATGGGAAAACGGGGGGCCCCGTCCCGTAACGGCGGGCGCGGATTCCCCGGGCCATACGGCGTCCCGGAGAGCGAAGGGCCCCGGGCCCCCCGCTGCGCTCACCCCCGGCTGTGCGGGGGCACGAGGAGAAGGGGGGCACGCGACTCCTGCGCCACCGCCCGGGCCACGCTCCCGAGCACGGTGCGGCCGAGGAAGCCTCTCCCGTGGGTCCCCATCACCACCAGCGGAGGGGAGTCACGGGCTGCGGCATCGACCACGGCCCTCGCCGCAGTCGGTCGCTCCACGGAGGTCCTGACCTTCTTCGCCCCCGCGCGGACCAGGCGCTCCTCGAGGATGGCGAGCGCCTGCTCGGCGTCGGGTACTTCCTCCAGCGCGACAGACGTCGCGTGCAGGAGATGGAACCGCCCGCGCCGCAGGGCCGCGAGCCGCTCGACCCAGATGAAGGCCCTGTCTGCCGCCTCGGAGAAGTCGGTGGCGAAGAGCACGTGGTCACCGAGGGGCGGGGAAGCCACCGTGCTCCCCGGGGAATCGGGCCCCGACGCATCCACGGGGTCAGGGTCCACATGAAGCAGGAGCACGGGAGTCCGAGCCTTCCGGAGGACCCCCATGGCCACGTTGCCGAGAAAGGCCTCCTGGACGCGGCTCCGGCTTCTCGAGCCCAGGACCACGAGGGACGCACCCTCTTCCCCGGCCAGCCTGACGATCTCCGCCGACGGCTCCCCCTCTCCGACCTCCGCGCGAACCTGGAAGCCCTCCCGCTCCAGGAACGCCCCGAGCGCCCTGAGCCGGGCCACCTGCATCTCTCGCTCGGTGTGGGGATCCCCGAAAGGATCGCCGACCCCCGAAACGTGGACGAGCACCAGCTCCGTCGTTCCGAGCGACCGCAGCGCCGGGAGGGCCCGCAGCACCGTCTCCGCCGCCGGGGTGAGGTCCAGGGCGACGAGGGCTCGCTGGAACATGGGTCGGATCTCCACAAGCGGGTGTGAGGCCAGGTGTCGGGGTCCCGGAGGCGCCGGGACCCGCAGGCGCCGGGTAACCATGGGCGGCTGCCGCGCACGACGCATGATCCTGCCCTTCGGCGCCCGGGGCAACCCCTGCCCCTGGAGGGGCCACCGATCCCGGGACCCTTCTCGTGACCCCGGCGGTGCTTACCGCGTGCCCGGCGTCCGTGCCGGCGCTCAGGGCCAGAACACCGCGAGCCAGATCGTCTCCTGGTCCGGGTCCGTCCAGGCCACGCGGTGACGCCGGCGAGCAGGAAGCACCAGGTGGGCGCCGGCCGCCATCTCGACGCGGCGGATCGTCTCCCCTTCGCCCGCACCCGCGGCATCCCCCTCCACCACATCGAGACGAGCCCGCCCGGCGAGCACCATCACCCACTCGTGCTCGGGCTGGTCGTACCAGAAACCCGGCGGGGACGCGTGCCCCCGCGACACGATGCGCTCGACTCGAAACCTCCCATCCCGGACCAGAACCTGCACCTCCTCCTCCCCGACAGGCCCGGGGCCCGGAGGAACGCGCTCCCCTCCCGGGCCTCCACCGTCCATCACGCCTCGTCGCATCCTTCGGGTCTGACCGTGTAGGCCAGGAAGACGATCTTCCAGCCCTCGGGGGTGCGGACCAGGGTGAAGGCGTCGTGTCCGCAGTGGCCGAAGGTGTCGCCTCGATAGATGTGGTAGAAGGTCCAGACGTACGCCAGGTGTCCGTCGATGCGGACCTCTGGATTGAAGTAGGGCTCATGAAGCGGCTCGCCCCCGGCTCCCACCGTGGCAATGAAGGATTCGGTGGACCGAACCGTAACCGGAACGGGGGCGTCACTGCCCGAAGGCGCCACGAACATGTGGGCGTCCGCGTGCAGGACCTCCTCCAGCACGGAGGCATCCCGCTGGCGCATCCCGAGGAAGAGCCGGTCCAGCACCGCAAGGATCTCCGCCTCTTCCTCCGTGGCCGCATCCGCCGAGGAATCCCCCGCCGGAACGACCCCCGGAGTCGGGGGGGGCGGAGGGGGCCGAAGGGGCTGGTACCGGGTCCGGAGCGTGGTCCGGCGCTCGCCCCCATCGTCGACCCAGTTCTCCTGGAGGACCGTCCCGTCGTCCTGCCTGTGGTAGTCGATCCCCGTGGCCGGCGCGCCGTCCGGCGCCCAGGTCACGCTGAAGTGCCCCGGCCCCTCCGAGCTCCCCCGGTAGTGAAGAGGCGGACCGGCGCCCCCGAAAACCCAGGCCTCGTAGGCCTCCTCGTCGGGATTCCACCGCTGCATCCCCTGGGCTTCCCAGGGCGACCCCGCAGGGTGGTCGCCCCGGAACTCCACCCTCATCCAGCTCCCGTCCAGCACCCAGCGGTAGCTGAGCTCCCCCTGCCCCACCTCGCCGCCCGGGAACTCGCTGGTGGTGCGCCACTCCCCGACCAGGAAGCCGATGCGCTCGTG
>REBP01000153.1 GCA_007692665.1 Gemmatimonadales bacterium | reverse complement strand
TCACCACCACGCCCACGCCGGCCGCCGCCCGCTCGCGGATGGATCCCTTGAGGGCCCGGATGGCGCGGGGGTCGAGCCCGGTGAGGGGCTCGTCGAGGAGGATCGCCCGGGGGTCATGGAGCCAGGCGCAGCAGATGGCCACCTTCTGCCGCATCCCGCGAGAGAGCTCCCCCGCCAGCTTTCCGCGATGCGCCGCGAGGTCGAACTCCTCGAACAGCCGGTCGACGCGGTCCTCGTACCCTTCGACGCCATAGATCCGGGCCGTCAGGAAGAGGTGCTCCTCGACGGTCAGCGACTCGAAGAGCCGCGGCTCGTCGGGCACGTAGGCCAGCGCCGTCCTGGCTGGAACCGGGTCGGCCACCACGTCGTGGCCGTCCACGACGAGATGACCGCGGGTCGGAGGAATGATCCCGGCGAGGGCGCGCATGGTCGTGGTCTTCCCGGCGCCGTTGGGGCCGAGCATCCCCAGGATCTGGCCCGGCAGGAGGTCGAACGAGAGGCCCTGGACCGCGACCGTTCCGCCATAGGCCTTGTGGTAGTCGCGGACCTGGATCACCGGTCGGGTCATGGCATCTCCGGAACGAACTTCTGGATCCGCTTGCCGGTATCCACCTCGGTGGTGTAGAGGTTGCCGCGGGAGTCCACCGCCACGTTGTGCACCCACTGGAACTGCCCGGCGTTCTTTCCGTGGCGCCCGAAGCTGTTCACGACCTCCAGGGTCCGGCGGTCCAGCACCCACAGGGTATAGTTGGTGCCGTCGGGGACATAGAGCCAGCGCTGCTCCGCGTCCCGGGAGAGGGCCACGTCCCAGGTGGATCCCATGGACAGCGTTTCCCTGCGGATGAAGCCCTCCCGGAGGAACTCTCCGTCGCGGGTGAAGACCTGGATGCGGTTCTCCCGCCGGTCGGTGACGAAGACCTCGCCGTCGCGGGAGATGGTGATCCCGTGCACGGGCCCGCGGAACTGCTGGGCCGGGGCCGCGTCGGGGTCGTAGGCGCCGAGCGGGCCGTCGTCGGGGACATTGCCGTAGGCGCCCCAGTGGCGGCGATACTCCCCGGTCTCGGCATCGAAGACAATGACGCGGCGGTTGATGTAACCGTCGGCAATGAAGAGCTCGTTTGTCTCCGGGTCCACCTCGAGTGCGGCGGGGCCCCCCAGGAGCTCGGTGTCGTTGCTCCCCCCGGTCTCTCCCGCCCGCCCGATCTGGAGGACGAACTCGCCATCCGGGGTGAACTTGAGCACCTGGGTGGTGGTCGCGCCGGGGCCGCTCCCGATCCAGACGTAACCGTTGTGATCCACGTGGATGCCATGCTCGCCGACGCCCATCCCGGTGGCGGGCCACTCGTACCCCTCGCCAGGTCCACCCCAGGCCCGGACCACGTTTCCGTCGGGGTCGAACTCGATGACGGGGGGCGCCGGATCACAGCACATTCCCGTGGCGGGATCGGTGTAGGAGCCCAGCTCCCGGTCGGTGATGCTCCCCGGGCGGTGCACGATCCAGACATGATCCCGGTCGTCCACCGCCACCCCCGTCACCTGCCCAACCGTCCAGTTGTTGGGAAGGTCCTGCGGAAAGAAGGGGTCCACCTCGAAGGCCGTGGCCGCCGCGGCGCCCTCCCGGGCATCACTCTCGGTGCACCCGGGAAGGACCAGTGTCAGGAGGCCGAGTGCGGCCAGGGCGCTGGGGATCGCACGGGGCACACGGGTCACACGGGACATACCGGTCACAAGGGTCACACCGGTCATGGGCTTGGACTCCGAACGTAAGGGGACAGGAGACGCGCGGGACACCGGCGCGGGTCCTGGCTCGCCCGGCAACAGGGCGCCGGCTGCCGGCAGCGAGGGGAGGCAAGGTAGAAAGGAGCCCCGGGATGGGCAAGGATCCACTGCGGACCCGGGGACCCGCCTCCCAGCAGGAGCGCAGCCGGCTGCAGTCCGCCCGGGGCCCGGGTGGAGAACTCGGGGCCGTGCCGGAGGATGCCGACGGGATTCCGGGACGAGCCACCTTCCTCTGCCCCCCCGCTCGTGCGATCATATCGGTGGCCGTCTCGGCCCCAGACCCCACCTCAACCTCCGGAGTCGCAGATGTCGACTGTCCCACCGTCCGCCCCGCGCCCAGCAGCCGGCTTCTTCCTCGGCCTCGGAGTGGTGGCTGCCCTCGCCGCCGCCACACTTGGTGCCCCCGCCGCCGCATCCGCGCAGTCCCCCGTCTCCCCGGGGACTCTTTCCGTTTCCGTGGGGCTGGACAGCACGCCTGAGGCCGGCATCTGGTTCACCGCCACGACCCACACGCGGATCGGGCTCATCGGGACGCTGCAGCGCCGCTCCAACGAGGTCGAAGGCCCCGGTGGAGCATCCGAGTCCGAGACCTGGCTGAGCTACTCCGCCGGGCCGGCGCTCAAGTGGTACCTCTCCGGAAACCAGCAGCGCGTGGCCCCCTTCTGGTACCTCGCCGGAACCGCGGGTGTCCAGGACCGCCCGACCGACGTCCGCACCACCACCTTTACCGGCAACCTCGGCTTCGGGGCGGACTGGTTCGTGGTTCCGCACGTCAGCCTGGGGGGCACCACGGGGCTCTCGTTCGTCCGTGATCGAACCTCCAATGGGGAAGAGACCCTCACCCAGTCCATGCTGCGCACGATGACCGCCGGCCTGCAGATGCACATCTACTTCTGATCCAGCGAGGGGGTCCTGGATTGTTGACAGTCAACGGATTCCCTGGCCCCCCTTCTACCTGCCTCGTGGTACCGGCGGCGGATCGCCGCCGGGTTCGAGTGCGAGGTCCTCGTCCGTGATCAGGAATTCGACGGCGCCGCTGCCGATCTCGTAATACGCGCCGATCACACGCATCTTCTGCTGGTCGACGGCGCCCCGCACCGTGGGGTTTTCGCCGACGCGCGCGACCTGGAGCCGCACGTTGTGCAGGACGGCTTCGCGCATGCGTGCCTTGTTGTCGCGGATCTGCGGCATGTTCACGAGGGCGGGACGGACGCGGCCGAGCAGGTCCCGGACGTGCTCGGGTTCGCCGGCCACCTCGTCCTCGGGCAGCATCGCCGCCTTCACGGCGCCGCAGCCTTCGTGGCCCATGACCACGAGCAGCTGGCATTTCAGGTGCGCAATGGCGTACTCGATGCTTCCCAGGGTGGCGCTTTCCACGACATGGCCGGCGACGCGGACGATGAAGAGGTCGCCGAGCCCCTGGTCGAAGACGACCTCCACCGGCACCCGGCTGTCGGAGCAGGCCAGCACCACCGCGAACGGGGTCTGCGACATGATCTGGGCGCGCCGCTCGTTGGCGCTCGCTTCCGGGCGCCGCGCCTTGCCGCTGAAAAAGCGTTCGTTGCCCCGCTGGAGCGCCTCGACGGCATCGTCCGGGTTGCAGATGTCGGGATCGCGAAGCGCTGCGATGTCCGCCATCGAGGCCCCGCGGCGGACCGCCTCGAGGACCAGTTCCTCCACCTGCCTGGTCAGCGCTGCTTTCTCGGCCATGCGTTTCTCCCTGTCCGGTGGTGAGACCTTTTCGCCGATGGTCGGCGGTGAGACCAACGGGGCAACATGCATGCCGAAGGGGTCAGCCCCCGCCCCCACACGCATCGGTCCATGCGACCCCCCGGCGTGCCACCGCCTCCGGGGAGATCTTCTGGATGCGACGGTCCCGCCGGGCCCCACGTGCCGGGGGTCCGAGCCTGGCGGCGCAAACGGGTGGAGATCCGGCTCCGGACCGGCTCGGAACCAGGGAACAGCGCCAGGGCCCGAACCAGCGCCGCGGCCCGAGCCAGCGCCTCGGCCCGGACCAGCGCCTCGGCCCGGAGCGCCGCGGCCCGGAGCGCCTGGGCATTGACCCCGCCCCTGGGTATCGACCCCCTGTCCTCGCCGCTGGTTCGGTTCCTGCTACGATGGGGAAGCGTTACAGCGCACTCCGCCGGCCTTCCGGCACTCCGCCGTCCTCGCGGCATTCCTCCGTCCTCGCGACACGCCAACTTTCTCCCACCGGTCCCGCCGTCCACCCATCCGTCGCGCATCCCCTCGCCCCAACCCAGGATCCCCATGCCGACCACCGCCCGCGCCTTTGCAGCGTTTGCACCCACCGAGCCCCTCGGACCCCACCGCATCTCGCGCCGCGATCCCGGCCCCCGGGACGTCGCCATCGACATCGACTACTGCGGCATCTGTCACTCCGACATCCACTTCCTTCGGGGGGACTGGGGCCCCATCCCCTATCCGGCGGTGGCGGGACACGAGATCATCGGGCGCGTGACCGCCGTTGGCGACGAAGTGACCCGGCACAGCGTCGGCGACACCGTGGGGGTCGGCTGCATGGTGGACTCCTGCCGCACCTGTCCCTCCTGCCGGGAGAGTCTCGAGAACTACTGCACCGGCGGGGGGTCGGTGGGCACGTACATGGGCGTCGACAGGCACACCGGGGGACCCACCTATGGAGGGTACTCCAGCGCCATCGTCGTGGACGAGGACTTCGTGCTCCGGATTCCCGGGCATCTCGACCCGGCGGGCGCCGCACCCCTCCTCTGCGCCGGGATCACCACCTTCTCGCCCCTTCGCCACTGGGAGGTCGGCGAAGGTTCGACCGTGGGCGTGGTGGGTCTGGGAGGGCTGGGCCACATGGGGGTCAAGCTCGCCGCCGCCATGGGCGCCGAGGTGGTGGTTTTCACCACCTCGCCTCACAAGGTGGAGGATGCCCGGGACCTGGGAGCCCATGACGTGGTGATCAGCACCGACGAGGAGGCCATGGTCGCACAGGCCCGGCGCTTCGATTTCATCCTGGACACGGTGGCCGCTCCCCACACCCTCGACCCGTATGTCCGATCCCTCCGCCGCGACGGCACCCTGTGCCTCCTGGGCGCCCCCGCCGAACCGCACCCGTCGCCTGCGGTGATGCCCCTCATCGCCGGTCGCCGGAGCGTCGCCGGTTCCCTCATCGGGGGGATTGCGGAGACGCAGGAGATGCTCGACTTCTGCGGCCGCCACGGCATCACGTCCCAGGTCGAGACAATCTCCATGAACGGGATCAACGAGGCCCACGAACGCATGCTGAGAAGTGACGTGAAGTACCGGTTCGTCATCGAGATGCAGGAGCGCGAGCGGGCCCCGGCGGGGACCGTCGCTCTGGGGTAGCGGAGACCGGCACAGGTCCTCGCATCAGACGAGGTGGTCCCGGATGGCCGCGACCTTGGCAGCAGCAACCGGGTGAGCGGCCGGGGAGACGCCCCGCGGCAGGCCGCTGCCGCCACGCCCGACCTTACCGGTGATGGTTACGAGAGCAAATCCGTGGAGGACGGCGGAGTTCGCCCGCGGCGGCAACAGATTCTCGTGTTCCACCACCGGCTGGCTGCGGATGCCGCGATGCAGTCGCGGGCCTACTGTAAGCCGATTTGCCCGCCCGCCTGGAGCGACGTCGAATGCGCGTTCTTCCGCGCTTTCGACCGCGCCCAGATCGTCCGCCTGGATGGGAAAGACCCGCTTGAAGTGAACGCCGTGGGTCGAGGAACGACGGCGTCAGCCGCTTTCCTCCGTGCCGAGGTGGTGGCTCAGCATCTCAGCCACCTCGGCCCAAAGCTGCGGTGTGAGACGGCCGATCCGCTGGGCATGACGGGCTTCGAGGGTGGCGATCTTGGTCGAGCGGATCACGGATGGAATGGGCAACCCTGCGGCCTCATGGTCCTCGGCCAGCGATACGTCGCCGGGCCGGCCTCGGTTGGCAGCGCTCGTGATCATGACGACCCAGAGCAGGGTTTCGCCGTCACCCAGGGCTCCGTTCGAGACGACGAGCGCCGGTCTGTGCTGCCGCGCCTCGCGGTCCGTGTAGGGGAAGGGAACGCGGACCACGTCCCCCTGCTCAAAGCTCGGCATAGCCGGCGTGATCCGCCTCGCTGTCCCATTCGCCGAAGGTGGCGAACGGGTCGTCCACTGGAGCCTGGGGGACCCGGGTCAGGATCACCCGCTCGCCCTCGATCTGGTACACGATCTCATCGCCCACACTCAGGTGGAGTGCGGCACGCACCGGCTGCGGAATGGTTGTCTGCCCCTTCGCGGTCAACTTGCTCTTGATCATGGGATTGCCTCACGAAGAGTTCGAACCGACACCCAAGTCTCAATGTAAGGAAAATCCTTACCCTTTACCAGTGATCGATCAGCGGCGCCGCCACCCTCCAGGCCACTACGACCAGAGGGGCGTCGGGCGCTCGGAACGCCTATCGGACGACACCGACCTGGGAATCGGTTCTCTCGTGGCCGATCTGGAGGCGCTCCGGTCTCATTTCGGCATCGAACGTCTCGTTCTCGCTGGGCACTGATGGGACCCGATGGTGGCCGCGCACTGCGCCGCCGCCCATCCTGGGCGTGTACGTCGGATGCTCTTGATCGATCCGATGATCCCGGCCTCTACCCCCTGCCTGGCACGGGCCGTAGCCGGGGCCGAGCGGCTGGTGGAGGAGCGTCTCGACGCCTCGCAGCGAGCGCGGATCGTTTCGCTCGACCATGTCTGGCCTGAGGCGGAGGATCCCCTGGTCCATTGCCGGGCCTTCTCGAACTCGCCGGGCCTCGGGGGCCGATCGTCGCTCTTGATTCCATCGACTGACCACATTATACAGGTCAAAGCGTGCGATTCGTTTTCGCACGTTCGGGCCTGACCACGCACGCCCTCGGCTCAGCCAGAACGAGGGCGCTCTCCCTGGACGCCTGCGACGGAATGCGGGTCTCATGGCGCCCCGTGTCGGCCCGAGCCCCTGGAGTACGCCGGTGCGCCGTGTCCAGCGGTTTTCCGGCAACGGAGGTGCTGCTCCTGAGGTCTCGAGCGGCCACACTCTACTCACCCCAACCGAACAGGAGGTGGCTCACCGGCTCGGTGTATGTTCGTCACGCATGGAGCGGGTCGGCGGATTCGCTCAGCGGCAATCGTCATCCGAACGCGCAGCAATCTCTCTCTCCGGAACTGGAGGATGCACCATGAGAATCGGACTTGGCGCCGGAACCCTGGCACTGGCTGCCGGGCTCCTGATGTGGGCTGCGGCCCCGTCGGAGGCCCTGGCCCAGCAGACCGGGAGCATCGCGGGAACCGTGCAGGATACGAGTGGAAGGAATATGTGGGGAGTGCAGGTAAGTATCCCCGGCAGCCGCCTCGGGACCCTCAGCGATGCCCAGGGGCGGTACCGAATCTTGAACGTCCCCGTGGGAGAGCACACGGTGCGACTGGAAATCATCGGGTACGAGACCGTCACCCGCACGGTGACGGTGACGGCTGACCAGACGACCCCCCTGGATGTGACCCTCACGCAGGGCGCCGTCGCGCTGGAAGGTATGGTGGTCACTGCCATGGGGATCTCCCGGCAGGAGCGAGCCATCGGTTCCGCCGTCCAGTCGGTGCAGCCGGAGCAGCTCCAGCAGGCGCGGGAGACCAACATCGTGTCCGCCCTGGCCGGGCGGGCCGCCGGTGTCCAGGTGCGGAGCACCGGAACGCAGGGAGGCTCCGCCCGGGTGGTGATCCGGGGGGCCAGCTCCTTCACCGGAGAGAATCAGCCCCTCTTCGTCATCGACGGGGTGCCCATCGACAATTCGGCGCCCCGGCTCACCGGAGGAGCCGGTGGAGGAACCAGCGCCGGAGCCATCGATTACGGAAACGCCGCTTCGGACATCAATCCCAACGACATCGAAACCATCACCATCCTCAAGGGGCCAAACGCCGCTGCCCTCTACGGCTCCCGGGCCGCCAACGGCGCCATCGTCATTACCACCAAGACCGGCCGCTCCGCAGCGGGACGGCCCGGCGGCATTGTCACCGTGTCGCAGAACGTGACGTTCGAGACCCCCCTCCGACTCCCCGACTATCAGAACGTCTATGGTCAGGGTCGTCGAGGGGAGTTCGGCTACGTGGACGGCCGGGGGGGCGGTCTGTACGACGGGGTGGACGAAAGCTGGGGCCCGCCCATGGACGGACGCCTCATCTGCCAGTTCGACAGCCCCCGGGACGCCAGCGGAAACTGCCAGCCCACACCCTGGCTCGCCCGGCCGAACAACGTGAAGGACTTCTTCGAAACCGGACGGACGCTCACCACGAACGTCTCCTTTGCGGCGGCCACCGACAACTCCAACGTCCGCCTCTCGCTCACCAATCTGGACATGGGCGGCATGTACCCGCAGATGGAACTGGGGCAGATCACCACCGCCCTGAGCGGCGGGGCTTCTCTCATGGACCAGCTCCAGGTGAATGGCTCCGTCCAGTACATCCGACGCGCCGGAAGGAATCAGCCCGGCGTCGGGTACCTGGGAACGAACCCGATGCAGCAGTTCATCTGGTTCGGGCGACAGGTGGACACGGGGCAGCTCCGGAACTACCGCAACGAGGACGGCTCCATCTTCAACTGGAACCACAACTACTTCGGCAACCCCTTCTTCATGGCCCAGGAGAACTCCAACAAGCATGACCGCGGCCGGATCATCGGGAACGTGGGGCTTGAGTTCCAGCTCAACTCGTGGCTGGGCTCCAGGGTGGGTGTGGGAACCGACTGGTACGAGGACGTGCGGATCCGTCAGTATGCCCATGGGAACACGGGTCTGGGCTTTGCCCAGCAGGGTGGGCTCTACGAACAGCAGACCTCCAGGCAGGAGACGAACGCCGACGTCTCCCTGATGGCCGACGGGCAGCTCACCTCCGACATCAGCCTCTCGGCGAATGCCGGGGCCGCACGACGGATGGGGTGGGCCCGGTTCAGCGACATGGGAGCCAACCAGCTGAACGTGCCCGGGGTCTACAACTTCTCGAACGCCTCCACCACGCCGACCTTCTTCAACCGGACGGAGGAGCGGCAGATCAATTCCCTGTACGGCCAGGCCCAGATCGGATTCCGGGACTGGTTCTACGTGGACGTCACCGGCCGCAACGACTGGTCGTCGACGCTCCCCGACGGGAACAATTCGTACTTCTATCCCTCCGTCTCCACGAGCCTCATCCTGTCGGACATCGTTCCGGCGATCCAGGGCTCGGCGCTTTCCTTTGCCAAGCTCCGTGCCAGTTGGGCCCGGGTGGGGAACGACGCGGATCCGTATCTGACCAACCTGGTCTATTCCGCCGCCGCGCCCTGGGGTGGGAGCCCGAACTTCAGCGTACCCACCCAGCTCCCCAACCTGGACCTCAGGCCCGAGCAGACCACCTCCGTCGAGGTGGGAACCGATCTGCGCTTCCTCCGGGACCGGGTGGGGCTGGACTTCACCTACTACTCGTCCGAGAGTCTCGACCAGATCGTCCCGGTGCAGGTGTCGGCCACCAGCGGCTACACCAGTCGGGTGATGAATGCCGGGCTCATGTCCAACAAGGGCTTCGAGGTCCTGGGGACGGTGGTCCCCGTGGATCTCCCCAACGGCTTCCGGTGGGAGGTGGCGGCAAACTACGCGAAGAACACCAACGAGGTGGTGCGGCTGGCGGATGACCTGGAGACGCTGGTCCTCGGGGCGTACTGGAGCCTGCAGGTGCAGGCCCGGCGGGGTGAGCCCTATGGCGCCCTCTTCGGCAGAAAGTACGTGAGGGACGACCAGGGACGAATCGTGGTGGGGGCCAACGGCATCCCGCTCAACACCAACCAGAACCCCCTGGGGGTGATCGGGAATTACAATCCCGACTGGACCGGGTCCCTGAGCAACACGTTCCGGTACCGCAACCTGGACATGAGCTTCATGCTGGACACCCAGCAGGGAGGCCAGGTCTTCTCCGTGACCCAGTACTTCGGGACCTACGCCGGGGTGCTGGAGGAGACGCTGGAGGGCCGGTGCGTGGGCGCCGCCGACTGCGCGGCGAACGGACTGCTCTTCGACGGCGTCTACGCCGACGGCTCGCCCAACACCACCCGTGTTTCGGCTGAGGACTTCTGGCCGGCGCACTTCGGGCTCCACGAGCCCTTCGTGCTCGATGCCAGCTTCGTGAAGCTGCGAGAGCTGCGCGTCGGGTACAACCTCCCCATGAGCTTCACCAACCGGCTGCGGGTGTCCTCCGCCAACGTGTCCCTCGTGGGGCGGAACCTCTGGCTCAGCACGCCAATGCCCCACATCGATCCGGAGGTCTCCTTCGACGCCAGCAACGTGCAGGGGCTCGAGTTCGGCTCCCTCCCGTCCGCCCGGAGCTTCGGGCTCTTCCTGAGCGTCACGCCATGAACGCCTTCACGACGGAGTGCAGAGCGATGACCATCCGACGCATCGTGCCGGGGGCCGTGGCGGTGGTGCTCCTCCTCGCCACCAGCGCCTGCGAGCAGGGTCTCACGGACCTCAACGAGAACCCCAATGCCCCCACCGACGTCCCCGCAACCCTCCTGATCCGGCCGGCCATCACGAATTCGGCGGCCAACGGCCTGGGGGTGGGAATGACGTGGAACCATGCGGGGCTCTGGGCGCAGCATTTTGCCCAGATCCAGTACCCGGACGAGGACCGCTTCCTCGTGCGGGACGGGTCGGTGCAGGGCTTCTGGGACAGCTGGTATTCGGGTCCCCTCCGCGACATCCAGACCATCATCCAGAAGGGCGAGGCGGAGAACCGGCCGAACTACACGGCGATGGGCCTGATCCTTCGCGCCTGGAACATCGGGATCATTACCGACCTGTGGGGCGATGTGCCCTTCAGCGAGGCGGTGAGCGGGGAGGGCGGGCAGTTCACCCCGAAGTACGACACCCAGCAGGAAATCTACACCGCGCTCTTCGCGGACCTGCGGCAGGCCGCGGAGATGATCAACCTCTCTCAGCCGGGGATGGGCGCGGTGGACCTGATCTACCAGGGCGACATGGAGAAGTGGCGGAAGTTCGCCAACTCGCTCCGGCTCCGGCTGGCAATGCGGATATCGGACGTCGACGCGAGTACCGCCCGGACCCAGTTCGAGGCGGCGCTGGCGAGTCCTGGCGGAGTCTTTCAGGCCGAGGCCGACCAGGCCCGTCTTGCCTACCTGGCGGGCACCAATCGGAACCCGTTCTTTCAGAACCAGCTCACTCGCGACGACCACCGGATCAGCGCGACCCTGGTGAACCACCTCATCGCAACCGGGGACCCCAGGCTTCCTGTCTACGCCAACCCGATCCAGTCCGACGGGGTGTCCTTCGTCGGACATCAGAACGGCCGGATCACCGGGAGCGCCCCGCTGACGGAGCGATCGAAGGTAGGAAACTGGTTCACGGGCGAAACCTCGCCGGTGTTCTTCCAGCGGTACTCGGAGGTCCTCTTCCTCCGGGCGGAAGCAGCCCAGCGCGGATGGAACGCAGGGGGCTCCGCCGAGGCGCTCTATGAAGCCGCCGTCCGGGCTTCCATGTCCCAGTACGGGATCAGCCAGGGGGCCGCGTCCGAATTCCTCGCCAGGCCGGAAAACAGCTTCGCCGCAGCGGGGAACAAGCTGCAGCTCATCGGAACGCAGAAGTGGGTCGCACTCTTCGGGCAGGGAACCGAGGCCTACGCCGAGTGGCGGCGGACCGGGTACCCCGCCCTCGCCCCGGGACCCGAAGTGGTGCTCCCGAACATTCCCAGGCGATTCCCGTACCCCGCGCTGGAAACCTCCCTGAACCAGGCGAGCCTGAACGCGGCACTCCAGCGTCAGGGTGACGTGAGCCTCCAGGGACGGGTCTGGTGGGACAGGCCCTGACGGAGGGACTCGCTGCGACAGGAAGGTGATGCAGAGCTCCGCCCCCTCCGGTATCTTTTTTCGGGGGGGGCGGTTCTGCCCACCCTTCCCCCTACCCGGAGGAATCCATGAAGACCGTTGATCGAATCGCCCTCCTGGGACTCGTAGCCCTCGTGGCCGCAGGGTGTGCAGGCGGGGCGGGGAGCGCCGGCGGAAGTGCGTCCTCGGCCCAGTCGGTGATCACGCTCGAGGAGATCGAGCAGGGTCGGTGGGGCAACACCTACGAGCTCGTCCAGAGTCTCCGCCCGGCGTGGCTGCGGCCCCGAGGTGCCCAGAGTGTGGGAGAGGCCGCCAGGGGCTCGGGAGTCGGAGGTCAGGTGTCGGTTCAGGCCGGCCAGGACCAGATCCTGGTCTACCTGGACCGGGCCCGTCTCGGGGGGCCGGAGGCGCTCCGCCAGATCGATCCGCTGAACATCGGCTCCATCACCTTTCTGGACCGCGCCCAGGCCACGTATCGCTTCGGGCCGGGACACCTCCACGGGGCGATTCTTCTAACGGCACGTTGACGGAGCGCTGGCACGCGGTTTGCCCGTTGGATCTCTTCCCCCCAACGAGGAGCGAACCGATGAAATTCAGCGACAAGACCGTAATCGTCACGGGCGCAGGTGCCGGAATCGGAAAAGCGACTGCAACCGCGTTCTCCCAGGCCGGGGCGAACGTGGTTCTGGTGGACATGGACGAGGAGCGACTTGAGGAGGTCCGCGCCGACCTGCCTGCAGACAGGACCCTGGCCCTGCCGGTCGACGTCAGCGATGCCGACGCCGTGGGGGACATGGTGGAGAAGGCGGTGGAAAGGTTCGGTCACCTGGATGTCCTGTTCAACAATGCCGGCATCCTGAAGAAGGGTTCCATTGCCGAGACGGACCGGGAGGACTGGCGGAGCATCATGTCGGTGAACCTGGACGGGGTCTTTTACGGCTCGAAGGCGGCGCTGCCCCACCTGAAGGAAAGAGGCGGCTGCATTGTCAACACGGCCTCCCTCTCCGGACTCGGCGCGGATCGAGGGATGGCTGCGTACAATGCCGCCAAGGGCGCAGTGGTAAATCTGACCCGCGCCATGGCGGTGGATCACGCCAGGGAGGGGGTCCGGGTCAACGCGGTCTGCCCGACCTTCATCAGCACCCCGATGACCACGGAGATGGAGGAGGACGACGAGACGCGGGAGGCATTCCTCGACCGAATCCCCATGGGGCGACTCGGGGAGCCGGAGGACATCGCGCGCGCCGTGCTCTTCCTGGCGAGCCAGGACGCGGGGTTCATCACCGGCGTCAACCTTCCGGTGGACGGCGGCGTATCGGCCTCGAACGGTCAGCCGGCCTACGAAGCGGCCTGAATCCTGCGCGGGGGAGTGGGCCTGCACAGGGGAGGGGGCGTGCACAGGGGAGGGGGGAAGGGGCCTCTCGGGCTCAGGGAATCCCCACCTCCACCCCCAGCGTCCAGGCCTTCGTCTCGGCGACGCCAGTGGGTCGTTGCCCCCAGGCGTACCCGAGGAAGAGCGCGTCGAGGCTGAGGCGGCCCAAGGGTCGGGCCACCCGCCATCCCACCTCGCCGGCGAGGAAGCTTCCGGAGTCCAGACCGGCGCCGTCCAGCGCCGGATCCAGCCCCCAGCTCCGGAAATGACCCGCGTCCAGACCCAGTTCAAGGGGGCCGGTTGCACGGAGCTTCCAGTACCCCGAGAGGGCCAGTCGGGCGTAAGGCTCCCGGTCCACGCCCAGTCCGTCGCGGATCCCGGAGCGGACGGGGCGAACCGCCTCCAGCGTCACCGCGGTCGACGGAAGGTAGGCGCGGACCGGATCCGTCCAGCGCAGCTCGGCCCCGGCCGTGAGCCCCTGCTCGTCCCAGACGGGGTCCGTCTCGTATCCGAGGCGGGCTCCCAGCCCCAGGAACCCGTAGTTGAAGTCGTAGAAGCGTGCGTCGGGATCATCGGGATCCGCTTCCAGGTCCAGGGGAGCCCGTCGGGCCAGTGACATGGAAAGGCCGATGCCCAGCCCGGCTGTCAGGTTCTGGGGAATTCGGAGTTCGGACACGGGGAGCGCCACATCCACCCCGCCTTCCAGGTAGGTGGACCGGGAGAAGTCGGCCCGGGTGTCGTGCTCCAGTCGGCAGACGCCGGCGGAGGCCCGAAGGCCGAGGGCCCTGTCGCCTTCGCCGTCCTGAAAGAGGGTGGGGGCCAGCCGGACTCGCCGATCATCGAAACACCGGGTCTGGGCATGAAGGACGAGCGTCCCCTTCAGAAACAGGGAGACATGGGAGGACCGCGCCTCCCCGCTCCGGTGGCTTTCCTCCGGTGGCGTCAGCGCAGGCCCGAGGAGGAGTGTGCCCACCACTGCGGTCAGGGTCCAGCTCGCGGATCGGCCCGTTCGACGCTTCATCACACCATCGCCCGGTCAAAGTGGAAGATCATGTCCAGGAGCCCCGCCACCTTCACCAGGGTCTTTTCTCCCTGGCGGAAGACTTCGTGGAGTCTCTCGATGGCTCGGTTCCGGTCCCACCCGTGGGCGTAGTCTCCGTGGTCTTCGCAGGCGCCGACCAGATCCCTCGCCAGGCCCAGGCAGGTCTGGCCCTCGAAGTTGGGGTCGCGGGGGTCCCAGTACCGGAGATCCCTCAGCCGGAGGTCTCGCCCTGCCGCGTAGCCCCCGTTTCGCTGGGAGCCCGACATGTACTCCCGGGCGAGCGCGTAGATGGCCCGGGCCGGTACACTCTGCCGCCGCCAGTCTGCCGGCTCCCGTTCCGCCTCGAAGGTCACGCCGGTGAGCTGCTGCACCCATGCAGTGGGATACGCCCCGACCTGGGAGGCGTGGCGGGTCAGGAAGTCCAGGTGGCGCTGGAGGTTGGCTCGGGGTTTCGGGGTGGTTTCGCCCCCGCCGCCCTCCTCGGGGAATCCCAGGAAGGACCGAGGCCCCCGGACCGCGATCTTCCGAAAGTCGACTTCGCTCATCTTCTCACGAAAATAGCGCCAGAAGAGGGCTTCGGTCATCTCCATCCTGAGAAGCCAGGAATCGCTCCCGAACAGGATGCGCCGGCTCAGCCTGTCCTCGTCCAGGAGGCCCGCCAGGGTCCGGAAGTAGTGGTCCTCGGCGGCGGGGTCGTGAATCTGGTCGGTATGAAAGGCGAGGTCGGTATAGACCGCGGGACGCTCCCGCATGAGACGGAGGATCGTGCCCCCCCAGGTGCCTTCGGCCAGCCCCCCCGGGGTGCCCAGGCTGTCCCATCCACCGAAATGCGCGAAGCAGACCCGAAGGTTCTCCAGTTCTCCCGCGAGGACCTCGTCCCAGTTTCGGGGATCGCAGTAGTCGACAAAGGACTTGTCCCGGTAGAACCCCCCATGGCTGCAGTGCAGGAGAACCGGGACGTCGGCTTCGATGCAGAAGGCGTAGACCCTTCGAAGCTCGGGACTCCCGATCTCGTACCCCAGCGACGGGTACAGCTTGACCCCCAGGAACGCGCCTGACTCGATTCCTTCCCGCATGAGAGCAAAGTGCTCGGGCCGTCCGGGATGAACCGCGAAAAAGGGGAGCACACGCCCCGGGCGCTGCAGGGCCGCCTCCCGGGTGCCCTCGATCTGGAGCCGAAAGTTTCGCAGGTCCCGCTCCGGTTCGTCCTCCGCCCGGATATCCATCATCAGGGCCACGATGGCGTCTTCCGGTTCCAGCTGGTCGAGGAGTTCGTCGGCCACCTCGGTGATGGTTCCCTTCATGGCCAGGCGGAGAGTGGCGACGATATCGAAGGGTCGTCCCCGCGGGTCGTCTTCCGGGGCCATGGCCGAGGTGAGCTGGTCCAGCGCGGACCTGAGGGTCTCCAGGGGGAGCCGCTCCAGCGCATCCCCCCGAATCACCACGTTGAACGGAACGCGGGAGAGGTTGTCCTGAACGAACCGGTCGAAGCCCGAGACCTGCCGGAGTTCTCCCAGGAGCCGGGCGAGGAGCTCCTGCTCGTTCAGGACTTCGGGACGGTCCAGCAGACGTTCCAGGACCCGAGCAAGTGCCCGGACGAGAAGGTCGGGGACCCCGCGGTCGGTGAGTCGCTGGGCCATGACCCGGACGGCCTCCCGGCTGAGCACGGTCCGCAGGGTGAAGATGTGGGTGTGGACGTTGATGTGCATGTGCCGGCCCTGTCGTGGAGGGGACACGGTACGTAGCGGCCTCCTCACCTCGGCGCGCGTCGCGGAGACCAGGAGATCCGAACGGCCTGCCGAGCGTCCCGGTGGGGGGAAGAGCGGCGAGGGCCAAGGTACGGGGCGTACCCCGCCCGGACAAGCGGAACCACAATCCCGTTTTCCGTCGCCCCCGCGTCCATACTGCAGGGTCCACGATGATTTCTTGACGGTGGGGGACTCCCCGCCCACGTTGCCACCTCATCCGCGCTTGCGCCGGGCTCCGCCCCGTTCCCCGGGGTCTGCGGGTTCATCGTGACGAGCGATCAGTCAGCGCCCCACGTCTGACGGAGGACTCCCGGAGATGCGAGTAGAGCCATGCATCCGACTCTCGGCCCTTTCAGCCGCGACACTGCTGCTCGCAGCCTGTGCCGTGAGCCACATTCCCGCCTCGGCGTACTCGAACCCCGAGTCCTGCGCCGACCTGGTGGATGCGCGTTTCGCCGACCCGACCGCCGAGGTGGACCGGCCGCCCAGGGCGACCCGGATTACCCTCGGTGTCCCGGAGCGGGTCTGGAATGCCAGGGTCTCCTTCCTGGTCAGCGAGAAGGGACGCGCGGTGCCCGAGTCCGTCCTGATTTCAGGGACAGCCCCGGTCCAGGCGCACGAGTATCTGCGGGAGCTTGCGCTGGCCTGGGAGTTCGAGCCGGCCCGGGCCGGGGAGTGCTGGGTGCCGGCGCCGTCCCGGTTCGAGATTCGAAACGGGGTCACCTGGTGGGGTGGACCGGAGGATGCCCATCCGCCAACACGCCCCTGAACACCCGGGGTTCGTCGGAATCCTCGCGGAGCTTCCCCTCGGGGACCGCAATGCAGGGAGCCAGAGATTCTTCTTGACTTCGGGGCGGCCACGGGATCAACGTGAACCTGCAGCCGGACACCCCGCGGCCCCACCGCCGGCCACGCCACCGGTGAGACCACGCCCCGGCAGCGCCACACTGCAGAACAAGGGGGGTTCATGCACACGCCACGAAAGGTGTTCCTGCTCGCCGCCGCCGTTGTCATCGCCGGCTGCACGGATACCGGGGTAGATCCTGCGCCGGTCGAGATCCCGGTGCTCCTGTCCCAGCACCAGGGCCCCCCCGGTCACGCGAGGGCCGCGCACAATTTCGGAGCGCCCCTCTCCGGGGCCCAGGAAGTTCCTCCCGCAGCTACACGGGCCCGCGGTAACGCGATCTTCAGACTGAGTGCCGACGGAACGGAACTGTCGTTCAGGCTCATCGTCGCGAACATCGAGAACGTGACGATGGCGCACATCCACTGCGCCCCGGCGGGCGTGAACGGTCCCGTGGTGGTCTGGCTCTATCCGCTCAGTCCTCCTGCCCAGCTCATTCCCGGGCGGACCAGCGGAATTCTCAGTGAAGGAACCGTCACAGGCGTGACGAGCAACGCCTGTGGTGCGACGCTCACGGAACTGGTCGACCGGATGCGCGCCGGGGATACCTACGTGAATGTTCACACCGCCCAGTTCCCTCCGGGCGAGATCCGCGGGCAGATCAGGGGTAACGGACCCTCCTGAACCGCCCTCCGACCCCGGACGGAGGAGATCGGAAGTCCCGGCCGGAACCGCACGGCTCGAAGGAGTCTGCGGGTCCGGCCGGGTTTCCAGTGCCGACCGGGGCTCGCCGCTTAAGACAACAATAATCGCTCCTGCCCAGACTCCTCTCGTGCACCAGATCACCCGAGCAGGAGTCTACTTCAATGCATTCGATTCATCGCAGGTCACCCGGCGCCACCCGGACGGGATTCGCGCCCCGGACCGGGAAGGGCACAGCCAGGCAGACACGTCTCCCGAAGTCACTTTTCGGGATGCTGAGCGTTTTCATCGTGGCGGCATGCGGGGATGACCCCACCGCTCCCATCGTCCCGATCTCCATCGTGACCCCCAGCCTCGCGGAAGCCATCGAGGGCGTGGCCTACGACCAGCGGCTGGACGCCGCAGGCGGAAGCGGGCCGTACAGTTGGCTCCTGGCGGCGGGGAGCCTCCCGGCCGGGTTCACTCTCGCCCCCTCGGGGGCCATCTCCGGCGTGCCGGTGGCGCCCGGGACCTCGAGCTTCCGGATCCGGGCGACGGACGCCGGGGGCCGGACTGCCACGGCCGACCTGACGATCTCCGTGGTCCAGGCGCTGGCGCTCCACACGGGGACACTGCCCGACGGGGTGGTGGACTCGGCGTATTCCGTTCAGCTCCAGGCGGTGGGCGGTCGCGGGACCCGCACCTGGAGCGTGACCGGGGGCGAAGCGGCGTCCTGGCTGTCGGTCTCGTCCGCAGGCCAGCTGTCCGGGGCGCCCCCGGCATCCGGAGCCTCCACGGTCACGGTGGCGGTTGCGGACGAGTCCGGTCAGCAGACGACGCGGAATTTCGGCATCGTCGTCCTCGATCCCGTGGGCGTGGCGGAGATCACCCTGCCCACGGTCACCCAGGGGCGGGTCTACGCCACCCAGCTCGTGGCCACGGGTGGCGACGGCGTGTACACCTGGGGGTTGGCGGGAGGCGTGCTGCCCGCAGGGATTTCCCTCGGGCCCGCGGGGAACCTGACCGGCACATCGGGAGAGGCGGGGACCTTCACCTTCACGGCCCGCGTCGTCGATCGCGGCAACCGGTCCGCAACGCGTACTCTCACGCTGAGAGTCGAGCCGGCTCCGACGATCCAGACCACCAGCCTTCCGCCGGGGGTGCCCGGAGTTCCCTACGCCGCGCAGCTGGTGGCCACCGGGGGGAGCACCGCGACCTACAGCTGGAGGGTCACG
Source organism: Gemmatimonadales bacterium (assembly GCA_007692665.1). Classification (GTDB taxonomy): domain Bacteria; phylum Gemmatimonadota; class Gemmatimonadetes; order Longimicrobiales; family Gaopeijiaceae; genus SKNW01. Next base: position 11,941 of record REBP01000153.1, on the reverse strand, counting down.
GATGGGGCCCTTCCAGGTGGACTGGCGCTGACGGCAACTGGATCCCTGTCCGGAACGCCGGTGGCCCTGGGCGGCGCCACCTTCACGGTTCAGGTGATGGACGGGGCAGGCGCAACCCATTCCCGCGCGTTCACGATGGTGGTCGCCCCGGTGGAGACGCTGGTGAACGGGAACACGGTGACCGGGATCGAGGGCCAGGCCGGGCAGGTGCGGTACTTCAGCATCGAGGTGCCGTCCGGCGCCTCCCAGCTGATCGTGACCATCTCGGGTGGCACGGGGGATGCGGACCTCTACGTCCGCCGCGGGGGCTTGCCCGCCCAGTTCGTCTACGACTGCCGCCCGTTCCGCGAGGGGAACGAAGAGGTCTGCACCTTCACCTCCCCCTTCCTGACCGCCGGCCACTGGTACATCATGCTGCGCGGCCACAAGGACTACGCAGGTGTGAGCCTGGTGGCGAACCACGACGGGTAGCGGACGCCCTCCATGGACCCGTGCCCCGAAGTGGCCACGGGGAGCCGAGGCCAGGCCCCGGCTCCCCGTGGAGCTATCCACCCGGTCCCAGGGGGGCCAGGCTGAAATTCCTCAGTTGATCGGAAGGATCACCGCGTCGATGACGTGGATGATGCCGTTCGAGGCGGAGATGTTGGCCGGCCCGATGTTGGCCGTGTTGCCGATGGCGGTGATCACGCCGGCGGGGCTCACCTGGAAGGAGGCGCCCAGGAGCGTGGTGATGTTGCGGGTTCCGACCCGGGGAACCACACTGTTGGCCGCACGTCGGCCCTCGACCACGTGGTAGGAGACGACCGCTTCCACCGTTCCGGCTCCGAGTGCTGCATCGATGTCGGCGAACGGCGTCTCCGCGCTCACGCCGAGGGCCGCCACGAGGCCCAGGAAGGCGGCATCGGTCGGAGCGAACACGGTGTACTGCTCCTTGTCGAAGAGTCCCGCGATCAGCCCGCTCTCGGGGTTCGTCTCCGCAATGTAGAGAATCGCGGCCAGAAGCAGCGTGAACTCCGCGTCCTGCTCGGCCCTCGCGGATGCCGTGACGATGTCGGCAATGCTCCGGGCCCCTGGCGCCGGGGCCCGGTTCTCGAGCGTGGCGTCGGGAGCGAGGAGCGTGGGCTCGACGGGGGAGTCGGCACATCCGGCGAGGACGAGCGCACTGGCCAGAGCCAGCATGGGAGAAGACTTGCGAAGCATCGGTGTCTCCAGAAGACAGGGGTGAAAGCCGGCCGACAAAACCGGCAGCGAGCGGCCTTTCACCCCGCGAACACGGCGGTGTTCCACGGATGTACAACCAGTGTCCAGCGTCGGTGGAGGTTTCCTCCGATACTCCCTCCTTGCCGACTCCGTCGGCGGCTGCGTGGGGCGCACCCGGCACCGCGTCACCACCGGCATGGGCGACTTTCGGGAACAGGGGTCGACGGGTCCGGAGGATGGCCGTAGCTTGTCGGATCGTCCAGACAATCCGTCCATTGGAGCTCGTCGAATCGCCGGGTTCCCGAGTCCAGCCCGGAACTGGTTCATGCCCGTGATCTCGTCCGGACTTCGCCTTGCATCAGCCATTGCAGCCGGCGCCGCGGCGCTCCTTTCCTCGCAGCCCCTGGCGGCCCAGGAAGCGACCGGCGCCGACCGGGCATCCCCGCGCCCGTCCGTCGAAGCCGTCCGGATTCCGGAAGGCGAGGAGATCCGTATCGACGGCCTCATGGACGAGGCTGCATGGGCCCTGGCCCTCCCCATCATGGACTTCCGGCAGCAGGAGCCGGTGGAGGGGGGAGTCCCCTCCGAGCGGACCGAGATCCGGATCATGTTCGACTCCCGGGCCCTCTATATCGGCGGGATGTTCCACGACTCCGATCCGGACGGCATCCTCGCGCATCAGCTCGAGCGAAACGCAGGCCTCGGCACCGACGATCGTTTCATGTGGATCCTCGACACCTTCCAGGACGGCCGAACCGGCTACTTTTTCGAGATCAATCCAGCCGGTCTCATGGGAGATGGCCTGATCGGAGGCGGCGGGACCGGGGGTGGCGTGAACAAGCGATGGGACGGGATCTGGGAGGTCCGAACCCGGATCCTCCCGAACGGATGGTCGGCCGAGATCCGCATCCCCTTTTCCACCCTGAATTTCGATCCCGGAGGGGATGCGTGGGGCATCGACTTCCAGCGGACGGTCCGCAGGAAGAGCGAGGAGATCCTGTGGAGCGGCTGGCGTCGAAACGAGCGCCTCACCCAGCCGGTGTCCGCAGGAGCGCTGACGGGACTCGTCGGGATCAACCAGGGAATCGGGCTCGAGGCGAAGCCCTACACCGTTGCGTCAGGACGCCAGGGGACCCCGACCGGACCGTCCTGGGACCGGTCGTCGAAGGTCGGCATGGACCTGAGCTACTCGATCACCCCCTCGCTCCGCGCCGCCCTGACCCTGAACACCGACTTTGCCGAGGTGGAGGTGGACCAGCGCAGGGTCAACCTGACCCGATTTCCTCTCCGTTTTCCCGAGCAGCGGGACTTCTTCCTGGAGGGCTCCGGGGTCTTCGCCTTCAACTGGGCCGATCCCTTCTTCAGTCGTCGCATCGGCCTCGTCCAGGGACAGGAGGTCCCCATCCGGGTTGGAGCGCGGCTGGGGGGACAGGCCGGTCGATACGAGTTGGGCTTCTACCAGATACGGACGGGAGCGACCACGCTTTCGGGGCCGGGAAGCGTCGACGGCGCCCCCTGGCCCTCCGAGGACTTCACCGTGGGCCGGGTCAGGCGGAGCCTCTTCCGGCAGTCCCACGTGGGAGCAATCTACTCCCGCCGGAGTTCCGACGCGGATGCGGACAGCCCGGACATCGTGGATCGGCATACCATTGGCGCCGACTTCGATCTCGTCACGTCCGAGGCTCTGGGCCGATACAACGCCCAGTTCGAGGGGTTCATGATCTTCCACACGGACCCGAGTCTGGGCGGTGACCTCTTCTCGCCCGACCGGCGGGCCCGGGGCTATCGCTGGAATCTTCCGAACGACCTGATCCGCCTGCACTCGTCGTATCGCGACTTCGGCACCGCCTGGGATCCGGCCGTGGGGTTCGCGGGCCGGCGAGGTTTTCGACGGCATCAGCCGACCCTCACCATCGCACCCCGGCCCGAGCGGTGGGCCTCGATCCGGCAGACCCAGCATGCGCTCGCGTTCGAATACCTCACCGACATGGACAACCGGCTTCTGACTCGAAACTTCGACCTGACCTTCGTCCGCGTGGACTTCGAGAGTGGCGACCGCCTGTCGCTGGAGGCCGGAAGGGGGTTCGAACGCCTCCGGGACTCTTTCGTGATCCATGGGAGCGGCGATGCCGCCGTCGTCATCCCGGCCGGGGACTACGACGCCTGGTCCTGGTCGGCGGGGGTGCAGACCGCCGGACGTCGGCGCGTGTCCGGGCGACTCGACCTCGAGCAGTCGGACTTCTGGGACGGGGCCCGGAGCCGCATGGAGCTGCAGGGGACGCTGCGCCCCCGTCGCGGGGTCACGCTTTCAGCCGCCTACCAGAGGAACGAGGTCCGGCTGGACCAGGGCGACTTCGACACCAATCTGACCCGGTTGACCGGGTCCTGGAACCTGGATCCGCTCACCTCGCTGACCGGAAATCTCCAGTACGACGACGTGTCTCGCGTCGTGGGGTTCTTTGCCCGCGCTCGCTGGATCGTTCGACCCGGCAATGACGTCTTCCTGGTCTGGAGCCACAACTGGCAGAACGAAGTCGCCCGGCTTCTGGACCGGGACTTCACGACCCTTTCACGTGGTGGAGCCGTGAAGTTCAACTATACCTACCGGTTCTGAACCCGGCCGTCAGTCCATGGAATCGATCCTGCGGAGGGCGTCCCGGAGGTGAGCGCGGGTCTCCCGATCCATCCCGCGGACTTCGCCGGGGCCCCGCGAGTCGACCCCTCCATCGAGACGCGCCCGGATGTCCTCCGCCAGGAGCTCGAGCTGATCACGGATCAGCGGCACGGCGTCGGACTGGTGGAGGTGAAAGGGGGTCCGGAGCGTCACGGCATCGAATCCGGATGAATTCAGGTCGGGACGATAGTCTCCCGGAGGCGCAGGCGCTGCGGCCGAATCATCGTTCAGCAGCGTTCGCATCCGATCCAGGTAGCCCCGCTGCAGGTTCCGGCGATAGGGGTCGATGGAGCCCCCCGTTTCCACCTCTCGCCAGACCGCGCTCCTGAGGTCGTCCAGCATTTCCGCTAGGGTGTAGGCGTCATCCGGCCGGAAGGCCTGCTGCTCGATCATTCGCTCCATCCGCTCCGGGCTCAGCAGCTGGTCCAGCGAGTTGACCTGGTACCAGCGAATCCGTTCCACTGCGCCCACATGTTCGAATCGCCGAAGGAGATCCGCATCCAGGAGCCACTCGGGGGTCTCGTAGACGTGCTCGGCGAGCCAGAGAAGTGATCGTCGCTGCTCCCCCGTCGGAAGGGGGGTATACACCGGGCCCTCCTCGCCGACGACCTTCAGGTGCTCCTCGAGCCCGCCCACGGCGCTGGTGACCCGGGTGATGATCCGGTTCCACTGACTCAGCACCTGCATGTAGCGCTGCATGATCTCGTCGAAGGTCTCGCCCTCGACGCCGATCCACGCCACCAGGTTCGGGACGACCTGGCGGAGATTCCGCATCCCCAGGTCGCTGGCCTCGATCCACTCTCGCCCGATGGATTCCGTCTGCTGATAGGGGTCGAAATCGTTTCCGTGGCCGAAGCGGTAAACCGGGTCCTCGGTCCGCGCACGCACCCAGCCATCCAGGACCGGACGCTCGTCCTCGGCGCTCGCCGCATCGGGGATCGGGCGGTAGGCCCATTCCACCGCCCACTTGTCATACTCACCCACCGATCGATGCACCCGAAGGTCGCCGTCCTCGGGCTGTGCCACGTAATTGAACCGGGTACGCCCCACGACGGAGCCGGAGTTTCCCCACGCGTCGGTGAAGGAAGCGGATCGGAGCGAATCGACGGGGAAGGCGGAATTCGCCTTCTGGTTGTGGGGGTACCCCAGCGCGTGGCCCATCTCGTGCGAGACCACGTACCGCAGGTAGCCCCCCATTTCCTCGGTGGACACCTCCAGGCTCTGCACCGCCGGGTTCCGCGGACCGGTCTGCGTCAGGGACCACCAGTGAACCCGCTTCATGAGTCCGTGATACATGTTCATGTGGGCGCGGATCGTCTCGCCGGAGCGGGGGTCCACCACGTCGGGCCCCGCGTTCGCGGAAAGTTCCGGTGTGGCCACCCACCTGACCACGTTGTAGCGGGCGTCCATGAGGTCGAAGTCCGGATCATCGTCGGGGGCAAGATGGGCTTCCACCGCATTCCGAAACCCGGCGCGCTCGAAGGCCGCATTCCACTCCTCGAGACCCTCCCGGATGTAGGGACGCCACTGCTCGGGGGTGGCCCGGTCGATGTACCAGACGATGGGCTCCACCGGGTCAACCAGCTCCCCGCGCCGGAAGGCCTCCATGTCGGAGGGTTCCAGCCGAAAGCGCTGGACGAACTGCTTCCTCTTCGCGTGCTGAGCCGGATCGCTGTAGTCGAGGGTCTCGACCGTGATCATGCCCACGCGCGGGTCGGCCAGGCGCGGGCGCATGGGCTCCTCGGGAAGGAGGATCATGCTGTGGTTGACCACCATCGACAGGGCACCGGTCCGCTCCAGGTGCGGGGGCCGGTCGGCGTGATAGGTCAGGACGTTCCGGACCTCGATGTTGGTGGGGAAGGAACGAATGAAGCGAAGGTGGCTGCGATCGGTGTCCACGCCCCGAGTCTGCCAGAGTTCCCTGCGACCGCGGTCGAGCCCGAAGTTGGGATTGCCGCCGGTGTAGAGGGTCGAGACCTCGATGACGGAGGAGCCATTGCCTTCGGTCACCAGCGGAAAGGAGGCGATGACGGGCTCGAAGCCGGCGTGCGCCACCGAGGCCGCGACCGGGTCAGCGGGGGCGGCGATCTGCGCGTGACTCACCGCCTGCAGGAGGATGCGGCTGCCCTCCCTGACCCAGCGAACGACCTGTGTGTCGTAGTTCATGAACTGGGTCTCGTTCAGGCGATCTCCTCCCGGGAGCATCTGGAGGAGGGAGCCGGCGGGCATCGCAGCCATGCGGCTCAGAAGCGCCATTTCGCGCCCGAGCATGGCATCGGGAATCTCGAAGAAATATCGATCCCCGTCGCGGTGCACGTCGAAGAGGCCCGGCTCCGTCTCCGTGCCCGGCCTGATCACCTCGTGGTACCGTGGGAGGTCGGACTGGGCGGGGGTCAGGGCGGCCGCCGCGGACATCGGGAGCCCGGGAAGAAGAAGAACGCCGAGGAGTCCGACTGCGCGCATGCGTCGCTCTGTCATGGGAGGTCCGTGGGAGAAAGGGTCCGGAAGACGGAGGGCGGGGGGGAAGGGCCGGAAGTGGAAGGGTCGTTCCATGCCGTCCCAAGGTGAGAAGGGTGGGGCGGGACGGCAAGGAGATTCTTCCCGGGCAGACACGGGCATCTCGCGGTTTGCCAGGAACCGGGAGCCGACGCACCTTGGCAGGACGAACATGATCTTCCGTTTCCTGCTGCGTGTCTCCCGAGCCGGCGAGCCATCATGAAAACACGAGGTCGCATTCGGCCCCCCTGGTTCCCGCCGGTGGGCCTCATGGTCTGCCTGGCCTTCCTCGTTCCCTCCTTCACGCCCGGAGGGGCCTCCGGTGGCGGGATGCTGGGGACCTCGGGACTTTCCGCCCAGCAGCTCGCCGCCCCTGTCGCCGATGCCCGGGTCCGGGGTGCGCTGGAACAGCCGGAGGTGCAGGCCGGACTCGCCCGTATCGAGGAACGCACCGAGGGGACGGTGGCTCTGCTCACCGACCTCGCCCTCATCGTCTCTCCCTCGGGCCAGGAAGAGGAGCGCGCCCGTCGTGTTGCGGAGGAGATGCGGCGGATCGGGCTGACCGACGTGGAGGTCGACGGATCCCCCAACGCCATCGGCCGGATCCCGGGGCGATCGGGACAGGTGCTCGTCTTCATCTCCACCCTGGACGACCTGGCCACCGTCGCCGAGCACCGCCGCGCCGCCGAAGGATCACCCGTGCTGGAAGGAGACCGCCTTGTGGGACCCGGCACCAACACGTCGTCGATCACCGCAGCCATGCTGGTCGCCGCCGAAGGCATGGTGCACGCCTTCCGCGAGGCCGGAGTCGGGCCCGAGCATGACATCGTGTTCGCGGCAGTTGCCCAGGAGGAGACCGGGCTGGTCGGGATGAAGGTCATTCACGAGCGCTATCGGGACCGCGCCATCGGGTTCGTGGACATCCTGGGCGACGGCCGGAGTGTGAGTTACGGAGCCCTGGGCATTCACTGGTGGCGAGTGGAGGGCGAGGGCCCCCCGGGACACTCCCTCGGAGGCGGGCTCCCGAACGTGAACCAGGGACTGGCGCGGGCGGTGGACCGAATTCTTTCCGAGGCGGCACACCTCCAGGACCCGGAAACCCGCACCGTGGTCAACGTGGCAATCCTCCGAAGTGGCGCGGTCTTCAACCACAAGCCCGCCGACGGCTGGTTCTCGCTGGATGTGCGCTCGCTGGAGGCAGAGCGGATCGAGGCCATCGAGTCCCGGGTCGGCGCACTCCTGGCGGAGGTGGCCCACGAGACCGGGGTCGGCCTTCGGATGGAGCCCTGGCAGATCATGCCGGGCGGCCAGCTTCCCGGCGCCCGGGAGAGCGGGATCGTGCAGTCATCTGCTGCAATCGGCCGCTGGCTGGGGTTCGAACCCACGCTTTCCAATGCCGGCTCCTCCAACATGAACGTGGCCATCGCCGGCGGGACCCCGGCCATCGGGCTGGGTGGGGAGCGCGGGGGTGACCGGGGCCTTCCCACGGAGTGGGCCTCCGTGGAGGCCATGATGCGGTCGGCGCAGCACGTCTTCCTGCTGGGGATGCTCCTGGGAAGGGACCCGGGGTAGTGCAAGGCGGTGCCCGCCCCGGTGACCCGGCGTTGATGATGGCCGCGGCACGCTGACGGGCGGGGGGCGTTTCGTCATCCCCGTGGACCGCCGGGGCCGAGCGCTGCCAGGCTCGCCGTCATCGCTCGGCCCCGCTCGATTGAGGGCAGGGCGCCGCATCGCTTCAGTATCGGCGGAGGTCGTGGCCCCGCCGCTGGAGCAGGGTCCGGTGCTCGTCCAGGAAGCTGCGAATCAGGGTCATGGAGACGGAAAGGGTGATCCCGTACTGGATGCGAAGCGTGGATTCGGCGAAGATCGGGCCCTCGTAGAGGACCCCTTCGTCCCCTTCGAGGAAATCGAACCCCCCCGGCTGGAGCCGCACCTCACGGGTGCCGGCGCCTGCCCGAGCCACACCGACCCATTCCAGCGCCCCCGTGTCCCCCCGGACCGCCAGGAGCACCCCCCCGCTGATCCCCTCGTTCCATAGCCCGTCCGTGAGGAAGCCGCCCCGCAGGTCCCGGTCCGGATCGCTGACGATGGCCCGGGTCACCATGGCATAGCCGCTTGGATAGCCCAGTACGTAGACGAAGGAGCCCCAGCTGAGGCGACCGGGATCCCCGGACGGGAGCCCGAGCCGGGGAAATGCCGTGGGGGGCACCCACTCCGGAAGGCTGACCTCGAGGATTGCCAGGTCGGTGACAGGGTCCCGGGCCAGGACGGCGAAGGTCCCCAGCTCCGGATTGTCGGCGAGCACCCCCCACTCCCCCCGCCGAATCGACACGCTGGCCACCCGGCGCTGACCGCGCGGGAGCCGAAGGGCGTCGTCGTCGAGGTGCAGGATGCGGACCGGCGGAAAATGGACCACGTGATCGTTGGTGACCAGTGCCATCGCCGCCTCGGCGCGGGCCACGACCACGGCGGTGCCAGCCTTGGAGTCGAGTTCGGTGAACTGTTCGACCGCCCTTTCCAAAACGGCCGGATCCTCCAGATCGGACTCCATGACTCCAGCGTCGGGAGTGAAGTAGAAGGTCTCGTACTCCGCCGTGTACACCACCCGATGCAGGGAGCGAAAGGTCCGCTCCAGCTCCCTGGAGGTGTCCCGCACCGGGAACGCCGTCTGGTAGTAGGCCTGGGGCCCCTGGTCCACCAGGAGGACGCGGGAGCCACACCCTCCGAGGAGGGCAGGAAGCGCCGGCATCAGGAGGGCGAGGAGTACGGCGGCCCACGCCCTCTGGAGCCGGGTGGGCCTCGGGGGCAGGGAAGCCATCAGCCTCAGGCGCCTCCCCGTGCCCGCCGGCTGACCCGGGCCAGCCGTTCCCGCGCATCGAGGTACTCGCCCCGATCGTACCGGTCCACCGTCTGGGAGACGGCCGGGGCCGTCTCGGCGTCTTCGATGCGATTCGCCTCCCGGGCGCCCCGGGCCGTGGGGGTGGAAAGCTCCTCTCCCGTCTCGGTCCGAAGGAGACGACTGTCGACCCGGAGATCGAGCCCGTCGCCGATCATGGCGCCGGTGACCACGCAGGCAGCGGCGAGGAAGCGGCGGGGGCGAGGGCCCAGGCCAGATCGGTGATGAGCATCTCGGCCAGCCTCGGACGGACTGCGAAGCCCGCGTGGCGGCGAACGTGGAAGGACGGCGCGGAGGGGTTCATGGGAACGGACCTCGGGTCACGGGGTCGGGCCGCAGCACGGGCAGACCGGTCGGCCGCCGGAAGTCACCGGAGGCAGTGACCGGACGCGGGTCCCTGCCGGAAGGATGCGCGTCGCCCGGGTCGAGGGCAAGTATCCGGCCGGCGGCCTGCCGGACCTCGGCGGCCTGCCGGACCTCGGCGGCCTAACTTCGGGCACCTTCCCCCGTGGATCGGAGGAGATCCCTCGCCCCCTGGGGGAGAATCGACGCTACGAGGTAGGCGAGGGCCTTGAGGCGCCTGGGGCCGTGACGCATGGCGGGCAGGCACAGGCGACGCACGGCTTTCGGGTTGCCGTCCCAGTGAGCACCGACCATGTGCCGGTCCAGCGTGTCGCGGAGGTGCGCCCTGCATCGGCGATACTCTTCGCTTCCGAGCGTGGATCGGGCGACTGACAACGCCCTCGCGTAGCTCCGATACCAGTATACGGGCAGCATGGAAAGCGGCGAGCGGCCGTCAGGATAGGGTCCGCGACGGAGTATTGCGAGCCTTTCCCTGACCAGTCCTACCGGCCCGTGAATGGCCGCGCGCAGCCAGAGGTTCATGTCTTCCCAGTACTGCAGGTCCACGTCGAACCGGCCGGTTCGACGAAGGACCGACCGGTGGACCATGACGGTGGGTGTGTACATGACCGCCGAGCAGAAGAGCCGTGCCCAGTCGTCGTTCTCGTCAGGGTAGTGGGCACTGGCCTCGACCCGCGGCCCGTGGCCGGATGGGAACCCGTCACCCCAATCGACGAGCGTGTGCACGACAGCGAGATGCGGCATGGCTTCGAACAACTCGATCTGCCGCTCGAGTTTCGCGGGTTTCCACAGGTCGTCGGAGTCAAGAAATGCGACGAATTCACCGCTGGCAGCCTCGATGCCGGCGTTTCGGGCCGCGGCAGGGCCTGCATTCTCCTGGTGAAGCGTTCGCACCGGCGGTCCGAACGACCTGGCCACCGCGAGCGAATCGTCAGTTGAACCATCGTCGACCACGATGACTTCCGAGGGGGAATGCGTCTGGTCCAGAGAGGACTGTATTGCATCACCGATCATCCCGGCTCGATTGTAGCAGGGGATGATCACGGATATGGTGGCATCCTTCATCGCACCTCCGGGACAGGCACGGAGCATGGGGGCTGGCGAGCTCCCGAGGGGCGGAACACTTTCGAGATGCCTGAGAGTGCTGGAGTACCCAACCCAACCCGACACGAAAACACCTTTCGGATTCATATCGCCCGGAATGCCTGTGCGTCAAGCTGCGCCGCGTGGGCCCGGGGGGGGTACGCCGGAAGGGGATGGCTGCGCCGTTGCGAAGACTGGTGCTCCGCCGGCGGCGCAGCCCCCCCGGCTGTGCCAGATCCTCCGGCTATGCCCGCCGCCCCGTCATGACCAGCAGCCCTCCCCCCACCACGAGCAGCCCGACCCCGAACCAGACGGGGAGGTTGACGGTTTCACGCTCCGTCACCTGGAAGGAGACGACCCCCAGGTCCACGTCGGTCCGGTTCTTCGTGTAGCTGAACCCACCGTAGGCGAGGCTCAGCCCCCCGCACACCAGCAGGATGATCCCCACCATTCTGGCACCATTCATTGGAACCGCTCCTTCAGAAGACGAGGTCCTGGCTCAGCCGGACAACGATGCGGGAGCCGGCGGGAAGTTCGGCATGCCCACCGCGGTTCGTCAGCGCCACGCCGACGCCGACGGCGGCCCCGACGGCGGCACCCGTGACCGTGGACCGCGTGTCGCGGCCGATGATCTGCCCGACGATGGCCCCTGCGGCGGCACCGGTTGCAATGGTGGCTGCGGTCCGCGTCCCGCTGTCGCGGCTGGAGGCCTGGATGTCGGCGGACTGGGCCACACCCGTAACGGCCTTCTGGGATCCGCCGGCTTCAACCGTGGAAACCTTGAGCCCGAGGACGGACTGGTCGTCCGGTCCGGTGCTCGCATGGGAGTCCGTCACCACGCCGCGCGCCGAAGCGCCCGCCGGGAGAGATGCACCCGCGGGACCCGTCACGGCATCCACGAGCACCAGCGAAAAGGTGGCGCCGGCGGCGTGGGACGAGGTGGAGACGTCTTCCTTCACCTCGAAGGTGAGAAGCGTTCCCGCTGCGATGGCGCGAACCGGCTGCGCCGGAACTGCCGCGCCGCTGCCGGGGGACGCCGCCGCGCGCGATGCGCTCGCCTCAACCGAGTCTGCGAACGCCTGGCTGTCGAGATCTTCGCTGGACTCTGCATCGCTCCCGCAGGCCGCAAGGACCGTGACGAGGGCAATCCCCAATGCGATTCGATTCATTCATGTCTCCGGAAGAAGACCGGCCGAACCCGGATGGCACGAGCATTCGCTCGGAGCCGG
>REBP01000151.1 GCA_007692665.1 Gemmatimonadales bacterium | reverse complement strand
TCCTCACCCCACTCCACCAGGTCGCGCATCCGTCCGGGGCGGGTCGTGGCATCCCTTCGGGCCTGTCCCGCCACGTTCAGGGCCTGCCTCCACGTGTAGTCGTTCAGCCGGCCTCGCACGAGAAGCGCCTCCGCCATGACGTCGCCGCCGGGGTGGACCGTCACGACCCTCACGCCGCCGAGGCCGGGAAAGGTGTCGAGGGCGTCCTTCGTCCCCTGCGAGAAGAGGAAGAGATACGGGGTCCCCTTGGCCCACAGGTCGCCGCCCCGTTCGAAGGGGGCGGGGTCCACCGTGAAGGTGACCCGTGCCACGTTGCCCACGATCTCCACGTCGAAGTCCCCGCCGTAGGTATAGAACGGACGGACATCATCGGCACCGGGGGGCGCCGGGAGATCACCGCGACCCGGGGCGTCGCATCCCGCCACGGCCCCTGCGACGGCAAGGGTCGCTGCGAGGAGCGCCGCGCCCAGGGGGCGAGGAAGGAGACGGGAGGCGAGGGTGAAGATCGTCATCGGTTGGGACCGCGAGGGAATCAGCGAAGGAGCCGGCGGGCCAGGGCCTCGACGGCAGACACGGTTGCGGGGAGGGCTCCGGCGGGACCGGCGTCTCCCTCCACGATCCCGTACCAGTACACCCGACCGGTACGGGTGTGAATGAGGGCCACGCCAAGCTCCACGACGTGCGATCCGTCGTCCTCCTCCCGGTCCCGGGCCATGACCGGAATCACGGCGTAGGCGGCATCCTCCACTGCGGCAAGCCGGTAGAGCGCGCCGAAGAGGGGGTCGCCGACGCGCTGAAGCTCCCCCGACAGAAACCGCTGCACCGGCAGTCCGTCAGGATCGAACCTCATGCCGGGTGTCGAGGCGACGCGGCGCCGGATCGCGTCCGGGCCGATCCATTCCACCGGTCCCCCGCGACCCTCCAGGGCATAGACCAGTTCCCGCTCCAGGTCCGCGTGCGCACCCCTCACGAGCTGGGGCGGAAGGAGAAGGACCCGCTCTCCCCGGAGGTTCGGTACGCCCCCCCGCTCGTATCCTGCCTCGGGGGGCGCCTTGTTCCGCCAGGAGCAGCCCGAGATGCCGGCCCCCAGGACGAGCACCATGGCAAGAAGGGGAAAGAGGACGCCGCCCCCGGAAAGGATTCGATGCATCTGTTTCCTACCGCGCCCAGCCCCCGTCGTTCCCCGGGAGACCCGGCTCAAGGCCCCCCCGGGGGACGGGGGGGTCCGGCGGACTCGGCAGAGTCGGGGGGTTCGGGGGCTTCGCCGCCCTCCCCCTCCGCATCGAACGTGAGCGACACCGAGTTCAGGCAGTAGCGCAGCCCCGTGGGGTCCGGCCCGTCGGGAAAGATGTGCCCCAGGTGGGCGTCGCAGACCGCGCATAGCGCCTCGGTGCGCCGCATGAAGAACGAACGGTCCTCCTTCTCGGCCACGTGCGATGGATCCACGGGCGCCCAGAACGACGGCCACCCGGTGCCCGACTCGAACTTGGTGGAGGCGTCGAACAGGGGGGTGTCGCAGCCGGCGCACCGGTACGTACCGGGGCGCTTTTCGTCCCAGTGCTCCCCGGTGAACGCCCGCTCCGTACCCTGCTTCCGCATCACCCGGAACGCCTCGGGCGAGAGGCGTTCCCGCCACTCCGCTTCGGAAAGTTCGACCCGGCGGGGTGGCGGGGGACGGTCGGGGTTGTCCCCGCCGGAGGCTTTCGAACCGCGGCGTCCCATCATCCCTCCGCCGCCGCCTCCACGCGAACGCTCCGCATCGTCACTTCCTCCCGCGGGCGATCACCACCCCCGGTGGGGACCTTTCCGATGGCGTGGACCACGTCCATCCCCTCGATGACGCGCCCGAAGACGGCGTGCTTGTTGTCGAGCCAGGGGGTGGCATCGAGGGTCACGAAGAACTGGGAGCCCCCGGTGTTCGGGCCGGCGTTCGCCATGGAGAGGACGCCCTCGGTGTCGTGCCGCAGTTCCGGGTGGAATTCGCACGGGATCTGGTAGCCCGGGCCGCCGCGACCCGTCCCCTCCGGACAGCCGCCCTGGAGCATGAAGCCCGGGATGACCCGGTGAAAGACCAGGTTGTCGTAGAAGTACTTCTCCGCGAGGTCCACGAAGTTCTTCACGGTCTTCGGGGCACGGTCCTGGAACAGCTCCACGCGAAAGGAGCCGAGATTCGTATCGAAAGTGGCAACGGGGTTGGCCGAGGATGAGGCCATGGTGATGTCTCGCTGGTTGGTGGGATGGGGTTCGTGGGACGTGGAACGAGGCGGGGCCCGCCCCCGGGTCACGCGTCGGCGGGCCGCCGGACCTCCTGGCAGCTGCGCTGCAGGAAGCTCCAGAATGCCTCGCACGACCCGTCCATGCGGTACTCCACCCGGGCGATACCGGGAAGTCCGAAAACCGTTCCGTTCAGCTCCGAGAGGAAGAGGAAACTTCCCGCCGAGGACGACACGTTGGGGATCACGGACGCAAGGTCCCGGAAGTCCACGGAGGCGGAGTCCCCGACCAGGGTGACCTCCCGGACGAGGTCGGAGGTTTCCTCCGAGAAGAACGAGGTGATCCCCCGGGCCTCCTCCTCCTCGGTGGGGCCGGCGGCGAGGGCCTCGAGGGCGGCCTCGAGCAGCACGGGATCGTCGGAGAGCGAGTTTCCCTCCAGCCGGATGACGACGGTTCGGGGGACCCGGACGGGGGCTTCGTCCCGTGTGAACGTCACTTCGATGGCCACCGTCAGTTCGGTGGGCCCGCGAGGTCCTTCGAGGCCCGGGAACTCCGGGGGGGGCGGACCTCCCTCCCCGCAGGCGACGAGCCCCGCGAGGAGCACCGAGGAAAGGGCTCGGGCCAGAGACCGTCCCCTCGGGCTCACAGCAGGTACCCTCCGTCCACCGGGAGGGTGATGCCCGTCATGTGGCGAGCCGCCTCGGAACAGAGGAAGAGAACCGCCCCGGCCACGTCCTGCGGATCCCCGAGCCGGCGAAGCGCACTCCGTTCACGGGCCTCGTCCAGGATCTCCGAGGGCACCCGTTCGGTGAGCCGCGTCGTGCGAATGTACCCGGGGGCCACGGCGTTGACGTTGACGTTGCTGGGCCCGAGCTCCAGCGCCGCAGCCCGCGTGAGCGCGAGAAGGCCGGCCTTCGAGGCCGCGTAGTTGGCCAGGCCGAATTCGCTCCTGAAGGCATGCACCGAAGAGACGTTCACGACCTTGCCGCCCTCCTGGCGCCGGAAGATCGCGGACACGGCCCGGAGGAAGTAGAAGGCGCCGGAGAGGTTGGTGTCGAGAACACGGGACCAGTCCTCGTCGGTCATTCGCCAGAGCGCCCCGTCCCGCCCCATGCCGGCGTTGTTCACCAGGATGAAGAGGCTCCCCATCTCCGACTCCACGTGGTCCACGAAGCGGGTCACCTCGTTGGAGTCGGTGCAGTCCACGGCCCGGTAGAGGACCCTGACGCCGTAGCCCTCGAGTTCGTCGGCGGTGCGCCGGGCATCGAGCCGGTCCTCCTCGCCGCCGTCCAGGTAGTTGAAGGCGATGTGCACACCCGAACGGGCGAGGGCCCGGGCTATGGCCCGCCCGATCCCCGTGGAGCCTCCGGTGACGATGGCCACCCTTCCGCGCAGTCCGCCCACGATGATGTGCTGACCCCGGGGCTCGGTATCGGCCTCGACCTCCTCGAGGAGCTGTTCCACGGCGGCGCCGGTTGCGCTCTGCCCGAGGGGCAGGAGGGTCTCCTGTCCCGGCTCCTTTCGACCTTCCGGAGATCGATTCCGCCGGGTCAACGCGGTTCCTCCGACAGGTGCCGGATCACGAGACCCTCCACGAGGAAGACGGTCTCCTCGGCGATGTTGGTGGCAAGATCGGCAACCCGCTCCAGCGACTGCGCAACGAGAAGAAGCTCCAGGGAGGCGGTGATCCTCCGGGGGTCCTCCAGCATGTGGCTCACCAGGATGCGGTGCGTGGTGCTCCGGAGGGCGTCGACCCGGTCGTCGCGGATCCGGATCTCCCTGGCCAGCTCCGTGTCCCGCGTCGTGCAGGCGCGGAGGGAATCGGCGAGCATGACCCGGCTGAGTCGAGCCATCTCCTCCAGCTGCGGCAGGGTCGGGTAGGCCGGCTCGTCGAGGATCCGGAGCCCCGCCCACGCGATCTTCACGGCGTGGTCGCCGACCCGCTCCAGGTCGTTGGCGATCTTGAGCGTCGCGACGATCTGGCGCAGGTCCTTGGCCATGGGCTGCTGAAGCGCCAGGAGTTCGAGCGCCCGCTCGTCGACCTCGAGCTCCAGCGCGTCCACCCTCGCATCCCCGTCCAGAACCTTCCGGAGGGCGTCCCGATCCCGGGAAAAGAGCGCCTCCACGGCACGGGTCACGAGATCCTCGGCCTCGCCTGCCATCTCGAGGAGGCGGGCCTGGAGCAGGTCCAGGAGATCGTGGAAGTGGCGCTTCGCTCCGAAGGGATTCATGAAGAGGATGTTACTGCGCCCACCGGCCCCGGGGCAACCCTGAACGCTCCCCCGTCGACCTTCAGGTCACCTCCACCCGGGGCAGGGTGAAACGGATCGTCGTCCCCTCCCCGAGCTGGCTCTCCGCGCTCACCTCTCCCCCCATGGACTGGACCAGGTGCCGCACGATGGCGAGTCCCAGCCCTGTGCCCCCCGCCGCCCGGTCCCGCCCGGGGTCGACGCGGTAGAAGCGCTCGAAGATGCGAGGAAGCGCGGTTGAGGGGATCCCCGCACCGGAATCGGTCACCGCAACCTCCACCTCGGGCCCACGGGGCGTGATCCGGACCTCCACGTTGCCGTCGTCCGGGGTGAAGCGGAGCGCATTGTCCAGCAGGTTCCTGAACACGAGGTGGAGCGCCTGTGCGTCGGCGAGGCCCACGGCATCGCCATGGATCTGGAACTCCGGGGCAGGGGCTCCCCGGGCCTGCATCAGCTCCTCCCACACCTCGAACGCCGAATCGGCGAGTTCCACCTCCTCCTCCTGCACCGGCCACGCCCCCGCCTCGAGCCGCGACAGGTCGAGGAGGTCGTCCACGAGGTTCTGCAGGCGAACGGAGTTGGTGCGGATGGATGCCAGGAACTCGCGGCGAAGCTCCTCCGGGGGGTCTCCGTCCAGCAGGGTCTCGGCGAACCCCCGCATGGCCGTGAGGGGTGTCTTCATCTCGTGGGATGCGTTGGCCACGAAGTCCCGGCGAATCTTCTCCATGCGGCGCAGGTCGGTGACGTCCAGGAAGGTGACCACCGAACCGCCTTCCGGGAGCAGGTGCGCCGCGATGAGGAGGTGCCGGTCCCCGACCTGGAACTCCCGGGGAGGGAGGGGGAGGACCACCGATTCCTCCAGGTGGTCACGGAGGTAGGGGTGGCGAATGAGGGTGCCGATGGGGGCGAACGGCGCCGGGCGCGGGACCTCGAGGAGCTCGACGGCAGCCCTGTTCATGCGCAGGACGCGCGCGTCGTCGGTGAGGGCCACGACGCCTTCGGCGATGGCGTCCACGAGGGTCAGCAGTTCCTCGCGTTCCCGGAGGAGTTCCCGCATCCGGTCCCGGACCTCGTCCCCCATGCGCTGCAGCGACGATCCCAGCCCGGCGAGCTCCGACGAGAGATCCTCCGGGGGGGGGAAGCCGTCCAGCTTCCCGGAACCGGCCATCGCCGCGGCGCCCTCGAGGCGGCGGATGCTCCGGCGGAGCTGACCATCCATCCCCCCCCCGACCGTCACGGCCGCGAGAACGAGGAAGGCCCCTGCGCCGACCAGCAGGAGCAGGACCGGTGCGCGTTCCAGCGGACCCCCGGCCACACCCCTCGGCGTGGCCAGGCGCAGCACCACGGGCTCACCGCCGGGGAGGGTCGCGGGGCCGGCCACGTAGAAGGAGAGGACCCCCTGGGTGGGGCTCCTCCGTTCGACGAGCTCGAGGCGGCCTTCGAGAGCGGCTCGCACCTCGGGGCGACCCGCATGGTTCTCCATGTTGTCGACATCGCCCTCCGGCACCCCGGAGTCGCCCAGGACCTGCCCCGTCGGGTCCACCAGGGTCACGCGCATCCCCAGGAGATCCCCGAGCTCGAGGGCACCCTGCCGCGGATCGGCTCCCAGCGCCCCGTCCACCTCCAGGAGGCGGGCCGCCGTTGCCCAGCTCCTCAGCACCTGGTCCTCCCTGGCTTCGGCCCAGGGTGCCTCCGCGGCTCCCCTCAGACCGAGGCCAACGAGCAGGAACGCCGCAGCGATGACTCCGCCGCCAAGAATCAGCAGCCGGAGCCGCAGTGTCACTCCACCCCCTCGGGGACCTTGAGCCGGTAGCCGAACCCACGAACGGTCTCCACCCAGTCCCCGACCTCGCCGAGCTTGGAGCGGAGGCGACGGATGTGCATGTCGACCGTCCGGGTCTGGATCCGGTCGGCGACGTCCGATTCCACGTCCCACGCCCGTTCCAGCAGCTGTCGACGACTCTGCGTGCGGCCGCGTCGCTCCATCAGCGCCTGCAGCAGTCGGAACTCGGTGGGGGTGAGGCTCAGTTCCTCGCCGTTCATGGAAACCTGGTGGGCACTCACGTCGAGGGCCACGGGCCCCGCGCGGAGAAGCCGGCCACCGGATTCGCTGGTGCCCTGGTCTGCCCGGCGAAGGATCGACTGAACCCGGAGCACCAGCTCGCGGGGCGAGAAGGGCTTGGTCAGGTAGTCGTCGGCGCCGAGTTCGAGCCCCTGGATCCGGTCCTCCTGCTCCCGCTTGGCGGTGAGCACGAGAACCGGAAGGGACTGGGTGGCGGTCTCCTGTCGGAGCGCACGGAGGACCTCGTCTCCCGACAGCCCGGGGAGCATGCGGTCCAGGACCACGAGGTCGGGGATTTCCCGTCCCACGGCCGTGAGCGCCTGGTCGCCGGTGGAGGCGGTCTCCACCCGGAAGCCTTCGCGGGTGAGCTGGTACGCAATGAGGGCGGCGATGTCCGGCTCGTCCTCGACGACGAGGACCCGGGGGGCGCTCGCGCGCTGCGGCGTGATGTCCATGATGCTCCTGACCAGGGCGTTTTCCATGAGCTCCTCGGTTGCAAACGGGTGCCCGAAGCGAAGTGGATACGGCTCGATTCTAATCCAGCCCTGTAACGGCCCCCGGGGTCCCATGTCACGGAAGTGTAAATCATCTCCAGCTTCCGGTCACGAAATGGCGGGTCGAGCCGTGCACCCCGGCCCCCCTCCGTCGGCGAATCGTGATGCCGTGCTCGCCAACTCGTTACACGCGCACCCCCACTTGCCGTTACAGGGGCGGTGCATTCTTCAGCAATGAAACGAGCGTGGTGGCACCACAGTCCCTGTTCCGAGGATGCAAGAGGCATGAACGTTCGCCTGGTTCTGAAGGTGGCCATGGGTCTTCTCGTGGTCGCATGTGTTGCGGGCCTTGCAGGCACCCCCCGCCTCGACGCCCAGTCGCCGGGCGCCGCGTCCGGCGCCGCAGAGGGCCGTCTCTTCGGCCAGGTGCGGGACGCCGCCACGGGCCAGTCCCTCCCCGGCGCGCAGATCGTGCTCGAGGACGGTCCCCGCGGTGTCGTCGCAGGGGTGGACGGTCGGTTCCAGCTCGACCGCGTGCCGGCAGGCCCCGTATCGCTCCGTGTCCAGCTCATCGGGTACGCACCCCGAACGGTCACCGGCATCGACGTGTCGGAGAGCGGCATCACGCGCATCGACCTTCTCATGGAGCGTCAGGCCGTGGCCGTGGCCGGCATCACGGTCTCCGCCGACGTGGAGCGCGGGAGCGCGGTCAACCTGCTGTCGGAACAGCGTACCTCCGAGTCCCTGGTGAACGCGATCTCGGCGGAACAGATCGCGCGCTCGCCCGACGGCGACGCCGCGGCCGCCGTGAAGCGGGTGAGCGGGGTCACGGTACAGGACGGGAAGTACGTCTTCGTTCGCGGCCTCGGGGAGCGCTACACCACCAGTTCCCTGAACGGGACCCGGATTCCCAGCCCGGAGCCCGAACGAAAGATCGTCCCCCTGGACCTCTTCCCGGCGGGGCTCCTGCAGGCCATCACCACATCCAAGACCTTCACACCCGACCAGTCCGGGGACTTCTCGGGCGGAAACGTCGACATCCGGACCCCCTCCTTCCCCACCCGGACCACCTGGTCGCTGAGCGTCTCCACGGGGTGGGAATCCGAGGCGACGGGCCAGACCCTCTTCCGGGCCCCGACCGTGGGGGGAGAATGGAGGGCTTCGGCCACCGCGCCCCGGGGCATTCCGGGGCCCGCGGCGACCTATTCCGGAACGTCCTCCCGGGGCCAGGAAGTGAACCAGGTGGTGAACTCCTTCCGGAACGCGTGGTCGGTACAGGAGGCATCGGGACGGCTCCCCCTCTCGCTGGGCGGCTCGGTGGGAGGGTCCATGCCGCTCTTCGGCCGGACCCTCGGCTACCTGGGATCCCTGACCTACGGGACCGACGAATCGGCCCGGGTGCAGGAGTCCCGCGCCCGCATCGGGACCGGGAACGTCCCCATCGACGTGTACGAGGGGAGTTC
>REBP01000171.1 GCA_007692665.1 Gemmatimonadales bacterium | reverse complement strand
CATGGACTGCAACGAATTCCTCGATCGATACTCCGAGTTTCACGACGACGAGACCCGCGGGCTCCCCGACCGGGCCGAGTTCGAAGGTCACATCGAGACCTGCTCGACCTGCGCGCGATACCACCGCGTGGTGGTCGAAGGGACCGCGCTGCTGCGCGAGTCGCCTGCGCCCCCGTATCGCGACGATTTCCACGATCGACTTCAGCACCGGATCTACCAGAGTGATCTGGACCGACAGGGGAACCGGGAGTCAGGACTCGCCTACCCCGTGCCCCTCGGACTGGCCGCAGCCATCCTGGTTGCCGTGGTCGCATGGGGTCCGGTATCCCAGGCCGTGACGCCACTCCCCCCGGCGTCCCTTCCGACGATCACGGCGAGCGTGCCGAGCCCGCCCGCCCTGCGACCGGTGACCACGACGACCGGGAGTTCGCGTGCTCCCGCCGCCCTGGTCCAGCCGGACTTCTGGTCCCAGTCCCACACCCTTCTCTACGAGCATTCGCCCCTTTATCATCGGAATCGAAGTGGGGGCGTGGTCCGGACGGGCCTCCAGTGACGGCCCTCCGGCTGCGGGCCTCGAGCGACAGGCCGGCAGTGAACGGAACGAGCGGGTCGACCCTTCGTTGACCCGGTACCCAACCAGAGGGCGGGACGAATGATTCCGGCACCCTTGAAGGCCTCCCTGGGGAGTGAACCCGGGGGGGTCTTCTACCTGTATGGCGATGACGAATTCCGGAAGGAGGAAGCTGTCCGCTCTCTCGTGGATGCGCATCTCGACCCCGGGACGGCGGACTTCAACCATGACCGTCTGCGGGGGAGCGAGACGTCGCACGAGCAGATCGCCTCGATCCTCGGCACCCCTCCCATGATGGCCGAGTGGCGCGTCGTGGTCCTCAGGGAGACGGAAGCCCTGGCCGGGTCGCCGCGGGCACGGGACCAGCTCCTGGCGGTCGCCGCCTCGCCGCCCGAGGGGCTCGCCCTGATTCTCTCCTGTTCAGTCCCCGCGGGCTCCAGCGCCCGGTTCTACCGGGACCTGGCCAAGTTGGGTCGCAGCATGGAGTTTCGCCCGGTGGAAGGAAGCGATCTTCCGGTGTGGCTGATGGAACGCGCGCGCTCCGCTCACGGGATGGAGCTGGCGGAGGATGCGGCTCGAGCCCTGGCCCAGGGGATCGGGGCGGACCTCGGCCTCCTGGAGAGCGAGCTCCGGAAGTTCGCCGGGATGGTGGATCCGGGGGGGAAGGTGACCCTTGCAGAGGTGGAGGCTGCAGGCACGATGATCCCCCGTCAGGATCGATGGGGATGGTTTGACCTGGTGGCAGAGCGGAAGACGACCCCGGCGCTCCGGGGACTCCGGGTCCTCCTTGACCATGGTGAGTCGGGTGTGGGTCTCGTGATCGGACTCGCGACGCACTTTCTCCGGCTGGGTCTCGTCCGGTCCGGGGGTACTGCTGCGCTGGAACGATCACTCCCCCCGCGCCAGGGGTGGCTCGCTCGCAAGTACGGAACCCAGGCCCATGGATGGTCGGTGGAGGAACTGCGGCAGGCGATCGAGGGGCTCCTCCTGGTGGATCGCCTGCTCAAGTCCTCCGGGTTTTCCGATTCGCACCTTCTGGAGGCCTGGCTCGTGGAACGCGACGTCAATCGGGAAGCGGCATGATGAACTTCGGACGATTCGCCCTCGTGCCCTTCACCTGCGTCGTCTTCATGGCTCTCGCGGTCGGAACGGGACCGTTGCATGCACAGGCGCGTGCCGATGGGGGCCGCCAGGCTCTCGAGGCCACGGAGATTGCGCTGGCCGAGGGGCGGTACGCCGATGCAAGAGCCCGGATCGAGGGATGGTGGCAGGCGGGGGAGGCGGGGCGGGACCGGACGGATGTCCAGAAAGCCATCTGGCTCCGGGGCCGGCTGACCGTGGAGCCCGAAGCTGCCGAGCTTCTCTATCGAAGGCTTGTCGTCGAGTTCCCCGGGGGCGCGTGGTCCGATCAGGCCCTGATCCGCCTGTCCCACGGCGCCCGGGCCCGGGGCGAGGTCGACGTGGCCCGCCGATACCTCGAAATCCTGATTCGGGACTATCCCGGCAGCCCGCACCGGGTGGAGGCCCGCTCCGGCCTGGCCCAGCTTGAAGGCGGAGCGCGGCCTTCCACCACCCCACCGGCGACTTCAGCGACCGGACAGACAACCTCGCAGGCACCTGCCCCTGCGAGCCCGCCTGCGCCCGCTCCAGCCCCTGCCCAGGGACCTTCGAGGCCGCAGGCCCAGCCCCCCCAGCCCACCGGTACCTTCGCCGTCCAGTTTGGTGCTTTCGGTCAGGTTGCCAGTGCTGCCTCGCTGTCGCGGGAGCTCGAGGGTGCGGGTCTCGACGTGCGCCTCGTTCGGGTCGACGGGAGTCCGTTGATTCGCGTGCGACTCGGCAGGTTCCCCTCCCGAGCGGCGGCCGAATCCCGTGCGGCGGAATTGCGGGAGCGGGGATTCGAGGTGATGGTAAGCGCCGACGGGGACCGGGAAGCCCCCGTTTCCTGACCGCCCTCGAGGTCCGGGTGCTCGGGCTTCCTAGAGAAGGGGTGCGAAAAGGTATACCAGTCGGGATGCGACCCTGGCGAGGAGTGGCCGGTCTGTGACCTGCTCCATCCGGAGTTCGTCCGACTCGCTGAAATCCTCCTCGAAATGGCGAGTCAGGATCGAAATGGACCGCTTCCCGAAGAGAACTGCCGTGACTTCGAAGTTCAGACGCAGGGATCGGTTGTCGAGGTTCACGGTTCCCACAGCGGCCACCGAGTCATCGACAACCGCGGTCTTGCAGTGAAGGAATCCCTTCCGATACCGGAAGATCCTGACGCCGGCCTCGAGAAGGTCCCCGTGGAAGGCAAAGCCCGCAATGTCGATCAGCCTGGAATCCGCACGTCTCGGGATGAGAATGCGTACGTCCACGCCCCGGAGCACGGCCAGCCTTAGGGCGTCCTGAACGCTGCGGTCCGGCACGAAGTAGGGGCTTGCAATCCACATCCGATCCGCAGCGGAGTGAATCGCATGCTGCATGAGCAAGCTGGCGGTTTCGACGGGGTCCGACGGCCCGGAAGGAATCACCAGAACATCCTCCCCGAGGGGTGGACCACTCTCCTTCCCTCCGTCGGGGACAGACGCTGAATCCGCCCCTTCAGCGCCGACGGGGTGAGGGGTCCAGTCGAGTTCCAGCACCTCCTTCACCGCCCAGTACCAGTCCTCCACGAAGGTGAGCTGGAGCCCGAGTGCGGCGGGGCCGCGTATCCGGAGATGGGTGTCCCGCCAGGGGCTCGTCTCCGGATCATGTCCCAGGTACTCCTCTCCGATGTTGAAGCCTCCGGTCCATGCCTCGGCTCCGTCCACCACGACGACCTTGCGGTGGTTCCTGAAGTTGAGTTGAAGGCGGGCGGGCCAGCGCCGCATGCTCGAGAAGTAGGCGGCGTTCACGCCCCCTTCGAGCAGTTCATCGAAATAGCGTTTCGGCAGCCCGAAGCTCCCGACCCGGTCCACGAGCAGGTAGACATCTACGCCGCGCCTGGCGCATTCGATAAGTGCATCCCTGAATCTGTGCCCTGTCGGGTCGTCTCGCAGGATGTAGAACTGGAAAAGAACATATCGCTGGGCGCGGTTCATCCCTTCGAGAATGGACGCGTAGGTGTTGTCACCGTCGTGGAGAGGCTCGGTCTCGTTTCCCCCGAGAATGGGGAGGCGGGCGAGGTGCTCGATGGCGGAAGGGCTGGTGCCCGGGCCGGGCCGGAGTGAAGTGTACGGTTCCGCGTCCAGGGGCGGGTGACGCAGAAGGTCACGCAGCGTGGAATCGTCCCCGCGCCGAGCCGAAACATAGCCATCGAACCGTGACGGACCGAAAAGCCAGTAGAGGGGCACCGCGAGCCACGGCGCAAAGATCAGGGACAGGATCCATGCCACGCTGCCCTGAGGTGTCCGAGTCGACATCAGGGCCGAGATCGCGGAGACGATCCCCAGAAGGTGAGCTGCGGCGAGAGCGGTGGCGATGACCACCCAGGGAGGGGATTCCAGCATCCGGATACGGTATACCTTCGGAGAGGTTCAGGCCAACCCCGGCTGCACAGCGGAGGTGATCCACCGGGACTCCGGCAATGTACCCGAGGGGTGTGGGGTCTCGCTTTACCATTCATCCGCCCCGTTCCACCTGCGACCGTGTGTCATGAATACTCGGTCATCTGAAACGACAGAGCGGGACCTGGTGCTGGAGCTGGTGCGGCTCCGGAGGTTCGGGAAAGCGTGCTCACACGTGGTCTGTCCGCGCTGCGGTGGTGGCCCCTGCCACCGATGGGGGGCCTTCGCCGGGAGGCAGCGATACCGATGCACGTCATGCAACCGAACCTTCAGTGATCTTACCGGGACCTTTCTGGCTCGCTGCCGCCGGATCAGTCGGTGGCCGCTCAACCTCGCGGCCATGGAACGGTGCCTGAGTGTCCGGTTGACGGCGAGGGAGGCGGGGATATCGCCCTCGACGGCCTTCCGGTGGCGGCATCGCATCCTGGATGCCAGGCGGGAGTCGGCTCGCACTCCCTGGCAAGGCGAACTGCTCGCGGACTGCACTCCGGTGCGGATTCGGAGAATCGGCTCTCGTGAAGCGCGCGTGTGGGTGCTCGGGGCGATCGGGCGCCAGCGAGCCCGCCTGAAAGGCGATGCGCGGCTTCTCGCCATCGCCGCTCGGGATGCGCGACCCGGTGCCGCCATGCTGGAGCCGTGGATCTCGATGCTCGTGCATCGGGGATGCCGGATTCGTGACGGCCGTGGTCGCTTTGGCAGCGTGGCCCTCGCAGGGCGGCGCCTGGGCCTGGTGGTCGGCCGGAAATGCCGCCGCGACATGACGCCACTGACCCGCCTGCTTCGGGGAATCCGCCCGTTTCTTCGACCCTTTCGGGGCGTTTCCCTCCGGTGGCTGCAGAACTATCTCGAATGGAAGCTGTTGCTCGGAAGTCATGTTTCCCATCTCCCTCCTCGGCATGCAGGGGGCCGAAGGCGAGTCCCCGTCGCCGCGGGCTTGCGGTTTCTGGGGCTGGTGTTGTGAAGTCGCCCGACGTCCGGGTGCACTTCTCACCAAGACTCCGCGAGCGACGGAGGGGTGGGGACGAATACCCACAGCCAACGCGCACATTCCCCTGATCCGGATTCCGTTCCGTTGCCGTGCAGGGGGCCAGCCCCTATTCTGGCTCGTCAACCCGGGGTCCGTGAACCCCTGCCGACCCATGCCGACAGAAGGAGAAGCCCCTTGCGCATCCCCTCCCGCACCGCCCCCTGGACCCTGCCCTTCCTGCTCGTCGCCATCGTGACGCTTGGCCTCGCTTCGTGTGCGCCCGACGCGGGGCAGGAGCGCGAGGATCCGGCAGCGAGATCAGGTGCGAACATGAGCGAGGAGGAAATCCTGGAAACCGCGCGGGAGATCCATGCCCGGGTGATCACCATCGACACTCATGTCGATATTCCGACCACCTTTGCCTCGGAGGTGGACCCCGGGGTGCGCGGGGAGTACCAGAACGACCTCCCGAAGATGCGGGAGGGGGGGCTGGACGCAGCCTTCTTCATCGTCTACGTGGGCCAGGGCGAGCGGACCGCCGAGGGATATGCCGCGGCAAACCGCACGGCGATGAGCAAGTTCGACGGCATCCGCCGCATGTCCTACGAGATGTATCCGGATCAGATCGAACTCGCCTACTCTGCGGAAGACGTCGAGCGGATTCATGGGGAGGGGAAGCTCGTGGCCCTGATCGGGGTCGAGAACGCGTTCGCCCTGGGCACCGACCTCTCCACCTGGGCTCGGTACCATGAACTCGGCGCCCGATATGTCTCCCTGACCCACAACGGACACAACGATTTCGGTGATGCGGCCGTCGAAGTTGCGCGCCTTGGGGACGACGGGCCGGAGTGGAACGGTCTTTCGCCCCTCGGTCAGGAGGCCGTGGCGGAGCTGAATCGGCTGGGGATCATGGTGGATGTGTCCCATGCAGGACGGGAGACGATGCTGCAGACCGTCCGACTCTCAAGGGCCCCCGTTATCGCGTCGCACTCCTCCATGCGGGCCGTTGCCGATCACGCAAGGAACCTGGACGACGAGCAGCTCCGGGTCCTCGCTGAGGCCGGGGGCGTCGCGCAGGCCACCGCGCTGGGCGCCTTCGTCAGGGTCCAGCCGCCCGAGCGGGGTGAGCAGGTGGCTGCCCTCAGGGAGCGCTTCGGCATCACTTCCAATGCAGGCATTGGTGCGCTGGAAGGAGCCGATAGGGAGAACTGGGACCGGGAGATGGCCGCAATCGAGGACGCATTCCCTTCAGCCTCCCTGGCCGACTTCATCGATCACATCGAACATGCCGTGAACCTGGTCGGGATCGACCATGTCGGCATCTCTTCGGACTTCGATGGCGGCGGAGGCGTGGAGGGCTGGATGGATGCGTCGGAGACGCTGAACGTAACCGTCGAACTGGTGCGCCGGGGGTTCTCCGAAGAGGAGATCCGGAAGCTGTGGGGCGGGAACCTGCTCCGGGTCATGCGCGACGTGGAACGTGTCGCCTCCGAAATCCGGGAAGAGTCCGGTTCCTGAGGGCTGCCCGCGACAGGAGAGCGGCTCCGGCCGGCCATGAAGGCCAGCGGGCCGGCCGGAGCGCTGCTCCTCGCCTCCCCCGCGCTTGTGGCCAGGAGGCGTGATCAGAACTGGCAGCCTGCAATCAGAACAGGAAGCCGACGCCGACGCGGAAGACCGTTTCCGCATCGTCCTCGAAGATTCTGAAGATGCCGGCCCGCGCCTCGATCCGGTTGATCTGGATGCCGGCACCGGCGTCGAGGTAAAGGTCATTCCGCGTTCCGTCCCTCTGGAAAAGCAGGGGTCCCGTGGATGCGGAGCCACTGAAACGCTGGTGCATCAGCCCGACCTGTGCCGCAGGAATCACTGCGATCCCGTTTCCGTCACCCAGACGTGACCCGATGGAAACGCCCAGAGGGAAGGCCAGCCTCGAGTAATCAAGGTCGGCCCCGGCGAGGGTGCCACTCCAGAAGTCGTAGCCGACCCCGACCACGGGGCAGATCCCGACAGCGCCGCGCGCCGGAAGTTCCATGGCCAGGTGACCCCCGACCGACGTGAGGTTCTCATCGGTCCCATCCAGGTCGACGATCCCGATCCGGGCGCCCATGGCCAGGTTCCCGGGAAGGTTCGAGCGGGACTCGACGCCGTACGCGGTGGAATTGTCGGCGAAGGTTCCGTATCCGCCGATGGAAAACTGTCCGGGAAGGGTCGCCACACCGAGACAGGTCTGGGCGGCGGCCGTGGAAGGGCCCGCCATGAGGGTAGCCGAGGCCAGGAGCGCCGCTGCGACGGCGCCGGTATTTCGCATGCCAAAACGCTTGAAGTCCAATTTATTCCTCCATCAGATGGAACGTCGGGCATCACGACATCCCGACAATCGGGCAACCATCATGCTGCCTTCGGGGATCCGTCACGCCCAGGGGAGCGGTATGTCCCCCGAACAGACACGATGCAACGGTAGGGCCGCGGGGCACGAATCGATCCTTGATCATGATACAACATGTTATGAGTCAATGAGTTGAACCGCCCGGGCCGGGCCGGGGTCAGGAGCCACGCGTCCGCGAAAATGCGGTAGAATTTTCCTCCCCGGAGGCAAGGGAATACCGGGGCCCGGGGAACCCGGTGAGCCCCGGAGGTATTACCGAACCGGCCGGCAAGTCCCTCCACGGTCTCCCTCCACGGTCTCCCGCCACGGCCACCCTCCACACCCCCTCCCGCGAGGCCCTCCACGATGTCCCGCACCGCCCTTCGCATTGCCGTTCTCATCGCGGTCATCCTGGCCATCGGGTCCTTCTTCCTTTTCGATCTCGGGCGATTCCTCTCCCTCGACTTCGTGCGGGATCGGCAGGCGGCCCTCGAGAGTTTCCGCAGCGGAAGGCCGCTCCTCGCCGTGGGGATCTACGCCGCCGTCTACATCGCGGCCGCCGCGCTCTCGCTTCCCGGGGCGGCGATCCTGACCCTCGTGGGTGGGGCGCTCTTCGGGTTGATCTGGGGGACGATCATCGTCTCCTTCGCATCCACCATCGGAGCCACGCTCGCTTTCCTCCTTGGGCGCTTTCTCTTCAGGGATGCGGTACAGCGGCGCTTCGGGGGCGCAATGCAGTCGCTGAACGACGGCATCGAGCGTGACGGTCCCCTCTATCTCTTCATGATCCGCCTCGTCCCGGTCTTTCCGTTCTTCGTGGTGAATCTGGCCATGTCGCTCACACCCATCCGCGTGATTCCATTCTTCGTGGTGAGCCAGATCGGAATGCTTCCGGGCACCGCGGTCTACGTGAACGCCGGCACCCAGCTGGCGCGCATCGACTCCCTGGGGGGAATCCTCTCGCCCGGCGTCATCGGGGCCTTCGCCCTGCTGGGCCTGTTTCCCCTCCTTGCCACCTGGATCGTGCGCGGGGTGAAGCGCCGCAAGGTCCTGCGGGGATGGTCGCGCCCCGCGTCGTTCGACCGGAACCTCATCGTCATCGGGGCGGGGTCTGCGGGGCTCGTCACCG
>REBP01000141.1 GCA_007692665.1 Gemmatimonadales bacterium | reverse complement strand
CCCCGCCTTGACCCCCGGGGGGCAGTGGGCCTATTTTCCAAAGCTAGACCGTAACCAGAATTCTGTACGCTTTCAGGGCAGGAAAACCATGAAGCCGACATATCGCCCGCGCAATCGCAAGCGCCTGAACAAGCACGGCTTCAGGGCCCGCATGGCCACAAAGTCCGGTCGCAAGGTCCTGGCGCGGCGCCGCAAGAAGGGGCGCCATCAGCTCGCCGTGAGGGTGGGTTCCAAGTAATCTCGAAGTGAACGGGGAGTCGGTGTCCCGGGCACGAGCGCCGGGGACGGCGTTCGGCGCCCCGGTACCCGTACGCCGGAAGCCCTCGTGATGGACCGCCCGCCGGACGACGAAGTTTCGGGTCCGACGGGTCCGACGGGCCCGAACCGCGCCGGCCCGGAGCGCGAGCGCCTTCCCCGCAAGGCCCGCATCCGGAGAGGCACGGAGATCGTTGCACTGCACCGGTCGGGAACCCGACGTCGACGCGGCCCCCTGGACCTCCTGACAGCCGAGGGAGCGGGGGAGTTCCCGCGCTACGGGGTGGTGGTGCCCAGGCACCGTCACAGCATCGTCGAGCGGAACCTCCTTCGTCGCAGGCTTCGCGAGATCGGGCGGCGGGACGTCCTGCCGGCTCTCCGGGCCTGCGGATCCCGGGTGGACATCCTGGTGAGGGCCAGACCCGAGGCCTACTCTGCATCCTTTGCCGAACTTCGTCACGCGTTGGTTCGTTTCACGGAGGAGCTGTGCTCCGGCGTATCGCACTCGGTCTGATCCGTTTCTACCAGCTCGCGATCTCGCCGCTCACGCCGGCGTCCTGCCGCTTTCATCCGACCTGTTCGTCGTACGCCCACGAGGCCATCTCCCGCTTCGGCCTTCTTCGCGGCGGATGGCTTTTCCTGCGCCGTTTTGCCAGGTGCAATCCATTTGGTGGCAAGGGCTACGACCCCGTCCCTCTCTCCTCTGACCGACCTCCGGGCGGGGCTCCAGCAGAGGGAGCCGGCGCCCGAGAGGAGCCGTTGAGCCAATGAATTCGGAAATGCGTTTCGTTCTCGCCGTCGTCCTCATGCTGGGTGTGCTCGTGGGGACGAACCTCCTCTTCCAGGGAGATCCGCCCCCGGAGCGTGACCCCGCCGCCGTTCCCGGGCAGGTCGAGGCTCCGGACCCCGGTGATGTGGAGGTGGAGGACCCGGCCCAGGCGCCGGGGACAGCCGCCCCGGGCCAGGCCGCACCTCCCCGCATCCCCGACATGGCACCGGCCCTCCCCCCCCTGGACCAGGAAGAGGATCCCGTCGCGGGGCTGGACCTGGCGGAAGAACTCCCGGATCCGTCGGCGGCCGCCACCAGCGTCGTCGTGGAGGGCCCCCTCTACAGCTATACCTTCTCCACGCTCGGGGCACAGCTGACCTCTGCCCGGCTCAACCGTTGGAATTCGTTTACCCGCCCCGGGCCGGTGGAACTGGTGGGCGACGACGTCGCGGGGCTCCTCGGATCACGCATTGTCGTCGGGGCCGATACGGTGGACCTGCGGAACCTCGTCTTCGAGGTGGAACCGGCCGGGGGGCTGACCTTCACCGAGGGGTCCGAGCCTGCCGACGTGACCTTTCGCTATACCCACCCGGACCGTCCCTTCTCGTTCGAGGTGCGCTACACCTTCGATCCCGGCGCGTACCTGATCCGGGCGCAGGGGCGCGTCCGGGGGCTCGAGCGCGGGCTGCTGGTCACGGACCTGGGCCGCGGTCTCGCCTTCAACGAGGTGGATACCGGGGACGAGGCCCGGGCCATGGCCTACGCCGTGAACCACCTGCAGAACGGAATCACGAGCAACGAGCTCTCGAAGATCGACGTCGCCAAGGTGGAGGAGGGTCCGTTCTTCTGGGCGGCGCTTCGGAGCCGCTACTTCGTGCTGGTGGCGATGCCGGCGGCGAGTCCGGCCATCGAGGGTGGGGCGGAGTACCTGGGCGGCCTCATCGTGCGGCCGGTACCCCGGGCCTCCGGGGACGACGAGCCCGATGCCGACTTCGCCGTTACCCAGTCGCTGGGATCCGGGGGAACGTTCGCGTTCCGGATCTTCGCGGGACCCCAGGACTACGCCCTTCTCGGGGCGCTGGGCAACGACCTGCAGGAGGTGAATCCCGTCGGGTGGCGCTTCCTCCGGCCGCTCCTCCGTCCCTTCGTGGCCGGGATCATGTGGGTGCTGATCTTCATGCACGAGAACCTGGCCCTCGGATACGGCCTCGTCCTCATCCTGTTCGGGCTGCTGATGCGGATCGTGCTCTTCCCGCTCTACCACAAGGCGATGAAGGCGCAGCTCAAGAACATGGCGGTGCAGCCGCTCCTGAAGGAGATCCAGACGAAGTACAAGGACAACCCGGAGAAGCTGCAGAAGGAGCTGATGAAGCTGTACAAGGAGCATGGTTTCAACCCCCTTGCCGGCTGCTGGCCCATGCTCCTTCCGTGGCCGATCCTCATCGCGCTCTTCTTCGTGTTCCAGAATACCATCGAGCTCCGGGGCGTCCCGTTCGCGTGGCTCCCGGACCTGTCGGCCAAGGATCCGCTCT
The DNA here is from genome assembly GCA_007692665.1 of Gemmatimonadales bacterium. Taxonomy (GTDB): domain Bacteria; phylum Gemmatimonadota; class Gemmatimonadetes; order Longimicrobiales; family Gaopeijiaceae; genus SKNW01. The sequence continues at coordinate 28,313 of REBP01000141.1, read as the reverse complement.
TCATCCTCCCGGTGCTGCTCGGCGTCTCCATGTTCTTCCTGCAGTGGATCTCGATGCGGACCATCGAGGACCTCCAGCCGCAGATGAAGATGATGATGTACGTGCTCCCGGTGGTCATGGTCGTCATCTTCGCGAACTTCCCGTCGGGGCTGAATCTCTACTACCTGACGGCGAACGTGGCGACCCTCCCCCAGTCGTGGTGGATCGCCAACGAACGCCAGAAGATGCAGGGTCAGAAGAAGGCGGCGGTTCCCGCCCCCGGCTGACGTGGTCGCTCGCGATACCATCGTCGCCCGTGCCACCCCCCCGGGGCGGGGTGCGCTGGCGGTGATCCGGCTCTCGGGTCCCGGTGTGGACGGGATCCTCGACGCCCTCGGGTGCGGGCCGGTGCGGCTGCAGCCTCCGCGAACCGCGGTGCTCGCGGGAATCCGGGCTCCCCGTCCGCCCGGTGAGCTCCTGGACCGGGGGCTGGTCACGTGGTTCCCGGGGCCGGCATCGTACACGGGGGAGGACGTGGCGGAGCTGAGTGTGCATGGGGGGCCCATGGTCGTGGCCCGGGTCCTCGAGGCGTGCTGCTCCGCCGGTGCGCGGATGGCCGAGCCGGGAGAGTTCACGCGGCGGGCCTGGCTCGAGGGGAAGCTCGACCAGCTCCAGGTGGAGGCGATCCAGGACCTCATCGAGGCCGAGAGTCCCGCGAGGCACGCCGTGGCGGTCTACCAGGCGGAAGGAGGGCTCTCCCGCCGGATCGAAGCGCTGCGCCGGTCCCTGCTGGAGGTGGAGGTGCTCCTGGCGCATCACCTGGACTTTCCCGACGAGGACGATGCGCCGACCCCGGTGGAAGGGATCGTGGCGCGGGTCCGGCTCGTGGACGAGGCGATGTCGCGTCTCCTCGCCACCGCCCCGGGGGGCGAACTCCTGCGGGAGGGGGCGACGGTGGTCTTCGCGGGGCGTCCGAACGCCGGAAAGTCGTCACTGTTCAATGCCCTCGTGGGACGGGAACGTGCGCTGGTGGCCGACGAGCCCGGTACCACCCGGGACGCGGTGGACGCGCGCATGGAGCTCTCCGGCTTCCCGTTCACGCTGGTGGACACGGCGGGGATCCGGACCGACGCGGATGCCGTGGAGGCGGCTGGAATCGAGGTCGCTCACCGCTGGATCGGTGCGGCGCAGGCACTGCTCTGGTGCAGGCGGGCCTCGGACGGGGCTCCTGGCGACGCCGAGTGGGAGGAGATCCTGGAACTGGCCGGGGGCGGAGCGAGACCCGCACTCGTTCTCGTGCGGAGCTGCCAGGATCAGGCGCCGGGGGCCGGGTGGGCCGTGCCCCCGGGCCTGGCGTCACGCGTTGCGACGGGATGGATCCCCGTGTCCGCACATACCGGGGAGGGCCTGGGCCCCCTTCGAGAGGCCCTGGTGGGGCTGGCCTTCGGGTCCCTCGCCGGGATCGACGCCGGGTCGGACGGCGTACTGGTCCGGGAACGGCACCGAGCGGCGCTCGAAGAGGCACTCCGGGAGACCCGGGACTTCACCGGCGCGCTCGAAGCCGGAGTCCCCGCAGAACTGGCAGCCTCGCATCTGCGGAGCGCAGAGGAGGCACTGGCGGAGCTTGTCGGAACCGTGGGCGGAGAGGACGTGCTGGACGCGCTGTTCCGGAGTTTCTGCATCGGAAAGTAGGAGGCACGAATGCTCGGAAGTTACGACGTGGTCGTCATCGGGGGGGGGCATGCCGGGGTGGAAGCGGCATCGGCGTCCGCCCGCATGGGCTGTCGGACCCTGCTGGTCACCCCGGACCTGGCCCGGATTGGCCAGATGAGCTGCAACCCGGCCATCGGGGGCGTCGCCAAGGGCGTGGTGGCCCGGGAGATCGATGCCATGGGCGGGATCATGGGTGCTGCTACCGACGCGAGCACGATCCACTTCCGCATGCTGAACCGATCGAAGGGTCCCGCCGTCTGGGGGCCTCGTGCGCAGTGCGACCGGGGTCTCTATCCGCGTGCGGTGCGGACGCTGCTGGACGAAACGCCCGGGCTCGACCTGTTCCAGGGAACCGTGGACAGCCTGGTGGCATCGGAAGGCGCGGGGGTGGAGGGCATCGTGCTGCGGGGGGGGATGCAGGTTCCTGCGAGGGCGGTGGTGGTCACGGCGGGGACGTTTCTCCGGGGCCGGATGCACACCGGGCCCTCGGGTGAGGGGGAAGAGGGAGGGCGCGCAGGGGAGCCGGCCGTCCGTGAGCTGGCAGAGTCCCTGGAGCGGGCGGGGCTCGAGATGGCGCGGTTCAAGACGGGGACCCCCCCGAGAGTGGACGGGAGGACGGTCGACGTGACCCGGATGGAGCGGCAGGACGGCGAGACCGAGGATTTCAGGTTCTCGTTCTGGGCGGGAGCATCTCCCGCAGGCGCCCTGCCCTGCTGGCTCACGTGGACCGGGGCCGGTCTCCGGGACATCGTGCAGCGCCACATCGGGGAAAGCGCGCTCTACGGCGGGGCGATCTCCGGTCAGGGGCCGCGCTACTGCCCCTCCATCGAGGACAAGATCGTCCGGTTCCCTGACGCCCCCCGGCACAAGGTCTTCCTCGAGCCGGAGGGGCTCGAGACCACCGAGATGTACGTGAACGGCCTCTCGACATCGCTCCCGCCGGAGGTCCAGCTGGCGTTCCTCCGATCCATACCGGGGCTCGAGGAGGTGCGGATCACGAAGATGGGGTACGCCATCGAATACGACTATCTCCCTCCGCAGCAGCTGCGACGATCCCTGGAGGTCCGGGGCATCCCCGGGCTCTTTCTCGCGGGCCAGGTGAATGGCACCACCGGGTACGAGGAGGCTGCAGGACAGGGCCTGGTCGCCGGAGTGAACGCGGCCCTGGGGGTGCAGAAGCGACAGGCGTGGGTGCCGGGTCGCCAGGATGCCTACCTGGGCGTGCTCGTCGACGACCTGGTCACCCGCGGTGTGGACGAGCCCTACAGGCTTTTCACCTCCCGGGCGGAGTTCCGGCTCCTGCTCCGCCAGGACAATGCGCCGGAGAGGCTCGCCGCGCACGCGGTGGAACTCGGAATGCTGCCGGGCCCCGCCTCGGAGGCCTGGGAGGAGCGGACGCGGCGACGAGCGTTCTGGCGAGGGTGGCTCGACAGGACGAAGGTGATGCCGCGGGAGGCGAATTCACGCCTGGAGGATGTGGGCTCGGCGCCGCTGCGGGAACCGGCGTCGGCGGGGGAACTCGCGAAGCGCCCGGAACTCGAGGCCGCGGACCTCGTGGTGATGACCGGGGGAGCCCCGCCGCGCAGCGCCGACCTCGAGATCCTGCAGGGGCTGGTGGTAGGGGAGCGGTACGCCGGATATGTGCGGAGGGACGAGGTCCGGGCTGCACGCCTGCGGAAGCTGGGGGGAAGGCCGATTCCTGATGCGTTCTCCTTTCGGAGCTGCCGGACCCTCTCGATGGAGGCCCGGGAGCAGCTCGAAAGGGCCCGACCGGAGACGCTGGCACAGGCTGCGGGGTTGCGAGGGGTCAGCCCGGCGGATCTGCAGGCGCTGTCGGTGGAGCTTTCGAGACGTGGCTCCGGGTAGGGCGGCGCATGGGGATGCGAAAAGGCCCGGGGCCCGGAAGAAGTTCGAGTTCGACGCCGCCTGTTCCACGACTCCCCTGGCGCCGCTGTCTCTCGCTTCTTTCGAACCCCGGACCTGATGTCCGTCAATCAGCCGGATGGGTGCTTCAGTTGGCCGACGGCGGAAGGATCACGGTGTCGATGACGTGAATGACGCCGTTCGACGCTTCGATGTCGGCGGTCACGACGGTCGCGTCGTTGATGCGAACGGACTCGCCGTAGGTGGAAATCGAGATCGTGGAGCCCTGGGCCGTTTCGGCCTCGGACATGCCCACAACCTGGGCGGCCATCACCTTGCCCGGAACGACGTGGTAGAGCAGGATGGCCCGGAGGGCGTCAGGGTTGGCCAGCAGGGACTCGACCGTACCTTCGGGGAGCTTGGCGAACGCATCGTCCGTAGGGGCGAACACCGTGAAGGGCCCATCGGACTTGAGGACGTCGACCAGCCCGGCAGCTTCAGCGGCTGCGAGAAGCGTGGTGAACGTTCCGGCCTCGGACGCCACTTCAACGATGTCCTTGTCGGCTGCGGGTGCCGAACCGTACTGGGCCTGCACCGGGCCTGCAATCGCGAGCGCCGCGAAGGCCGCGGGGAGGATGAATTTGCGAATCTGCATGGGAGAAGACTCCATTGAGGTTGGTCTGCCGTGAGCGGGGGCCGTGACCCGACGGGTCGGCCTCATCGATCATGTGCAACCAATGTACAGGAAGTGTAGAGGTGCTGTCAAGGGGTGGTCGCTATTATGTGGACAGAACCTTGACCAAAGCCGGGCAAACCTGTACACTTAGCCATGATGCAGAGAGATTCCTCCGTCCCGCAGTATCCGATGCGGGTGGTGGTCCGCCGCACGGGGCTCAATGCCTCGCTGCTGAGGGCCTGGGAGCGCCGCTATGGAGCGGTGGATCCAGGGAGGTCCGACGGGGGACAGCGGCTCTATTCGGAAGATGACATCCGGAAGCTCAGCCTCCTTCGGGAAGCGGTGGATGCCGGCCACAACATCAGCCAGGTGGCTGAACTGTCGCTCGAGGGCCTGAGAGACCTGGTGCTCACGGAGCAGGCGCGGGCCTTCCCACAGGGGGCCGGCCCGGTCCGGTCGCGCGCGACGGGGCTTGACTACTCGGGTCCCGGCTCGGCGATTGCCCGCGCGGCGGGCAACGGTGTGCGAACGTCCGCCGCGGACTCGGCTCCCCGGGCGCACCCTTCCCCGCGGGCGACCGAATTCCTCGCCCTGGCCCTGGACGCCGTTCAGACCATGGACACGCGTCGGCTGGAGGGGGTCCTGAACCGGGGCGCGATGGCCCTCGGGCCGGAAGAACTGGTGGATGACCTTCTGCTCCCCCTCCTGGCGAGGATCGGGCTCCTCTGGCGGGCCGGGGAGGTGGGGCCTGCGTCCGAGCACATGGCGTCCGGCGTCGTCCGTCGTTTCCTTGACTGGCTTCTCGAGGCGCTGAGCTCGCATGAGCCGGGGCCTCTCATGCTGGTGGGAACGCCCGCAGGGCACCGCCACGAGTTCGGGGCCATGCTCGCGGCCGTGGTTTCCGCCGGGGAGGGGTGGGATGTGCTCTCCCTCGGGGCCGACCTGCCCGCCACCGAGATCGCCGAGGCGGCTCGGCGGAAGGGGGCGGCCGCCGTGGCCCTTTCTGCGATCCACCCCCTGGACGATCCTCACCTTCCAGGGGAGTTGAGAGCGCTGCGAAGGGAGTTGACGGGAGATGTTCGGGTTCTCATCGGAGGCCCGGCGGCGCTTTCTCATCGTGCGGCTCTCGAGGATGTCGGCGTCGAGGTGCTCGCGGACCTGTCGGAACTGCGAGCGAAGCTGCGGAGCTATCCGGGATAGTCCCTGGGTGTTCCACGTGGAACACCCGCCAGCACCAACGGCGGCCCTCTGTGCGCCCCCGACCGCGGCTTCGCCCGGAGCGAGAGGCACCGATCGGGCCGGCGCTGTCGGCTCCGCCGCGCACGGGAGCCCACGGCCGGGTGGAAACGGCCTTGCGGTGGAGCCGGCGCTCAGGCTCACCCAGGGGTCGTTCAGGTGTGGAGTGCCGCGACCCCTGGGCGTGGGGGCCTGCCGCCTCCTCCAGGGGGCCTTTCCTCGCACCGTCACCCCTTCCCGCCCCTGTCTCTGATTCTGCTTCCGTTTCTGTTCGGCGCGGTCGGTGGGCCGGGTGTCCGTGACGCGCGGCGCCGGAGCGCCCGTACATCGGTCGATGCGGGAAGTCTTCGGTCGTCGGCCGGCCCGCCCCCGTGCGACCCCGGAGGGTGTTCCACGTGGAACACGTCGACTCCGTGGCCCCTCCCCTGTCCCTCCCGCCTTCACCTTTCCCCGGGGCGCCGGTATATTGCGTCCCTGCTCATCGGCAAGACCCCCGACCCCCCCGCATTGGAAGTCCCCATGGCCCGAGTCGTCGCAATCGCAAACCAGAAGGGCGGGGTCGGAAAGACCACGACCGCCATCAACCTGGGTGCCTCCCTCGCCGTGGCGGAGCAGAGGGTGCTGGTCATCGACATCGACCCCCAGGGGAACGCCACGTCGGGACTTGGTGTCCGCAAGGAAGACGGACTTGCGACGATCTACGACGTGCTGGTGGAGGGGCGGTCCATCGCAGAATGCACCCTCCGCGGCCTTCACTTCGACTCCCTGGACCTGGTGCCCTCCGATCGAAACCTCGTCGGCGCGGAAATCGAACTGGTGCAGCGCTCGGAGCGGGAAAAGATCCTCCGCGCTGCCGTCGAGGAGATCCGCGAGGCGTACGATTACGTCCTGGTCGATTGCCCGCCATCGCTCGGCCTCCTGACCCTGAACACCCTGACGGCCGCGGATGCGGTTCTCATCCCCATCCAGTGCGAGTTCTACGCGCTGGAGGGGCTGAGCCAGCTCCTGAGCACGGTCCGGCTCGTCCAGCGCAGTCTGAATCCGGACCTCGAGATCGAGGGCGTCCTCCTCACGATGTTCGACCGCCGTCTGAACCTTTCGAAGCAGGTCGCCGCTGAGGCCCGGGAATACTTCGGGGCCAAGGTGTTCGAGACGACAATCCCGAGAAATGTCCGGTTGGCAGAGGCGCCCTCATTCGGGCAACCTATTGCTACATATGACGTTATCTCTCAGGGGGCGCAAAGCTATCTCTCCCTCGCCACCGAGATTCTGCGCGGAGAGCGGGCCGGCATCCACGGGGAGGGCGCAGCATGAGCGCCCGCGAGACGCGGCCCCGGCTGGGGAAGGGGCTGGGCGCCCTGCTGAGCGAGTCGATGCTCGCATCCGAGGGTGAGGGCAACATCCGGCGCCTCCGCGTGGACCAGATTGTCCCGAACCCCTTCCAGCCAAGACGGGAGTTCACACCGGATGAACTCGAGGAACTCCGGGAGTCCATCAGGATCAACGGCCTTCTGCAGCCCCCGGTGGTCCGTCCGGCACCCGGGGGCGGGACCACGGCCTTCGAACTGGTGGCAGGAGAGCGCCGCTTTCGATGCGTGCGGGAGCTGGGGTGGAAGGAGATCCCGGTCCTGGTCAGGGACGTGGACGATCGTACCCTGCTGGTGCTCGCCCTCGTCGAGAACCTCCAGCGCGAGGAGCTCGGCGTGCTGGAAGAAGCCGAGGGCTACCGCGTCCTGTCGGAGGATTTCGGGATGACGCAGGCGGAAATCGCCGAAAGTGTCGGAAAGAAGCGGCCCACGGTGGCGAACGCCCTCCGCCTCCTTCGTCTTCCCGCTTCGGTACGCCGTCAGCTGGGAAGCGGCGAGCTTTCCATGGGTCATGCGCGGGCTCTCCTCGGGATCGAGGATCCCGGGAGACAGCTGGAACTTGCCCGGCGGGCCGTTGAGCAGGGCTGGAGCGTTCGGGAGATGGAGGACAGGATTCGGGGAAACCGGACTCCGGCCCCGTCGGGGTCGTCAGGGGGACCCGGTGCGAGCCGGAGCGAAACCTCGATGTCCCCCGTCCTCCGCGCCCTCCAGGAGGAACTCCGCCACGCCCTCGGGACCCGGGCGTCCGTTCGCGAGGGAAAGGCAGGGGCTGGGAAGATCGAGATTCCGTACCACTCGAACAGCGAGTTCGAGCGCCTCTTCCAGCTCCTCACGGGCACCGAGGCCGGTGACGTGGCCGGGTGAGGTGGCCGTGACCGAAGGACCGGAGGACCCGGAGGCGCCGGAGGCGGCAGGAGGGGGGCCCCCCGAGGAGGCCGCGGTGGTCCGCGTCGCCCTCCCCGGCTCCGACGGAGAGCCGGGCCGGGAAATGGAATGGCGTCTCCCGCTCTCGCGCCTGCGGCGTTATGTCGCGGTGGGAATCGTCTTCGTGGTGGCAGCGAGTGTCCTGATCGGCAGCTGGGTGTTCCTGGCCGCCCGCTCGGCGGGTGTCCGGGGCATGCAGGAGCAGATCGCCATCCTGGAGCAGGAGCGCGAGCAGGTCCGGGAACTCGCGGCCACCCTCGAAGCCGCCGAGGAGAGCTACCAGCGCCTGCGAGACCTCTTTCTTCCGGAGGGAGGCGTTGCGGGTCCCCTCTGGTTGCCGCCGGCCGGGGCAGGCCCTCCCCCCGGTTCGGGTGCAGCCCGGCAGGGCCCTGAATCGGACGACGACGCATCCTTTGTCCCGGAGATCTGGCCGCTTACGGAGCGGGGCTTTCTCACCCGTGGCCTCATCATGCCGGAGGAAGGGGCTTCGGACCAGGGTGCGCACCCCGGCATCGACGTGGCCATTCCGTCGGGGAGCTATTTCCGGGCCGTCGGCCGCGGCCGGGTCGTGGAGCGAGGGGAGGATCCGGTCTACGGCCTCTTCCTCGTGGTCGAGCATCCGGGCGGATACCGGAGCCTCTACGCGCATGCGTCGGTCATCACCGCGGAGCCGGGCCGAACCGTCGGGGCCGGAGAGGTGCTGGGCATGACCGGGTCCTCCGGACGGTCGACGGCTCCGCATCTGCACCTGGAGATTACACGCGACGGCCGCCAGGTGGATCCCTTGACCTACCTCCGCCGTCCATGAGGGCACGGCAACGTCGGGGATCGTTGTCCACATCCGTGGACAACATGAGTAAAGCCTTTGAGCACATCCGGTTAGCGAAACGCCGGGGCGGCATTCCACATCTTCTCCACATCTCCACTCCGCCAGGAAGAAGCAGGAACCATGATCGAATCCAAATTCGTATTCGCTTTTCTTGACGGCCTCCTGGCCGAGGGGGCGGAGCAGGACTATCCCGGGGCCCTGAACGGCCTCCAGGTAGAGGGCCCCGAGCACGTTGGCAGGGTCGGTGCCGCCGTCGACGCCAGCGAGAACGTCATTGCCAGGGCCGTGGAGGAGTCCGTCGATCTCCTCCTCGTGCACCATGGCCTCTTCTGGGATTCGGAGCGCCGCATCACGGGGCGACGCTTCCGGAAGCTCGACGCGCTGATCCGCGGCGGCATCGGGGTCTATTCCTCCCACCTCCCGCTGGACCGGCACCCGGAGGTGGGAAACAGTGCCCTCCTGATGCGCGCGCTGGGCCTCGAACCGGCAGCCGAATTCGGAGAATGGAAGGGGCAGACGCTGGGGTGGCAGACGTCCTGCGACCTCTCGCGAACGACGCTCGGCGAGCGCCTGGGGGATGCAGTGGGTGGCCCGGTCCGCGTGTTCGACGCCGGCCCTGACACTGTCCGGACACTGGCCGTGGTGACGGGAGCCGGCGCCTCCTTCCTGGCGGAGGCGGCGGCCAGCGGGGTCGACACCCTGATCACCGGCGAAGCTCCCCACCACGCCTTCCACGATGCCCGGGAACTGGGCGTCAACCTGATGCTGGCCGGGCACTACCTCACCGAGACGTGGGGCGTCCGCGCGGTGGCATCCCGGCTCGAGAAGGAGTTCGGCCTCCCCTGGGTCTTTCTCGACGACCCTTCGGGGCTCTGACCCTCCTTCCGCCTGCGGGGATCGGCCGCCGTCCAGGCCGCCCTGCCTCGCTCGTCGCTAGAAAAGCGCGTCGAGATAGGCCTGGAGCCTCCACCCGCCCTCCGGTCGCAACTGGCGGGAGAGATCGAAGCGGACCAACCCGTCCAGGAAGGAAAGCCCCACCCCGGCACCCAGATCCGGGGAGGCGACCCAGCCCCGGCCAGGCGCTTCCGGAGGGAGGGAGCTGTCCGCTACCCGAAGCGCGTCCACGAAGACGACGCCCCTCGCCCCGGTGAAGCCCCGCCCCACCTCCGCACGGGCCAGCCAGAAGGCATCTCCCTCGTATTCGCCCACCCGCGCGGGTCGATACCCCGACGGCCCACCGGGATAGAATCGCCGCTGCCTGGGGAGCGCCCCTGCCGCGCCCCCTGCGGACAGCTCCAGCGCGCCGTCCCACCCTGGGAGGAGGGGGAAGACGAGTCCCCCGGTCACCGAGCCCCGGGCGAACGTGGAGGCCCCGCCGGCTGCCTCGGCGAGGAGCCGGGAGAAGGCGCGGGGCCGGAGCGGATCCACGCCGGACTGCCAGCGAAGATCACCGCGGAGACCGCCCCAGGTCCCCTCCTCCGCCACAATGTTGGCCGGGAGATGCCGGTCCTCGTCGATGAGGCGCCGAAGGTGGGCGCCCGTTCCGAATTCCGCGGAGCTGTGGGCCTCCCCGAAGGCCTCGAGCCGCCAGCGCTGCCCCGCCCCCCCGCGCTCCACGGCGGCCGAGGCACCAAGCGCGCGAAACCAGGGGGTGGGCCCCTCGCCGTTGAACGCGTTCGAAAGGGAGGAGGGGAGGCTCGTGGCGTCGTGCCACTCCGAGGAGCTGACGAGCCGTCGGTACACTTCCGCCTCCCAGCGCCGGCCCTGCGTGCCCCCCCGAACCCGCAGATCCGCGGTGGGAAGCGGCGCCTCGGTGGCGCTCCGGACCCTGAGACGGACTTCGCGGCTCCCGGGAAGAAGCGTCCGTGCCCCGATGCCCGCGGCGAACCCCTCGATGCGGTTGTATCGCACCAGCGACTCCTCGAGGCCCCAGAAAAGCTCCACCCGTCCAAGTGCCGGTGAGGGAAGGAGGGAGGCGAGTCGGCCTTCGAGGTCGCGGAGCTCACCGGGCGTGAAGGTGGAGCGCTCCCTGGCCGTGGCGTCGGAGATCCCGGGCCCGGTGGCCAGCGTGCCCCCCGGGGGGACGATCCGGATTACGGGCACCGAGTCCTCCCGACTCGGCCGCGCGACCATGACCTCGGTCCGGACCCAGCCGTCGGGGAGATCGTCCCCGACGAGCTCCAGGGGGACCGGGGCATTCACATCCACATCGGAGAGCGTCCATTCCACGCTCAACGGAAACCGGGCCAGGCGCCCCACCGAGGCCTCACCCTCGAAGAGAAATCGCCTGGGGATCCACCACTGGAAGTCGAAGAACCCGTGATCCACCGAGACCACGCGGATCTCGGCGCGCACCGGCCGGAAGAGCCGGGGAACGTCGCTCCCCTCCCCGGAATCCCCGTCCAGGGCCAGGTCGAAGGGGCGAGCCGGACGGTACACCGCCCTCACCAGTGCCCCGGTGGACGCGTCGAACCAGAGGGAGGCCGCCAGAAGGCGGAATTCGGAACGGCGCGGTTCCACGCGGATCTCGGCCAGAACGACCTGACGATCGGGCTCGGTGAGCGTGATCCGGAGCGTGTCGCCGGAGCTGTAGCGGTAGTGCAGACCGGCGGTGTCGGCCAAGGGGTTCAGCGCCCACTCGCTCCCCCCGAAGAGGATGCGGTCGCTCCCCGGATCGAAGGTCAGGGGCGGAGGCAGGCGGGACCCTCCGAGCTCCCGGGCGAGGCTCTGGGCCATCTCCTCGTCCCGGCCGGACGAGACGCCCGCAACGGGGATGTCACGGCGCGCGCCTTCCCAGAGCACCCTCCGCTCGCCCTCCGCACTCCAGCGCACCAGTCCGGAGCGCTCCTCCTGGAGCAGCCCCCGCTCCCTCCGGAATGCAGGGCCGTCGAGACCGATGTAGATCCGTTCCCAAACCCTTCCCTGGTAGCTCTCCAGCCCCTCGATGCCGCGGAGCCGGGCGGCCCGGGCCCGCGCCATGAGGTCTCGGGCCGCCGCGTCCCCGAAGGTGTCGGAAACAGCGGGGCCGACCCCGGGGAGCGGGCGGGAAAGCAGGGCCCCCGATGCTCCTTCCGCCATGGGCAGGAGGGCGACCGGCGCGAAGAGGAGACAGAGGAACGCCAGGCGGTGGCAGAGACGCATGGGCAGAGGGCGCCAGGGGCGGGAAGGAGGATGGGGGAAGACGCGGGGGCCTGGTACGTCCTACGAAAGGCCGGGGCAGAAGGTGTCCGCCGGGTCCTACGCAGCATCCCTTCGCCCCCATTATACTGAGAAGAGTCGCCAAAGTCGCATGCACCCACACGGAGATCATGTCCATGCACTGCACCCAGTGCGGCGCGGAGGGGTCCGGTCGCTTCTGCGGACCCTGCGGCGCTTCCCTTGTCGAACTTCCCTGCCCGTCCTGTTCCGCCGACCTGCCCCCCGGAACGCGGTTCTGCACCGAGTGCGGGTCTCCGCTCCGGAGCCGGGATGCGGGGGCCCACGGCCCGCCCACCCCGGCCGCCGGGGCTGGAGTCGCGGGCGGCCCCGGCGTGCTCCCCTGGGGCATTGCAGGTGTGCTCCTCACCGCACTCCTCGTGGTGGGGGGTGTCTCCCTTCTGGGTGGAAACGGGGGAACCGGGGGACCGGCAGGTCCGACCGCGCCCGCGGGGGCGCTGGGGCCGGCACCGAACATCGATCTGAACACGATGACGCCGGCCGACGCGGCATGGCGGCTGTTCAACCGGGTGGCGGGCGCCCTGGAGCAGCGGGACTCGGTGGAGGTCATCAATTTCCTTCCCATGGCCCTCGACGCGCACGAGATCGCCCGTCCCCTCGATGACGGACAGCTCTTCCGCTACTCGTTCCTGCTCCGCGTTGCCATGGACTACGAGGGGGCACTCCAGACGGCCAGGGAGGGACTCGAGCGCTCGCCGGACCACCTGCTCCTGCTCTCTGCCGCGGCGGAGGCTGCCCGGGAAATGGGAGACGACGAGACGGCGAGAGCCTACTACACGCATCTTCTCGACGTCTGGGAGGAGGAGTCGGCCAGCGACCTGGATGACTACCAGGGGCATCCCAGGCTGATCCCGGTCCTCCGACAGGAAGCGGAGGCGTATCTTGACCGATCCTGACGATCTTCCCCGCCGGGGAGTCGGGCGTGGACTGGGACCGAGGGGCCCCACGGGGGAGACGGAGGACGAGCGGTTCCTCAAGAGCCCCCCGGAGACCGAGGTCGAGTCACCCACCGGGGCCGGGGCCATGGGCGGGGACGCCTGGCGCGTGTTCCGGATCATGGGGGAATTCGTCGGGGGGTTTGATGCGCTCTCCCGGATCGGCCCGGCAGTGTCGATCTTCGGGTCCGCGCGGACCCTCCCGACGGACCCCCAGTACGCCCGGTGCCGCGAGACGGCCCGGCTCCTGGGAAAAGCCGGTTTTTCCATCATCACGGGAGGAGGCCCGGGCATCATGGAAGCGGCGAACCGGGGGGCGCGGGATGCCGACGCGCCCTCCATCGGGTGCAACATCGAACTGCCCTTCGAACAGGGGATGAACCCCTACGTGGACATGGGGATCGACTTCCGGTACTTCTTCGTGCGGAAGACCATGTTCGTGAAGTACGCCCAGGGGTTCGTCATCTTCCCCGGGGGATTCGGGACCATGGACGAGCTCTTCGAGGCCCTGACCCTGATCCAGACCGCCAAGGTCCGCAATTTCCCCGTGGTCCTCTTCGACTCGGAGTACTGGGCAGGCCTGGTGGACTGGCTCCGGAAGACCATGGAGCGGGAGGGGAAGATCTCGGGTGGCGACATGGGGCTCATGTCCATCACCGACGATCCCGAGGAAGTGGTCCGCATTCTCAGCGACAGTCTTGCGGTCCCGGCCTCGTTCGTGGGTCCCGGCGCGCCCGGCGGCACGGGCTGAACAGGTCCCGCGAAAGGGAGGCGGGAAGCTTCGGGGCGGGGCCGGATGCGGTTGCCCCGGCTGCTCCGGCAGTGCTATCATACCCACAAATCCTTGTGTTCAAGCCGCCGGACCCTTCCGGGTACTCCGGTCCTCCTCGAGGGAGGATCGGTCCCGGATGCGAGGGGGGCTTTTTTTTCGGCTTCTTCCCTGTGGGAAGCAGCCTACGGGAGGCACGCACCCATGACGGAATCCACGCTGGCCGAGAGCCCGACCCGCGTCCCTGGAGGTTACCACCCCGGAGAGAAGGACACGGGGGTGGTCAAACCGAAGGGGACCGCCCGCATCCGGGCCCACGAGGGGCTGGAGACCGTCCCCATGCGGGACCGGAAACCCGAATGGCTCAAGGTCCGCTCCCCGGGAGGCGCGAACTACCTGCGCCTGAAGCAGATGATGCGGAGCCAGTCCCTGCACACCGTGTGCGAGGAAGCCGGCTGTCCCAACATCGGTGAATGCTGGGAGGCGGGCACCGCCACCTTCATGATCCTCGGCGACGTCTGCACTCGCGCCTGCAAGTACTGCGCGGTGGCCCACGGGATGCCCACCGAGCTGGACGAGGACGAGCCCAGGCGTGTGGCCGAGACCGTCCGCGCCATGGAGCTCGAGCACGTGGTCATCACCTCGGTGAACCGCGACGAACTGGCCGACGGCGGAGCCGGGATCTACGCCGAGACCATTCGCCAGGTCCGCGAGAAGGTCCCGGGATGCTCGGTCGAGGTCCTGATTCCGGACTTCAAGGGAGACGAGGACGCGCTGAAGGTCGTGGTGGATGCCCACCCCGAGATCCTGGGGCACAACCTCGAGACCGTGGATCGACTGCACCCCGACGTGCGGCCCGGTGGGCGCTACTGGCGCTCCATCAGCTTCCTGGGGGCCGTCAAGCGGCTGGACCCGACGATCCTGACCAAGACCGGCATCATCCTGGGCATGGGAGAGCGGGAGGACGAGATTCGCCAGGCCATGGAGGACCTGCGCTCGGCCGCGGTGGACATTCTCACCCTGGGGCAGTACCTGCGTCCCTCCGAGGATCACATTCCCGTGGCGCGCTGGGTCACCCCCGACGAGTTCCGGGCATGGAAGAGGATCGGCGAGCAGGAGTACGGCTTCCGTCACGTGGAATCCGGCGCCCTGGTCCGGTCCTCGTACCACGCGAAGGAGCAGGCACGCGAAGTCATCGCCGGGGGTCCCGGCGCCATTCAGAACGTTCTGGAAGCCGACATTCCGGCACCGGCGGAGGTTCCCGGACTCGGGCTCGTGCAGCTCGAGATGGGACGACCCGGTTCGGACCGATCGAGGGAGGGGTGATGGGAACCGCCGAAGCCGAAGCCACGAAGCCGTCGAAGACCTCGGGAGAGAACGGGAACGGGACGTCGAGCCCCGGAGGGGCGAAGCTCGGCGACTTCTCGAAGGAGGAACTCCACCGATTCATGCGCGCCATGCTCCTCTTCCGACGCTTCGAGGAGAAGGCCGAGGAGGCCTATGCCATCGGGAAGATCGGGGGGTTCTGCCATCTCCACATCGGGCAGGAGGCCGGAGCACTCGGGCTCATCGACCCGCTTCGGCAGGACGACTGGGTCATCACCGCGTACCGCGACCACACGCAGGCGCTGGCCAAGGGTCTGGAGCCGGGGCCGGTCATGGCGGAGCTCTACGGGCGCGACACCGGGTCCTCCCGCGGCAAGGGCGGCTCCATGCACATCTTCGGGGCCGAGCAGGGCTTCATGGGTGGGCACGGAATCGTGGGGGCCCAGATGCCCATGGCCGCGGGAATGGCCTTCGCTGCCAAGTACCGGGGCACGGACCAGGTCTGCGTGTGCTTCATGGGCGATGCGGCCGTGAACCAGGGCGCCTTCCTCGAGTCCCTGAACATGGCCGCGATCTGGAAGCTTCCCGCCATCTTCGTCGTGGAGAACAACGAGTACGGCATGGGAACGGCCTTCTCCCGGGTGAGTGCCGTGCCCATGATCCAGCGCGCCGACAGCTTCGGCGTGCCGGCCCACACCGTGGACGCCCAGGACATCATCGAGACCTGGAGCTTCATGGACGATCTCGTGAAGCAGGTCCGCGAGGGCGCCGGCCCCCAGTTCGTGGAGGCCCGCACCTACCGGTTCAAGGGCCACTCCATGTCGGACCCCGTGTCCGGCACCTACCGCTCGAAGGAAGAGGTGGACGGACGCGTCAAGGAACAGGACCCCATCGCCATCCTCAGGAACCGGCTCTTCGAGGCCGACCTGATGACCGAGGAGGAGCTGGACGCCATGGACGACGAGGTCCGGAAGGAAGTGGACGAGGCCGCCGACTTCGCCGACGAGGCGCCCCTTCCCGATCCGGCCGAGCTCTACTCGCACGTCTACGCCGAAATCAACGAACACGGTCGCCTCTTCTTCGACGGGCGCGACGGGGAAGCCGGACATCCCGGTGGGGGAAAGGACTGACATGGCGGTAATCACGTACCGCGAGGCGCTGAACCAGGCCCTCGCAGAAGAGATGGAGCGCGACGACTCGGTCTTCCTCATGGGCGAGGAGGTGGCGGAGTACGACGGGGCCTACAAGGTCTCCAAGGGTCTCCTCGACCAGTTCGGTGAACGCCGCGTGGTGGACTCCCCGATCTCGGAGCTGGGCTTTGCCGGCCTCGGCGTGGGCGCCGCCATGGTGGGGCTCCGCCCCATCATCGAGTTCATGACCTTCAACTTCTCGATCCTGGCGCTGGACCAGGTCCTGAATTCCGCCGCCAAGATGCTCTACATGTCCGGCGGGCAGATCTCGTGCCCCATGGTCTTCCGGGGACCCACCGGCGCCGCGCTCCAGCTCTCGGCCCAGCACTCCCAGGCCTGCGAGATCTGGTACGTGCACGCGCCGGGGATCAAGGTCGTGACTCCGGCGACCCCCGCCGACGCGAAGGGACTGCTCAAGGCATCGATCCGCGACAACGACCCGGTGGCCTTCATGGAGGGGGAGCTCCTCTACAACCTGAAGGGCGAGGTTCCGGACCCCGACGACGGGGACTTCATCATCCCCCTGGGAGTCGCCGACCTCAAGCGCGAGGGTGAGCACATCTCCATCATCACCCACGGGAAGATGGTCCACGTGGCGCTCCAGGCCGCAAGCAAGCTCGAGAAGGACGGGATCGAGGCCGACGTGCTGGACCTCCGCACCCTTCGTCCCCTGGACGTCGACGCGATCCTGGCCACCGTCCGGAAGACGAACCGCGCGGTCTACCTGGAAGAAGGGTGGCCCTGGGGTGGCGTGGGCTCCCAGATCGTCTCCATCATCCAGGACGAGGCGTTCGATGACCTCGACGCCCCCGTGGTCCGGGTGACCCAGGCCGACGTTCCCATGCCGTACGCGAAGAACCTGGAGCAGATCGCGAAGCCCTCGGTCGACCGGGTCATCGCGGCGTGCAACCGGGTACTCTACCGGAATTCCTGAACCTACCGAGATCAGCGAGGCGATCGGCGCATGGCAACCAAGGTCCACATGGAAGCACTCTCTCCCACCATGGAAGAGGGGCAGGTCGTACAGTGGCTCAAGTCCGAGGGCGACACGGTCAAGAGCGGAGACGTCCTGGCCGAGATCGAGACGGACAAGGCCACGATGGAGCTGGTGGCCCGAGGCGACGGGGTCCTCCGGAAGATCACCGTGAAGGAGGGTGAGACCGCGCCCGTGGGCGAGGTCATCGCGATGATCGCCGCCGAGGACGAGGATCTCGGCGACGATGACGCGCCCGACGGTGACAGCTCCGACGACGAGGCATCCGACTCCGAGGCCGACGCCGAGGCCGACTCCGGCGACGCCACCGACGACGATGCGGACGAGGAGGCCGACGCCGGCGACGAGGATGAGGACGACGACGCCCCGCCGAAGGCCGAGGCCGACGCGAAAGGGAAGTCCGGGGATGGGACGAAGGCTGACGGGGGCGAATCCGCCGACGCGGCCCCGTCCGGCGACGGCTCGGGCGAAGAGGGGCAGACCGGCGACGGGGGCCGCATCAAGGCCTCCCCCGTGGCCCGCCGCCTGGCGAAGGACGAGGGCGTCGAGCTTGCCGGGATCGAGGGGTCGGGACCAGGTGGCCGCATCATCAAGCGCGATGTCGAGGAGGCCGTGAAGGCAGGTCCGGCGGAGAAGGCCGCAGCACCCGCGGCCGCCGCGACAGCGCGCCCCGGCGACGGTCCGGACTCCGAGAAGGTACCCCTTTCTCAGATGCGGAAGACGATCGCCAAGCGCCTGGTCGAGTCCATCGGCCCGATCCCGCACTTCTTCCTCACCATCGACGTGGACATGACGAGGGCCGTGGAGGCCCGGGCCCGGATCAACCGCGACCTGGAGCGGGACGGGGTGAAGATCAGCTACAACGACATCGTCCTGAAGGCGACGGCCATGGCGCTGGCCCGTCATCCCGAGTGCAACGCCCACTGGGGCGGCGACCACGTCGTCCGCTTCCACCGCGTGCACCTGGGGGTGGCCGTGGCCATCGAGGACGGCCTCATCACTCCGGTGATCCGGGACGCGGACCGGAAGGGGATGGCGGCCATTTCCGCCGAAGTCCGGGAACTGGCAGGCCGTGCCCGCGAGAAGAAGCTCAAGCCCGAGGAGTACACGGGCGCCACCTTCTCGGTCTCGAATCTCGGGATGTTCGGCATCGAGCAGTTCACGGCCGTCATCAACCCGCCGGAAGCGGGGATCCTGGCCGTGGGCGCCATGGAGGAGCGGGCGGTCGTGGTGGACGGGGAGCTGGACATCCAGCCCCGGATGAAGATCACGATGTCGTGTGACCACCGGGTCATCGACGGGGCCCTGGGCTCGCAGTTCCTGCAGACGCTCCGGCGGATCCTCGAGGAGCCGCTGGCGGCGCTGGTCTGACCGGACGGCCGTGCCGAACGCTGGGTCAGAGCTGAACGCAGAAAGGCGCCGGCACCGGAGATCACTCCCGGTGCCGGCGCCTTCTTCGCTTCCGGCCGCGGTGCTACTGCGACGACTTCAGTCGAAACTCACCCTCGGAACCTCCCGGGCTCCCTCCTCGATCTCGAAGAACTCCCGGGGGCGGAAGCCGCCCATGTTGGCCACGATGTTCGACGGGACCGACCGGATCTTCGTGTTGTATTCCCGGACCTGGTTGTTGTAGCCGACCCGGGCCCGCTGGATCGAATCCTCCAGCTGCTTCAGGGTCTGCTGCAGGTCGCGAAAGTTGTCGGCAGCCTGCAGCTGGGGGTACGACTCGGAAAGGGCGAAGATCTGGCGCAGGGCCCCGGAGAGCTGGTTCTCCGCCTGTGCCTGGTCCTGCGGACCCTGCGCGGAAACCGCGGCGTTCCGGGCCCGGATCACGCCCTCGAGGGTCTCGCGCTCATGGGATGCATATCCGCGGACGGTCTCCACCAGGTTCGGCACGAGGTCGTGGCGGCGCTTGAGCTGAACGTCGATGTCGGACCATGACGAATCGACCCGCTCCCTGAGCTGCACGAGACTGTTGTACATCAGGACGCCGACAGCGACGATGACCAAGACGATGATGAGAAAAACCCACATGGGTCGGCTGCTCCTGGATCGGGGTTCTCGAACGGGGCCCGGGGAACTTCGCCCCCGGAAGGCACCGCCTGATGAATAAGTGCTGCAAGGGCCACTGTAAAGGAATACGAAGACACCGCCCCGGATCTTCACCGGGGGGGCCGGCCCCTTTCCCGAGCCCTCCCCGGGGTGGCATCCCCTTCGCTCCTCTTCTAACTTGAGCCGGTCCGGAACGCGCATCCGGGCCCGACGTGTGCACCTCGAGCGGTGCACGATCCCAAACGGAATCAGACCCGAGGTGCAGCGTGGCGGGGAACGGCAAGGAACAGAGCTCCTTTGATCTCATCGTGGTGGGTGGCGGACCCGGCGGCTACGTGGGCGCGATCCGAGCCGCCCAGCTGGGCATGGACGTCGCCTGCGTGGAGGCCGACAAGCTGGGCGGGGTCTGCCTGAACATCGGGTGCATCCCGACCAAGTCGCTTCTCACCTCGGCGCTTCTCGTCAACGAACTGGCCGGCGCCGAGGCCCACGGGATCACGATGAGCGACCTGCAGGTGTCCCTCGGGCCCGCCCAGGAGCGGAGCCGGAAGGTGGCCGACCAGCTCAATCGCGGGGTCGGCATGCTCTTCAAGAAGAACAGGATCACCCATGTCGAGGGGTATGGCCGCCTCGCCGGAAAGGGAACCGTCGAGGTGGAATCCTCGGACGGCGAGAAGCGGAAGCTCACGGCGAAGCACATCATGATCGCCACCGGCTCCCGCCCCCGGAGCCTCCCGTTCCTCGAGATCGACGGCGACCGGATCTGGTCTTCCGACCACGCCCTCTTCGTCAAGGATGCGCCGAAGACGCTGGCCATCATCGGGTCGGGCGCCATCGGCATGGAGTTCGCCGACATCTTCGACGCCTACGGATCCGAGGTCACGATCATCGAGGCGCTGGACCGCGTTCTCCCGCTGGAGGACGGCGACGTCTCGAAGCACGTGGAGAAGGTCTACAGGAAGCGGGGCATGACGATCCACACCGGGGCCCGCCTGGAAGAGGCGAAGCCCGGCGAGAACGGCGTGACGCTCACCTTCAAGGATGCGAAGGGCCAGCAGCAGACCCTCGAGGTGGAGCGGGTGCTCTCTGCCGTGGGGCGGATCCCGAACACCGAGGACCTGGGGCTCGACTCTGCCGGCGTGAAGCTCACCGAGAAGGGGAACTTCATCCAGGTGGACGAGTGGATGCGGACGAACGTCGAGGGTGTGTACGCCGTCGGCGATTGTGCCGGCCGCCAGCTCCTTGCCCACAAGGCTTCCCACGAGGGTGTTGCCTGCGTCGAGAAGATTGCGGGAGAGGCGCACCACGCCGTGGACTACGACAACATTCCGAACTGCACGTACTGCCATCCGGAGGTCGCCTCGGTGGGGCTGACCGAAGAGCAGGCGAAGGAGCAGGGGCTCGACATCCAGGTCGGGAAGTTCCCCTGGGTCGGGAACGGTCGCGCACTGGCCCACGGAGATGCCGAGGGCTTCATCAAGGTGATCCGGGACAGGAAGTACTCGGAGATCGTCGGCGCGCACATCGTGGGGCCCCACGCAACGGAGCTCATCGCCGAGTTCGTGCTGGGTCGACACCTCGAGGCCACCGTGGAGGAGATGGACAAGGCGATCCACCCCCATCCGACCCTGTCGGAGGCGGTGGCGGAAGCTGCCCTGGCCGCGCTCGGTCGACCGATCCACATCTGACCGGGACAGGGCCGACTTCGTCGGCCGGTGCGTACCGCAGGACCAGGCACCCTCGCCCCGCCTCCCCCCACCGGGAGGCGGGGCGAGACCGCATCAGGCACCCGGTCGGAAGGGAACTTCCGGAAGCTTCGGGGTTCAAGGATTCCGCAGACACCGAACCGGGAGGCACCATCATTCGCAGCACCGAGAGCGCGCAGGGGTCCGGCAGGGCCGCGGCCGAAGAAGACGCACCAGGGGTACGGAGGAGCGGGCCGGAAGGGTCCTTCGACCTGGCGCCCAGGGATGATTGCGCGCTCCGACTGTGGATCTCGCTTGCGCGCTCCTACCAGACGTTCACGCGGGTGGTGAGTGCGCGGGTCCTCGAATACGGGCTCACGATTCCCCAGTTCGGGATTCTCGAGGCGCTGTACCACGTGGGCCCCCTCTCGCTGGGCGACCTCGCGGACAAGCTCCTCGTGACGGGGGGGAACGTGACCTACGTCATGGACCGACTGGAGGAGCAGGGCCTGGTGTACCGCCAGAGGTCAGACCTTGATCGTCGGGTGGTCGAAGCGCGTCTGACCGACGAGGGGAAGGCGCTCATCGAGCGGATCTTCCCCGACCACGCCCGCTTCATCGGACGGGTGGTTGACCACCTGGAGCCCGAGGAACAGAAGGAGCTCAGGGATCTTCTGAAGCGCCTGGGGAAGGGGCTGGCCGCCAGAAACGGGTTGCCTGAACCGACCGACGAGCCCCTGCCGGACGACGGGAGCTAGACCACCGGAGCGGGCGCCGGCTGGCCCCGGAGGATTCCGTCGCCCACGTCGATCCCCCGGAGCTGGAGCACCCGCAGCACCGCGTCGCCGATCTTGTTGTTGGGCGTGGAGGCGCCGGCGGTGATGCCGAGGCTGAAGGGGCCCGAGGGGATCCAGTCCGTATCGGTGACCTGCGGCGCGTCGGCGGCGAGTTCCGGCTTGTGCCGGATCGTCCCCGTCTCGAGGTCGATGCAGGAGGAATCCTCGACGTGAAACGTCCGGGTGTACTCGCGGCACATGTGTGCCAGGTGATTGGTGTTGGACGAGTTGTACCCACCGATGACGATCATCACGTCCGGCGGGGTGTCCATCATCTTCTTCACCGCGTCCTGCCGCTCCTGCGTAGCGGAGCAGATGGTCCCGAAGGAGCGGAAGTTCTCTGCGGCGTAGGCCTCGCCGAGGGACTCCACCATGGCCATGCGGAGCCTCCCGCCGATGGCCATGGACTCGTTGGCCAGCATCGTGGTCTGGTTCGCGACGCCGATCTTCTTCAGGTGCAGGTCCGGGTCGAAGCCTTCGGATGACTTGTGGCCGAACCGGGCCAGGAACTCGTCGCGGGAGATCCGGTCCTCGGCGCCCCTGATGTAGTCGCAGACCACGTCGGCCTCGTCCATGTCCCGGACGATCAGGTACTTGCCGCCCTCGTGACGCCGGACCTGCGAGGCGGTGGCCCGACTCTCCTCGTGGGTGTGCTTGCCGTGGATGACCGCGGTGAACCCGTCGCGGGCGTAGGACTCCACACGCTTCCATACCAGGAGCACGGAGCCGCAGGTGGTGTCCACCAGAACGCAGCCGATGGCGCGGAGGCGGTTGAAGTCCTCGATGGTGACGCCAAAGGCGGGGAGGAGTACCGCGTCCTCCGGCGAGACGTGGGAGAAGTCGAACTCGCCGTCCGAGTCGGGAAGGATGAACTCGATGTCCATCTCCCGCATCCGCTGGTTCACGTGCGGGTTATGGATGATCTCGCCAACCAGGTAGACCTTCCGGTCCGGGAACTTGCGTCGCGTCTCGTACGCGTAGTCGATGGCCCGGTCCACACCGTAGCAGAAGCCGAATTCCTCGGCCAGACGCACATCGACGTCGCCGAAGGTCTGCTGGTATCCGCGGGACCGGATCTGTTCCACGAGGGCGGAGTGGTACTCGGATTCGATGACAGGGCGGACCTCTTCCTTGAGGCCGAAACCCCGCCTGAAATATGTCTCTTCGGTTGGCATTTGCTCGTCCAGCTTGGATTGCGGGCCGCAGCGTGCGACCGTAGTTGAGACCAACGTTCACCTGTCGATCCTGATACCACAAGGGAACCCCGGGGCCACCCTGACGTTCCCCCCCCTCCCCCCTGCGCGGCAAAGCGCGCCGGCGGCGGCCGATCCCTCCCACCCCCCCCAGATCCTCACGACATGTTCGCTCGACTCGGCTGTCTCTTCGTGGTGGTCCCGCTCCTGGAGCTGGCCCTGCTGGTCTGGATCGGCCAGTGGATCGGGGTTCTGCCCACGGTGGGTATTGTCGCGGCAACGGGGCTCCTCGGGGCCTGGCTCGCCCGGAAGCAGGGGCTGAGGACGCTGACCGAGCTCCAGCTTCGCGCCGCGCGGGGGGAGATCCCGGCGCAGGCCATGATGGATGGCGCGGCGATCCTCGTGGGAGGCCTCCTGCTCCTCACCCCCGGAATCCTCAGTGACATCCTCGGCTTCTCGCTCCTCCTCCCCCCCACCCGCCGCGTCCTGCAGCGATGGGCCGGCGAACGGATCGTTCGGGGGATCAGGAAGGGAACCGTGAAGGTCACGTTCATGGGAATGGGGGGAGGGCCCCCCGGTCCCGGGGGCCACGGGGGCTTCGGCTCCGGTGGAATGACCGATTCGGATGATCCCGACGAGCTCCCGCCTCGCCCCGGCGAGATCATCCAGAAGTGACGTCCCCACGCGCACCGACCCCTGCATCCGGCCTCCGTCATCCCGGATCCGGACGCCCGGGGCCCGTTCAACCCTGCCCCCCTGCGCAGGGCCGCCCTGCGGGGAATGGACGGGGACCCGGCGGCGCGCTATTCTGCGGCGCCTCGTGGCCGGAGGCTCCGCCCGTGCGGCGGTTCTTCCCCGGCCTCCACTCATGCTCCCCAACCCCACCGCCCTCATGAGTCACGACCTGGCCTTTCTGGAACGGCTTCTCGATGCCCCCGGCCCCTCGGGTTTCGAAACCCGTCCTTCCCGCGTCTGGAAGGAGGAAGCCGGCGGTTTCGCCGAGCGGGTCTGGACCGATGTGCATGGCAACGCCTACGCCGCCGTGGGCGAGGAGCGGCGACCCAGGGTCATGCTGGCGGGACACATGGACGAGATCGGGATCCAGGTCACCTGGATCAACGAGGAGGGCTTCCTCTACTTCGACGGCATCGGGGGGTGGGATCCGCAGGTGCTGGTGGGGCAGCGGGTCCGGATCCTCGGCCGCGACGGCGACGTGCCGGGCGTCATCGGGAAGAAGCCGATCCACCTGATGCAGCCGGAGGAGCGAAAGAAGGTCTCCGAGATCCGGGATCTCTGGGTGGACGTGGGCGCCGCCTCGGGCGACGAGGTCCGGGAGCTGGGGATCCGGGTCGGGGACCCCGCCGTGCTGGCGACATCGTTCCAGCACCTGGCCGGGGACCGGGTCGTGTCGCGGGCCATCGACAACCGGGTGGGTGCGTACATCGTGCTCGAGGCGCTGCGCCTCCTGGCCGAGGACCCGGCCCCCGTGGCCGGCTGCGTCGCGGTGGCCACGGTGCAGGAGGAGATCGGGTATTCGGGGGGCGGGGCCCGAAGCGCCGCCTTCACCCTCGAGCCCGACGCCGCCCTGGTGGTGGACGTCACCTTCGCCACCGATGTCCCCGACGTTCCGAAGAAGGAAGTGGGCGAGCACAAGCTGGGGGGCGGGCCGGTCCTGAGCCGGGGGTCGGCCACGAACGCCGCCGTCTTCGATCGCCTCGTGGTCGAGGCCGACCGGCGGGAAATTCCCTACTCGATCCAGGCGGCTCCGCGCGCCACGCGCACCGACGCCGACGGGATCTTCCTGGTCCGGAGCGGGATCCCCACCGGCCTCGTGTCCATTCCGAACCGATACATGCACTCCCCGTCGGAGATGGTGAGTGCCTCCGACCTGCACAGGTCGGCGGAACTGCTGGCGGCCTTCGTCCGCTCCCTGGACGCCGAGAGCTCCTTCATTCCGGGGTGACCGTGGAGTCCGGGTCCGGGTCCGGGGCCGGCGCGGTGTGCGAGGCAGCGCCACGGGACCCGGGACGTTTCATGTGAAACGTGTCTTTCGGCGTCTGACGGCGACGCGGCTCCGTCGGGCGCGATCCGGATTGCGGTTCGCCACCACCGCATCGCTCCTCCTCGTGGGAGCCCGGCTCCCCGGGATGCGGGAGAATCGTCGCCCGGGCCTGTCGGTCGCTCAGGCGCGGGCGGGATCTCCGCCGGCCCGGGCCACGGCGGGCGCCGTCGGCGGGCGGACCCCCTTCGCATCTTCCAGCCCCCCACCAGGGGAGGCGGGGGCCGCGCCCCTGCGGGCCACCTCGAAGCGGGCCGAGATCAGCACCACCAGGGCGACCCAGAGGAGGTCGGCCAGGAGGAGGTGCACGAGGCGCATCCAGACCGGGTTCCCCAGGACGATGGTCAGGGGCCCGGCCAGGAGCTGCACCGATGCGAGCGCCCCGGTGGCCACCGCCACGCGGGCAAGGGCGGGGTCGCCGTGGAGGGCGGCGATCCGGCGGGTCCCGAGGGCCAGGCGCACCAGGAGCCCGATGACCAGGACGGCCAGCACCGGGTGCGACATGCGCAGGTAGATGAGGAGGTGTTCCGGCTCGATGTACTGCCCCATCCCCTCGCGGAGCGTCTCGACGGGAAAGGCCGTGACGGCGAGGCCGGTCCAGGCCCCGGTCCAGGCCAGCGCCAGAACCCCCAGCACCGGCAGCACGAGGGGGCGGATGGCCCCTGCACCCTCCCGCGCGCCGGGCGTCGGCCGCGGCAGGCGGCTCACCCCCCGGCTCGCCCACCACGCGGTGAGGACGAGGGCGGCCATGAGCAGGAAGGTGTTCGTCACGTGGACGGGGCGGATCAGGATGCGCCCGGTGGAGATGTCGCCGGCCACCCACCCGTAGACCACGAGGATGGCCCCGAAGAGCGACTCGGTCACGGTGAGAACGAGGGCCGCCACCGCGCCGAAGCGGAGGGCGTGTCCCCGGGGAAAGCTCCGGAAGGCGGCCACCGCGAGCACGAGCACGAGGAGCAGCACGACGCCCGAGGTGAGGCGGTGCGAGAACTCCACGAGGGTCGAGAAGGTCGGCGTGCCGGGGATCACGGCGCCGTGACAGAGGGGCCAGTCCGTGCCGCACCCGTCTCCGGATTCGGAGATGCGGAGGAAATACCCCCAGAGAATGACCAGGAGGGTGTAGCCGGCCACGCCCCAGGAGAGGCGTCGGAAGTTAGGCGACGACATGGCTTGGATTCGGCTCGGACTCGGCTTGGGCCTGGCGTGGACCCGGGGGGTGGACCCGGATGCGGAGGAGGCGGACGGGGGTCGGCGTGCGTTGACGAAAATGCCCGGCCACGTTTAAACTTACCAGTCTGACGAGGAAACCTGAACCGGTTCCGAAACCCCCGCGGCCTCTACGCCGGGGCAGGCAGGACCGGCGCAATAACGACCAAGGGCACGAACCCAGATGCTGAATTCCACCGAGGTGCTGAAGGAACTCCAGGACATGCGGGACCATGGCTTCCTTTCGGACGCCCTCATGCGACATGCGGTCAAGCAGATCAAGCGGGCCGACACCCGGTTCGACTGGGTCGGGGTCTACATGGTGAACAAGGAAAACACCGAGCTCTGGCTTCACAACTACGTGGGCAAGCCCACCGAGCACGCGCACATCCCCATCGGCGAGGGCATCTGCGGCACCGCCGTGGCCGAGAAGACCAACCAGAACGTGCCCGATGTCTCGAAGGTCAAGAACTACCTGGCCTGCAGCCCCCACGTGCAGTCGGAGCTGGTGGTGCTGATCCGGGCCGGCGACGAGATCTACGGCCAGATCGACATTGATTCGGACGAGCTGAACTCGTTCTCCGCCGAGCTCGAGGCCGAGGTGCAGGCCGTGGCCGACAAGCTCGCCGAGCAGATCGCCGCCGAGCGCCGCTGACCGAGGCGAATTCGAGGGCGCCGCACCGACGAGGCGCGGCCCCTCCACCCGGCGTCCGACCGGGAGTTTTCGGGCTCGAAAGAGGCCCCCTGCCTTTTCCCTCCGGGGATTCGGCAGGGGGCCTTTGCGTATCCAGTGGTGGCTCCGGGGCGAGCGGGAAGGGAGGCAGCGCAACCCCCTTCCTTGAGGAGCCCCCCCGGGGGGTGGTATGCTGAGGGGACCCACCGCCGGATCATCACCCCTCCCCGCCCCCGAAAGCCTCCCGTGGCCGTCCCCGCTCCCGCTGCCCATGCCGGCGCTTCGTCGCCCACGCTCCCGCCGGGGTCCAGCGCCGGCGAGCGGCACTCCGGGGCCCCCGGAGCCTCCGGAGCCTCCGGGGTCCGGGGGGTGGGCCGGGAGGTCGCCTCGAGGCTCCGGGCCATCGTGGGGGACGCCGGCTACCTGGACGACGCCGACCGCCTCATCGTCTACGAGTCCGACGGGCTGACCCAGTACCGGGTTTCGCCCTGGGCCGTGGTCCTTCCCCGGACGGCCGACGAGGCCGCCCGGGTCCTCCGCATCCTCCACGAGGCCCGGCTCCCCATCGTGCCCCGGGGGGCCGGCACCGGCCTGTCGGGAGGTGCCCTCGCCACGCAGGGTGGGGTGATCGTGGGGACGGCGCGAATGAACCGGATCCTCGAGGTGGACCCGGTGAACCGGCGGGCGCGTGTCCAGCCCGGGGTGGTGAACGCCCTTCTCACGAAGGCGACCCTTCCCCACGGGCTCATCTACGCCCCGGACCCGTCATCGCAGAGCGCGTGCACCCTGGGCGGAAACGTGGCCGAGAACTCCGGCGGTCCCCACTGCCTCAAGTACGGCGTGACGTCGCGGTACGTGACGGCCCTGACGGTGGCGCTCCCCACCGGAGAGCTGCTTCGCCTGGGCGGGCCTGAAGCCGAAGGGGAGCCCGACCTCACCGGCCTCTTCGTGGGGTCCGAGGGGTGCTTCGGGATCGCCGTCGAGATCGAGGTGGCCCTCATCCCCACACCCGGCGGTGTCAGAACCCTGCTGGGCATCTTCGAGTCCATGGAGGACGCGGGCCGAGCCGTGACCGGGATCATGGCCCGGGGCCTCCTCCCCGCGGCCCTCGAGATCGTGGACCAGCAGACGATCCGGGCCGTGGAGGCGTCGGTCTTCGCTGCGGGTTTCCCAACCGACGCCGGCGCGGCCCTGGTGGTGGAGTTCGACGGCATCGACGCCGGGCTCGACGAGGAGCTCGATGCGGCAGCCGACGAGTGCCGGGCGTCCGGCGCCCGCGAGGTCCGCCTCGCCGCCACCGCGGCGGAGCGGGAAGCGCTCTGGCGCGGCCGGAAGAAGGCCTTCGGCGCCATGGGGCGCATCGCTCCCGACCTCCTGGTGCAGGATGCGACCGTGCCGAGGAGCCGCCTTCCGGAAGTGCTGGCCCGCATCGGCGAGATCGGGGAGCGCTACCGCCTCACGGTGGCCAACGTCTTCCACGCCGGCGACGGAAACCTGCACCCCAACCTCCTCTTCGATCGCCGCGATCCCGATCAGCTGGCCCGGGTCGAGGCGGCCTCGAAGGAGATCATGGCGGCGTGCATCGAGGTCGG
>REBP01000133.1 GCA_007692665.1 Gemmatimonadales bacterium | reverse complement strand
GAGTGGATGCGGCACGCCGTGCCGCACTTTTCATGAAATGGGGGCCGTCAGGCCCTCCTCCTCCCCCGTGCCCGTCTCGACGCTCTTTCGGATGCGGGCGGCGTCACGATCCTGCCGACGGGCTTCCCTTCATGCCCCGACTCGTCGTCGGGATCGACGGTGACGCCCAGCCGGGCAAGGTGGGGCGGGCGCGGGCGCAGCGTCAGGCACCGTGTCGGTCTGGAGTCGTCCATCCCTCCATCCCTCCCTCCCTCCTGCGCCGCCCCCCTCACCCCCGCGCCTCCGCATCCAGCACCGGGAACCGCTTCGTCCTGCACGCGAGCGCGGCCTGATTCGTGCACCCCGCTCGAGGTGGCCTTCCTTGAATCGTGATCCCTGACACAACCAGGCGGAAGGCGATCCACTCCGCGGAGTTCGAGCACCTCAGGGACCATGCCATGACCGAGCCGTCAACCGAAGAGAACGAATCGTCGCAGCTGGAGCGAGACCGACTGCTGGCAGGGCTTTCCAGCGTCAGTGATGCGGTGATCATGACCGACCGCGAGGGTCGGATCGTCTTTCTGAACCCGGTGGCGGAAGTGCTGTCCGGCTGGACCCAGGATGCCGTGGGGGAACCGGTGGCCGGCGTGGTTCGCATCCTCGACGAGCAGAGTCGCCAGGCCGTGGAGCTGCCGACGATGCAGGCCCTGCGGGACAACGGCGCCGTCCGATCAGCGCGCCCCAGGGTCTTCGTCGGAGCAGACGGGACCGAGCGGGCGGTCACCCTCAGTGGCTTTCCCTTCGCGAAGGACCAGGGCGAGGTCAAAGGCGCCGTGCTGGTCTTTCGGGACATCTCCCTGCGCCGAGGCTCCGAACGCGCCCTGCAGCAGGCCGTCTGGTACACGAACGACATCATCGCGACACTGCGCGAACCCTTCCTGGTTCTCGACAGGGACCTGAGGGTCGAGACGGCCAATCGGGCGTTTTACGCGCATTTCGGGGTTTCGCCCGAGGAAACCGAGGATCGGCTCGTGTTCGAGCTGGGCAACGGGCAGTGGGACATTCCCGGCCTGCGGAAGCTGCTGGACGAAGTCCTGTCCCGCACCGAGCCCATCAACGACTACGAGGTCGACCACACGTTCCCCGACCTCGGGCGCAGGACCATGCTGCTGAACGCGCGGCCCTTTCCACCCGAGTCCCGGAACCCCACGCTGATCCTGCTCGCCATGGAAGACGTGTCCGCCATGCGGGAGCGGGCCGAGGAACTGGTCGAAAGTGACCGCCGCAGGAACGAGTTCCTGGCGACGCTGGCCCACGAGATCCGAAACCCCCTGGCCCCCATCCGGAGCGCCCTTCAGATCGTCCGCCTGAGCGGCATGGAAGGGAAGGGAGTCCGGACGGCGACCGAGATGGGGGAACGACAGGTCGAGCTGATGGTCCGACTGGTGGAAGATCTCCTCGACGTCAGCCGGATCAGCCGAGGGGAGATCGCCCTCCGGAGGGAGCGCGTCGAGCTGGGGTCCTGCCTGCGACATGCCGTCGAAAGCGTCGCCCCCTCCTGCCAGGAGCGGGACCATACCCTCTCCGTCACCGTCCCTGCGCAACCGATCTACCTGAACGCCGACCCGGTCCGACTGGACCAGGTGGTGGTGAACCTCCTGGTCAATGCCTGCAAGTATACCGAGAGGGGGGGGCGCATTGCCCTCTCGGTGGAGCAGGACGGCGAGTTCGCCGTCATCCGGGTGACGGACAGCGGGATCGGAATCGCCCCGGACCAGCTGGCGCGGATCTTCGACCTGTTCGTGCAGGTCGACACTACCCTCGAGCGCTCGGCGGGGGGGCTGGGCGTCGGGCTGGCCCTGGTTCGGCACCTGGTGGAGCAGCACGAGGGAACGGTCGAGGTCGAGAGTGCCGGAATCGGCAGGGGGAGCGAGTTCGTCGTGCGACTGCCGGTGGCGGTGGCGACCCCCACCCGCAGGGAGCACGTCCTTCCCGCCGAACCGCCAGGGCGTGGCTCGCCGCCGGGAATGGCGACGCCCGACCCCCGGCCCGATCAGGGGAAGGGGGGACCCGGACGGCCGAACCGTACGAGTCCCCCCCAGGGAGCCCTGGGGCTCAGGGCAGGGTAGCCCGCCCTGTCTTCCGGAGGAGCCCGCCCTATCTCCGGAGGACCGGAACGGCCGTCGCAGCGGCCACCCCCTCCTCCCAGCCCGGAACGCCCCGCATGGCCTCGATCCTCTCCGGCACGGGGATGAGGGTGATGCGCCGCGTCCTCGACACGGCCCGCAGTGCAGGCTTCTGCCAGGCCTCGTCGTAGGCCGCCGTCAGGTCGAACCCCACCTCGGCGTTGATCCCGTTGAACACGAGGGCCCCGTGAACCCCGTTGGCGTAGCCGAAGATCACGCTGTGGAGCTGCGCACCCCCGTTCCTGTCCGCCGGAAAGAAGCCGCCGTGTTCGTAGCGCAGCCCGCGCCCCGAACCCCCCCGGTACCAGCCGAGCCCGCCCTCCTCCATGGCGGTCCGCATGGGCTGGGGCAGCAGGCTGTCCCCCCCGGCCAGTCGCGAGACGAAGGTGGCCAGCTCGGCCAGGGAGAGGTGGGCGCCCGCCGAGCCCGGGCGGTTGGTCCAGTCCCCGTAGGTCGTCCCGCTATTGGGAAGCGGAGGATTCGGGTAGAAGAGGGTGGGCTCCTCGGACTCCGGCTTCCACTGGACCCCCGGCACCCCGAACCGGTCGAAGATGTTCTCCTGGCAGTAGCTCCGGAAGCCCAGGGCCGTGGTGGCGGCCAGCATCGGCCCGGTTCCCACGGCGGGGGAACGCCCGCTCAGGATCGCCACCAGGATCCGGGCGAGCCCGTAGTTGGGGTTCTTGTAGCAGTAGGTCTTGTCCTGGGGCCGAATGCCGGCCTCCACCATCTTCCGGAGGCCGGCGTAGGTGACGTCTCCCTCCCGGAAGCCGCTTCGGTGGTTCAGCAGTTCGGCCACGGTGATGGTCCGGACCGAGGCCGGAATCGTCCAGTCCTCGGGGAGCCACCGCCAGATCCGCGCATTCACGTTGAGGCCGCGGGCGTGAAGGAGCTGGAGGAGCGCCACCGAAGTGATCGTCTTCGTGGTGCTGGCGGGATTGAAGCAGTCGAAGACCGAGAAGTCCGCGGCCGGGGCGTCGAAGACGCTCCGCTTCGGGCCGGAGGCCCACGCCCGTAGCGCCGGGCCCCTTCGGATCACGAAGCCGTACTTGACCACTTCCTTCCTGTCGAGCTGGTCCCTCAGCGCCTCCGCAAGACCGGTGAGCGAGAAGACCTCGCCATTGTCCTCCATCGCGGGGTGGGCGGACCCTTCGGGCGAGGCGTCGGAGACGACCACGTAGCCACCCCCGGGGTGGAATCCCACCATGGCGGTGCGGCCCACCCCCGCATGGCTCATGGCCCGCATCACGCGGTGGCATCCCGGGGGGGTGTCCCGGTTGAAGAAGGCTCCGGACTCGGTGCAGATGCTGAACCGGTTGCCGCCCAGCTGGAGGCCCGGCGACATGGGGAACGCCACGCTGATCACCCGCTCCTTGCGGTCCCGGAAGGCCTTCATCTGGGTGTCGCACTCCGCAGGAACCCCCTGGTTCACGAAGTCCCGGTCGGTAAGGATGCTCCACCGGTTCCCGACCGCCGGGAAGGCGACCCAGCGGATCTTGTGGCCGTCGTTTCGAAGGGCCCGCATCCGGTCATGGCACGCCTGGGACACTCCCCGGTTGAAGAAATCCCGGTCGGTGATGACGCTCCACCGGTTGCCACCCTCGGGAGGGAACGCAACGCAGAGGATGCGGTGGCCCTCGCTCCGGAAAGTCTGGATCCTGTCGCGGCACTCCGTGGGGATGTTCCTGGGAACGACATCCTTGTCGGTCACGATGCACCAGCGGTTCCCCCCGGCGGGTGGAAAGGCAACGCAGAGGATGCGGTGGCCCTCCGCGCGAAGGCTGCCGAGCCGGTTCCGGCACTCGAGGGGGATGTTCCTGCTGTAGACGGTAGGATTCCATGCGCTCATCGGGATTCCTTGCGGCAGCGTGTCGCCGCGGTGCAGGTCGGACCGCCGGCCTGGGGACAACGCCAGCGGGGTACTCCGGGAGTGAACACCCAAGTATGAAGCGCCCGTTCTCCGTTTACCATGATCATGATCCGGAGACAGTCAGGGCGTGCCCATTCCGCCCTTCGCCTTGGAGGCGGGACCGATGGGCAAGGCAGGGCAACGCGGCGCGCCCGTGCCCCTGCCAGGGGGTGCGGTCACCTCGCCGTTTGCGCCGCGCAGACCCGGAGCCTATGTCTGTCGTCGACATGGCGGTCGTGGCGGACCGTCGCTCACCCCAGCGCGACCGGCGGCTGGTGGCCGACGGTTCACCGACCCCCCGGGAGCCCATGATTTCCGGCAGACACCCAGGCGGAAACTCCGAAGAGGTCCCCCACGAGGTCCCCCACGTGGTCCCCCACGGGGACCCCCCGATCACCGGGGTCGCGACGTCGGTGACGGCGTTCCTCGGCCGGACGGCAGACGGACCCCTCGGCCGCGCCCACAGGTGCCGGAGCCACGCGGACTTCCTGCGCACCTTCCGGGGCCCTCACCCATCGAGCGACCTGGCCGACAGCGTCCGCCTCTTCTTCGAAAACGGCGGGAGCGAGTGCCACGTGGTGCGGCTCGGGTCCAGCGCACGCCGGGGCGACGACGGAGCCCCGCCGGAGCTGGCCGACTACCGTGGCAGCGCCGCCGACGGCACGGGGTTCCACGCCCTGGACGCGGTGGACCTGTTCAACCTCCTGGTCCTCCCCCGCGACCGTGACATCCCCGAGGCCGACTTCCTCCGGATCCTGGGCGCGGCCAGCACCTGCTGCAAGCGGAACCGGGCCATGCTGCTGATCGACGCCCCCCGGAGCTGGACGCGCCGCGGGCAGGCGGTGGTCGACCGGCGTGCGGTGGACGGGCTCCGGGAGCTCGTGGTGCCGGACCACGCGGCCCTCTTCTACCCGGACCTGGTCTGCGGCGACCGGGGGCTGACAAGGACCATCGGACCCAGCGGCGCAATCGCCGGGCTCATGGCCCGCATCGACGCCGGCAGGGGGGTGTGGAAGGCGCCCGCGGGACTTGACGCCTCCCTTCTCGGGGTGCGGGGCCTGGAGGTCGAATTGACGGACGTCCAGAACGGGGTGCTCAACCCGCTGGCGGTCAACTGTCTGCGCGTCCGACCGACGGGGGTCGTGAACTGGGGGGCTCGCACGCTCGCGGGGGCGGACGGGATCGGCCCGGAGTGGAGATTCATTCCCGTGCGGCGCCTGGCCCTGTTCCTCGAGGCATCCCTCGAGCGGGGCACCCGGTGGGTGGCAACCGAGCCGAACGAGGCGCCCCTGTGGGCCAGGATCCGTCTCGCCGTGGGCGCGTTCATGCACGGGCTGTTCCGACAGGGCGCGTTTCAGGGGGATGCGCCGGACCGGGCGTACTACGTGCGGTGTGACGGCACGACCACCACCTCGCAGGATCGCGACCGGGGCATCGTCAACATCGAGGTCGGATTCGCCCCGCTGAGGCCGGCGGAGTTCATCGCGATCAGGATCCGGCAGAGGGCGGGGGAGCCGTGAGCAGCCAACCGCCTGCACCGACACCGGGTCCGGGACCGAGGTTCAATCAAAGCGTTCAAGATGGCCCAATGAGCGGTTGGGTTTGACAAAAGGCTGACGAAGCGACAATTTGTCCCGTGCAGGGGCAAGCAGGCCTCGGGCCCCCTGAAACCCAACCCCCCCCGGCAGGAGCGCGGATGTGAGTTCCTGCACCTGGTGCCCTCCGGTCCACCCTGAGGACGGCAAATGAAGGGCCTTTCGAGCGGCGGCCCCGAACCCGTCCGACCCCGACTCCGTCCGTTTCTGCTCCTGGTGCTGCTGGGGGTGCTCCCCATCCTGGGCCTGGCCGTGTTCGCCCAGTCGCCCTCCCCACGGGCGCCCGGCGAGCCCGTGGTGGCGGTGGAGGCGGCGGTCGTCCCCACCCCCACCCGGACGCTGGCGCTCCAGCTCGGTGGGGCCGGCCTCCTGCTGGGGCTGGTCGCATCCGGGCTCGCCGTGGGGCTCATCCGGGAGAACACCAGGCGGACCGCAGCCGAGAAGGCCCTGAAAGTCCTGAACCGGGACCTGAAGCGCCTCGTGGCGGCACGAACGGAAGAGCTCCGGAGGGCCGAGCAGGAGCTCCTTCAGTCCAGGAAACGCGAAGCCGTGGGCCGGCTGGCCAGCGGCATCGCCCACGACTTCAACAACCTGCTCACGGTGATCATCGCTTCGGCCCAGATGCTCCGGGGTTCCGTTCCCCGGGATTCGCCCGGCTTCCGGTATCTGGTCGAAATCGACACCGCAGGTGACCGGGCCGCCGAGCTGACCCGTCAGCTGCTGGCGTTCAACGGAACGCAGGTCACGAAGCCGGGAATCATGGACATGAACGATTCCGTCCGCGTGATGCGGGGGGTCCTGGAGCGGGTCGTCGGTGACCACATCGAACTCGCCTTCCGGCTGTCGTCCGACCTCCACCCTGTGGAATTCGAACCGGGCCAGATCGAACAGGTTCTCATGAACCTCGTCGTAAACGCAGGGGATGCCATGCCGCAGGGTGGGAAGCTCACGATCAGGACCGAAAACGTGGAGCTGGATGCGGCGTACGCGGCGGAGCACCCCGGCACGAGACCGGGGCCGCACGCCGTTCTCAGCGTGGCGGACACCGGCCGGGCGTTGACCGCCGAGACCCGGGCCGGGGAGCCGGGCCGGGGCACGGGCCGTGACCTCGCGACCGTGTACGGCATCGTGAAGCAGGGGGGCGGCGACGTCCGGGTCCACAGCGAGCCCGAACGCGGAACCCTGTTCAAGGTCTTTCTGCCAGCAGGACCCGGGACCCCGGTCGACCTCAGACCCCGGGAGGCAGGATCCCGGAGAGGAGTTTCGTGAGGTCCGAGAACTCCACGGGCTTGACCAGGTGGCCATCGAAGCCGGCGGCGTCCGCCTCGTCCCGCGCCTCGTCGTGGCCCCATCCGGACACCGCGATGACGACGATCTTCTCCCCCCCCGCTTCCTGCCGGATGCGGCGGCATACCTCGTAGCCGTCCATGTCCGGCATGCCGATGTCGAGGAGGATCGCATCCGGCCGGATCCTCGGAACCATCGCGATCGCCGTGCTGCCGTCGAAGGCGGTGTGGGTCTCGTAGCCGGCGAAGCCCAGCAGCAGGGCGAGCGACCGCGCCGCATCCCGGTTGTCGTCGATCACGAGAATGCGGCCCGACGCGGCCGGGGTCGGCTCCGTGCTGCTCGACCCCGACGAACTCGGGGTCCGCGAGGACCTGTCCGGCGCGCTGGAGACCGGGAGTCGCACGATGAATTCGGCCCCCTCGCCGACCCCGGCGCTCCGGACCCCCACCGTGCCCCCGTGCTTCTCCACCAGGTGCTTGACCAGTGCCAGCCCGATGCCGAGCCCCTTTTCCTGACGGTCCAGCCGGGCATCGGCCCGCATGAACAGGTCGAAGATCCGGGGAAGCTGGTCCGGGGCGATGCCGATCCCGGTGTCCCGCACGCGGATGACCGCAAAGCCCTCGTCGGCCTCGACGGCCAGGGAAACGTGGCCCCCCTTTTCGGTGAACTTGCAGGCGTTGGTCAGGAGGTTCCCCACCACCTGTTCCAGCCGGACCGGGTCGGCATTCACGTGCACCGGCTGCGACGGAAAGGTCACGGTCAACGTCAGGTCCACTTCCTCGCAGTAGGAGCGGACCGCCTCGACGGCGTGGCGCAGGGAGGAGGCCAGGTCGATGCGCTCCTTCCGGAGTTCGATCTCGCCCCGGTTGATCCGGCTGATGTCGAGCAGGTCATCTACCAGGCGGCTCATCTGGCCCACCTGCCGTTCCATCATCTCGGACGTCCTTCGAACCACTTCGCCGCCCGAGCCGCTCAGCCGGATGACCTCCAGACCGCTTCGGATCGGTGCGAGGGGATTGCGGAGCTCGTGGGCCAGGGTCGCCAGGAACTGGTTCTTCCTTCGATCGATCTCCGCCAGTTCGTCGGCGCGCTCGCGCAGGGCGGACTCCCGCTGCGGCGTGACGTCCTGAATGGCCAGAAGGATCGAATCCGGGGTGCTCGATTCGGGAGGAAAGGGCCGGGCGTTGAGCAGCATGATCCTGCGCCCGAGGTTCGGAAACGTGTGGTCGACCTCGTAGTCCTCGATCAGCTCGTTGCGTTCGACGACTTCCTCGAGCAGCTTTCGCAGCTCGGGAATGTCCCACTGTCCGTCCCCCAGGTCGAACAGGGGGGTGTCCTCGGTATCCTCGGGCGACACCTCGAACGTCCTGTAGAACGCCCGGTTCGCCGTGTTGACCCGAAGCTCGCTCCCGAGCACCAGGAACGGTTCCCGCAGGGTCGAGATGATGTCCCGAGCGTACGAGACGGCTTTTTCCAGGGACTGCTCCGCGTCCCGCTGCGCCGTGATGTCCCGGAAGTCCAGCACGACCCCGGCGACTTCGCCCCGGGCGTTCTCGAGAGGCGAGGCATTCCCGGTGATGGATCGCTCGGTGCCGTCCCTCGCGATGAGAAGTCGGTGTTCCCCCGTCTCCACCGCCCGACCGTCCCGCAGCGCGCGGACCGTGGGGAGTTCCACCGGCTCGCGATTCTCCTCGTCCA
>REBP01000147.1 GCA_007692665.1 Gemmatimonadales bacterium | reverse complement strand
GGGGGGGGGGGATATGTTGGTTGGGGGCAAGGCTGCATGTTGGGTGATCCTGGCTGGTCCTGCTGGCGGCGGGGGTGGGTTCTCGCCGTGAGGACAGGGCGCGACGCGCGGCACCGAACGTGCTTCCCATCCGGTCGCGTGAGGGCACCTGGACCAGGCTCCGAACCGGGAGAACCGAGCATGCCGACGAACCGACAGCTGCACACACTCCGCGCCACCTGTGCGCTCGCCTTCGCCCTGGGTGGATGCGGCTCGGGTGGCGGCGGCGGGGCCATGGGCGCGGGCGCGACGGGGCCGGGGGCCTCGGGGCACCCATCCGATGGGTTCGAGACCGAGGTCTCGTTTCCAAGCGGTGACGTCCGTCTCGTTGGCACCCTGACAGTCCCACCGGGCAACGGACCGGTTCCGGCCGTGATCCTGCTCTCGGGGAGCGGTCCTCAGGACCGGGAGGGCGAGACGGCGGGCTTCGTGCCGGGCTACCAACCTTCCCGGGTACTCGCCGAACGCCTGGCCGAGGCCGGGATCGCCTCCCTTCGCTACGATGAACGGGGCGTCGGGGCCTCCACCGGCTCCCACGCCTCGGCCTCGACCGCCGACCTGGCGGACGATGCGGAGGCCGCCCTGTCGTACCTCCGGTCCCGCGAGGGGATCGCGCCGGCACGCGTCGGGCTCCTCGGGCAGAGCGAGGGGGCCAGCATCGCGGCCATGGTGGCAGCCCGGAATCCGGACGTGGCGTTCGTGGTCAGCCTGGCCGGACCCGCGGTGAAGGGGCATGACCTCGTACTCGCCCAGAGCGAGCACGCCCTCCGGAACTCGGGTCTCTCCGGGCCGGATCTCGAGGCGGCGATGGCGGGGGTACGGCGTGAGTACGACCTGGTGCTGAACGAGGAGTGGGAAGGCATCGAGGCGGCGATGCGGGCCATGCTCCCGGCGCAGCTCGAGGCGATGCCGCCGGAACAGCGGGCCTTGCTCGGCACCCCCGAGGAGATCATGGCCGAGGAACTCCTCCGCATGAAGAACTGGACCCGGTTCTTCCTGACGTACGATCCTGCCCGGGACTGGGCACGGATCCGGGTGCCGGTGCTGGCCCTCCTCGGGGGGCTCGACGTCCAGGTGACCGTGGAGCAGAACCGGGCGCCCCTGGAGGCGGCCCTACGTGCGGCGCCCACGGAGGACTGGACCGTGCGCGTGCTGCCGAGCGCCAATCACCTGTTCCAGGATGCGGAGACGGGGAACCCGGACGAGTACTTCCGGCTCGATCCCGTGATCGCTTCGGAGGTCCTGGACGCCGTCGCCACGTGGATCCGGGAGCGGGTCGGGCGCCAGCCCTGAGGCCGGCTCACCGAAGGGGAGCTTTTCCCCCAAGACAACGGCCCTTGCGGACACGGTTCCGGCCGAAGTCTCCATATGGACACTCCAACCCGCAACCGTGAGTTTTTGGAAGGGACGCTTCCGGCTCCCGTCTCCCATACGACGCTTTTCCGTGCCATCGTCTCGCTGGGACCCGACGAGTGCGGAGTTTGTCATCCGGCGCGCCGCACCGGCGCGCCGCACCGGATGCCGGACCGGATGCCGACGCACCGCCGCCATCCCCCCATCGCCGGAGGCACCCGCCGTGAAGGCCGCGAACCCCCACCTGAGCTTCGGCGAGGAGGTGCCCGATGTGCGCGCCGACGAGCTGGACCTGGTAGCCCACACCGCAGCGGAGGCCTTGCCCCCGTCGCCCGGGGCGGTGGAAACGCACCCGGACCCCTGACCGTAGTGGATTTACCCCGTCCCATCCCCTCACAGGAAGGCCCACGACCCCAATGTTCGAAGCCCTCATCGCCATTACCGCCATCATCGTCCTCTTCGGCCTTCCGCTGGGGGGACTGGTGATCCGGTTCGCGCTCCGGCCCCTGGTGAAGGACATCGCCAACGCCATCCGGAGCAACGCCCCCGTTGCCGGGGACCCGGCTCAGCTGGAGTCCCTGAACCGGCGGCTTGAGCGGATCGAGCAGTCCCTGGTCGAGCAGGAGGCCATCTCCGCCCGGCTGCTGGAGGTCCAGGAGTTCGACCGGAAACTCCGATCGGGGCTGCCGGACCCCGCCTCGCGGGAGGAGTAGGCGGCCTGGGCGGCGCCTGAGCCGACTCGGGCAGGAGCGGATTCAGCCTCGTTCACGCAAACGGCCGCACCGTGCGCACCCCCGGTTCAACCCGCGCGATGAGGTTGAAGTCCTCCCGGTTGTGGGTGACGATCAGGTGCCCGTGGCTCCGGGCCGTCGCCGCCAGCAGGCAGTCGTTGAAGAAGCTCGGCCTGATGCCGCCCACGCTGATCCACCCGCCCTCGGACAGCCGGGAGAGGATGCGGCTGATCTTCGACTGGTAGCGGTAGTGGTTCTTCCTCCGGGGTTTCTCGTCCGGAGCCGCAGCTGGTCAAGGGCAGCATCAGCCCAGGCGACGTGGTCCCGGTGTCGACCCCGGGGGTGTCCTCCCTCCCGGCGCGAAAAATGCATCTGGTATCCTTTACGCCGCTCGCGGCGAATCCAATCACACACGCGACCGGAGGATATCAGCATGGCTGACCAGGACAGGAACAAGGACAAGGACAAGGACAAGGACACGAAGAAGAAGGGTGCCGAACACGAGGTGAAGGGCACCGGGAAGGAAATGAAGGGGAAGGCCCAGAAGAACGTGGGCAAGGCGACCGACGACCGCTCGCAGCAGGCCAAGGGGGCGGCGAAGGAAGCCGAGGGCAAGGTGCAGAAGAAGGCCGGCGAAACCGCGCGGAAGTCCGCGGACTGACCCGGGACCCCATCAAGCCCCTCCGGCGCCGCGCCGGGGGGGCTTTTTCCCTCTCACGGCCTCATCGCGGCGGGCCTCCGGGGCCTCCGGGGCCTCCGATAGTCCGATAGCGGTTGAACAGGTCGATCTGCCGGCTCTCGAGCGGAATCTCGCGTCCCGCGATGATGACGTGCTCGGCACGCGTGTCCAGCTCGAAGGGGTCCCCCGACCAGATCACGAGGTCCGCCTCCTTGCCGACCTCGATGCTCCCGAAGCGCTCCTCGATGCCCCAGATCTCGGCCGGCGTGAGGGTCACGGCCCGAAGCGCGGCATCGTGGGGGAGGCCGTTCGCCACCGCGTTCCCCGCCACCTGCTTGAGGTTTCGGGCGTTGTCGGTGTCGAAGCTCGACAGCGCGACCGTTACCCCCGCCTCGTGGAGGCGGGCCGCGTTCTCGAGCGTCGCGCCGAGGCTCTCCATGCCGGGGAGGTTCAGCATGGGGTTGATGACGACGGGGACCCCCGCGTCCCGGATCTCGTCGGCGACCATCCACCCCTCTAGCGCACCGAAGAGGATGAGCCGGATGCCGAACTCCTCCTTCATCCGGAGGGCCGCCCGGATGTCACTCGCGCGATGCACCTGTACGACGAGGGGGATCTCGCCCGTAAGCACCAGGGCCATCGCCTCCAGGTCGAGCCGGCTGAAGGCGTAG
Source organism: Gemmatimonadales bacterium (assembly GCA_007692665.1). Classification (GTDB taxonomy): domain Bacteria; phylum Gemmatimonadota; class Gemmatimonadetes; order Longimicrobiales; family Gaopeijiaceae; genus SKNW01. Next base: position 5,194 of record REBP01000147.1, on the reverse strand, counting down.
TCGCGTCGGTTGCCCGCCTCGAAGGCCGACCGGTTCTGGTCGTGGTCGCGCGCGTCCTGGAGCGCCTCCCTCAGCTGCTGGGTCGCCGCCCCCCGCGCGCCTCCGGCCCGCGCCGATCCCCCCTGCCCCAGCACGGCGAACATGCCGACGGGGTTGGCGTGCACCCGCTCCACGACCGCATCCCCGGTGCGCAGGTCGACGAGGATCCCCTGCCCCGCGATGAGGGAGACCCCGGGATTCGGCCGGACGATCGCGCGCGTGATCCCCTCGATGCGGGTGACCGGGATGGCCATGGCGTTCGGGTCGAATCCGTCCAGGACATTGAAGGATGCGGTGACGCGCGGGTTCGTGACCGTCGCATCCGCCGGGCCCGGCTCGGCGCCCATGGCGACGATCCCCAGCTGCGTGGAGGATTCGAGGAAGCCGGGGGTCACGATCCTCCCGCCGGCGTCGATGGTGCGGGCGTTCGGTGGCGTGGGGGGCGCCGTGCCAGCCGGAGCCACGGCGGTGATCCGGCCGTCCTCGACGACGATCGTCCCGCCCTGGATCACCTCGCCGGAGATGGTGTGGATCTCGGCGTTGGTGATGATGATGGCCTGCGCCTGGGCCTGTGCCGGGGTCTGCGTCGAGGCCTGTGCCGGGGCCAGCGCCTGGATCAACCCCTGCGCCTGCGCCTGAGCCTGGAGGGCAGGCGCGGACACTCCGGCCGAGAGCACCAGGGCAGCCAGGACCGAAACAATCGTGCGCGCGCCGCTCATCGAACCACCTCCGGGGGCAGGATCCCCAGCATGAAATCCCCGAAGAGAAGCGGATCGGGGGCGCTCCGGTCGTACATGAGCGCACCGTCGACGAAGACCTTCTCGGCCCGGGTGTAGACGCTGAACGGATCGCCGGACCAGAGGACGACGTCCCCCGCCTTTCCGGCCTCGAGCGAGCCGGTCTCTTCGTCGATCCCCATCGACCTTGCGGGGTTGAGGGTGATCCAGGCGATGGCCTCCTCCTTCGGGATGTGAAGCCCGTGCGCCGCCGACGCCCCGAGCACCTTGGCCGCCTCCTGGTTCAGCCGCTGGATGCCGTGCCCGTCGTCCGAGTGCACGATGGCGCAGGCGCCCGCCTCGTGCACGAGCGACACGTTCTGGAGAATGGCGTCGTAGGCCTCGAGCTTGAAGCCCCACCAGTCGGCCCACATGCTGGCGCAGATGTCGTGCTCGGCCAGGTAGTCGCGGATCTTGTAGGCCTCGGTCGCGTGGTGGAAGGAGGTGATCGTGTAGCCGAACTCGCGGGCGATGTCGATCATCGTCACCATCTCGTCGGCGCGGTAGCAGTGGTTGTGCACCAGGATGTCTCCCTCGAGCACGGCCGCCAGCGTTTCGAGGCGCAGGTTCCGGTCCGGTCTGTCGGCCGGGTCCGCGCCGTTGTCACGCCACCTCGTCCACCTGTCCCGGTATCGCTCCGCCTCGATCCACGCGGATCGGTAGCCGGCCACATTCCCCATCGCCGTCATCGGGAAGCGCCCCTGCCCTCCGTACACGCGCTTCGGATTCTCGCCGCACGCCATCTTGAGCCCGTGCGGCGCGCCCGGGAATTTCATGGCCTGGTAGGTGCGCGCCGGGACGTTCTTGACCGTGACGCTCCGCCCGCCGAAGAGGTTCGCCGATCCGGGGAGGATCTGGAGCGAGGTCGTCCCCCCCGCGAGCGCGTGTCCGAAGCCGGGATCCTGGGGCCAGAGCGAGTGCTCCGCCCACACCTCGGCGGTGTTCGGGTTGGTCATCTCGTTGCCGTCGGCGTTCGCGGCGACGCCGGGGGAAGCATAGACCCCGAGGTGCGAGTGCGTGTCGATGATCCCCGGGGTCACCCACATCCCGCTGCCGTCGATGATCGTCGCGCCGGCGGGCGCCGCGACGTCCCGCCCCACCTCCGCGATCCGCCCGTCGCGGAGCAGGATGGCTCCCCCCTCGATGATCTCGCCCGTGCCCGTCAGGATCGTGGCATCCCGGATCAGGGTGGGGGTGGATGGGAAGGCGCGATAGGTGGAGGGAAAGGGGTCCTCGAAGAGGGGGCTGGGCTGGGCGTCCTGGTCCGCATCAGGCGGTGCCGGAGACGAGTCCCGCGGCGCGGTGGCGCACCCGGTCGTGAAAAAGAGACCCGCGACAAGGAACAGAAGAGGGCGGTTCATGGCCATGCTCCGCAGGGGTTCGGTCGGCACGAAGCCAAGGTAGAGCGGGGATTCCGACTGGGCAATCAGGAACCGAAGGGAACCAGAACCGACCGGATCCAGTCTCCGAGGCCGGCTTCGTCGAGGGACCCGTCCGCGACCCGCACGATGACATCCACCACGGCAGGCTCGGGTGCGTCGAGCTCCTGTCCGTTCAGGATCAGGAACATGTTCATGGCGACGAGCCCCGCCCTCTTGTTGCCATCGAGGAAGGGGTGGTTCCTGATGATGCCAAGGCCGAGGGAGGCTGCCAGGTCCGCCAGATCACAGCCCGGTTCGGGGTGCTCGAAACTCCATCGATGCCGGGGGCGGGCCAGGGCGGAGTCGAGGAGCCCCACGTCGCGGATCCCGGGCTGACCCCCGTGCGTGCGAATCTGATCGGCCTGGGCCGCCGCCACCGCCGCCCTGGAAAGCCAGGTCGGCTCCGGTTCGCTCACTGGGCGAGTTCGCGGAGGGCGTTGCGGTACTTCGCCGCGGTGCGCTCGTAGGCGGCCATTTCCCTTTCGAACTGGGGATCGTAGGGGGTGAGGAGGATGCCCTGATCGGTCTCGACCACGAACAGCTCGTCGCCGGCCCCGACGTGGAGACGGTCCGCCATGTCCTTCGGGAGCGTGGCGCCCACGGACCCGCCCATCTTTCGCAACGTGACCTTCCTGACCATGGCGCGGACTCCGGTGGGGGGCGGGGATGTGGGTGGGGCGCCTACCCTAAAATAGCACAATTGTCATACTTAGGAAGATCGTGGACCGTCGCTCGTGCGACTACAGGTCCTCGAGCGGGATGGTCCTCCCCTCGCGGGCATCTGCACGTCCCTCCTGGTGCCTCTCGAAAGCCCCGGGAATGGCGTTGATGATGTCCGTGACAAGGGAGAAACCGCGCCGTCGCACGCAGGTGCCGTGACCCGCGTCGTCGCAGCAGTCCGCTTCGGCGCTCATCCCCTCCTCCGCCTCCGGATGAAACGGCGGGAGGGTCACTTCTGCCGTCGCCTCGCGAAAGCCTTCCGAAAGACTTCCTCTCCGGGAACGAGTTCCACCTCGCCCTTCGTGACCTGATCGGCACGCCGGTCTGCCTCGTGGATCCACGCCTCCTCGGTGGCTTCGGTTGGCTCATCGTCAAGGCTGGCGAGGATCTTGTGGGCGAGGCTGGCCCTCTCGTCGACCCTCAGACTCATGACCGCCGCTTCCAGCTCTTCGTTCGACATGGCTGATCCTCCCTGGTGAACGTACCTGCTTCAGCATTATACCCCGCTGCGTTGGGGACGGGGAATGTCGCTGCGCTCGAGGGCTCGGAGATTCAGCGTCTACCGAAGCCCCTGTCCCACGGCTCGGCGTCACGGCGGAGGCACTCCTCGAAAACGACGATGCCGGGATGGCCATCCCCAGGGGCGGCACCCTGCTCGGCCACCTCTTCGAGGGGATCTCGCCTCCGGAGATCACCGGCCGTCCCCGTCGGTGTTCCACTTGCGGACGGAACGCGCGCCCGCTCGATTCCATGGGGAAAGGTCTGGGCGAACCCGCCCGCTCCCCGCGAGGCCTGGCTGGGCCGGAGAGAGTATGTTGTCGTGTCGAGGGAGGGATGTTACCGGGTTTGGGGTAGAACTCCGTCGAGGCACCAGCGGATTCGCCTCGGCCGGAGAACCACGGAGGTCAGGATGCGGCGAGAGCTGATTGTTTCCGATCCAGCGGTCATGATGGGGGGACCCTTAGTCCGCAGGGGAGTGATCCTCGCGGCGATCAAGCCGTGAAGCTGCCGGGGGCGCTCCAGGCTCACGTCGAGTTCGCGAAGGTCCGAGACTATCTCCTTTCCGCCAGCCACCCTATCGGCCGGATGAAGGCAGCATACTTCTCGTCTCTCGGCTTTTCTCGGGACGAACCGGAAGTGCTTGCAGAGGTCTTGCGGGAGCTTGCAGTCGAAGGAGACGTGGTGGATCAGGTTTCCACGCAGTATGGTACGAAATATGTGTTGGATGGAGCGCTTCGTGGCCGAAGCACGCGTTCGCACTGTCTGGATTGTGGAAGTCGAGGCCGGTGCACCTCGACTGGTCACCGCCTATCCCGCGTCCGCGGAAGGAGGTCAAGGATGATCAAGGAGCATGACCTGGTGGTTCTCCGCCGAGATCTGCCCGAGGTTGGCGTCGAAGCGGGAGACGTCGGGGTGGCGATCGCGACCTATCCCAACGGCGCCCTGGAGGTGGAGTTTGTCGACGCCGGTGGTGCGACTCTGGGTGTAGCGACGCTTGAGCCGGGAGAAGTCCGGGCTCTCGAAGGGTCGGAGATTCTCCATGTACGGAGCCTTTCGCCCGCGTAGGGTCGCCGCTCCAGCGGCCGTGGCCCTGCCGACTCCGTGCTCGGCCCGGTCGGTGCAGCCGTGCCCCTCTCGGCGTGAAAGATGCATCTGGTCTCCCTCACGCCGCCTGCGGCGCTCACAATCACGCACCCGAGTGGAGGATACCAGCATGGCCGACAAGAACCGGAACCCGAACAAGGACGCGAACAAGGAACTGAAGAAGAAGGGCGCCGAACACGAGGTGAAGGGCGCCGGGAAGGAAGTGAAGGGCAAGGTCCAGAAGACCGCGGGCAAGGTCACTGGCAACCGCTCGACGCAGGCCAAGGGCACCGTGAAGGAAGTCGAGGGCAAGGTGCAGAAGGAGGCCGGCAAGGCCGCCCGGAAATCGGCGGACTGACCCGGGATCCCCTCAAGCCCCTCCGGCGCCTGCGCCGGGGGGGCTTTTCCTGTTCACCGCCCTGGCTGGCGTCCCCCACACGGCTCGAAACGTGCACCTGGTATCCGTCAGGCCGACTTCGTCGGTCACGACCACCCCGCGACATGAGGGTATCAGAATGGCCGACAAGGACAAGAAACTGAGGAACAAGGGCGCCGAGCACGAACTGAAGGGCGCCGTGAAGGAAGTGCAGGGCAAGCTTCAGAAGACGGCGGGGAAGGTCACCGGCAACCGCTCGACGCAGGCCAAGGGCACCG
>REBP01000042.1 GCA_007692665.1 Gemmatimonadales bacterium | reverse complement strand
CCGCAGATCACCAGCGCCGGCTAGGACTCCTCATCCCCATCGAACCTGACGTCATCCAGGGGACTTCGGATCCGGGCGAGGTCCCGCCGGCTCACGTGGGTGTAGACCTGGGTGGTGCGGGTCGAGGCATGGCCCAGAAGCTCCTGGATGTACCGGATGTCCGTGCCCGCCTCGAGGAGGTGCGTCGCGAACGAATGCCGGAGGATGTGGGGCGTCACGGGTCGCGTGATCCCGGCCCGGAGCGCTGCCCGCTTGACGATGGCCTGGGCCGTGCGCGTCGTCATGGGTCGCGTGGGGTCGGGGACCGACGGAAAGAGCCAGGTCACGGGGCGATGCGCGGTCCGGTAGCGCTCGACGGCCGCCATCGCCCGGTCCGACAGCAGCGTGTAGCGATCCTTCGCCCCCTTCCCCTTCCGCACCCGCACGAGGCCGCGGTCGACCTCCAGGTCGTCGGCGCGCAGCCGGACCAGCTCGCTGACCCTGAGGCCGCTCGCGTAGAGCAGCATGATCACCGCCTGCGACTTGGCTCCCCGCGTTGCATCCAGGAGGCGCCTCATCTCCTGTCGGCTGAGCACCTTCGGAAGGGACCGCTCCTTCCGGGGCAGGGGCACTCTTGTCGCCTGTTCCCGCTTCCCGAGGACGCGGACGAGGAGCACCTTGAGGGCGCTGACGATCTGGGCGTGGCTCGACCTGGAAATGTCATCGTGTTCGACGCGGTGGAGGATCCACGCCCTCGCGGCCTCGCCATCGACGACAGGTGCACCCCGCCCGGCCTGCCCGGGGCGGGCCCCCGGGTCACCCGGGGTCTCGTGGACCCACTCCAGGAAGCGCCGGATGTGGCCGAGGTACACCTTCCGGGTCTTGGGCGCATAGCCACCCAGAAGGAGTTCGCGTCGCGCCCGGTCGAGAAGTGCGCTCCAGGGGGGCGGCGGGGATGCGGGCGCGGGGAGAGCCGGCGCGGGGAGAGCCGGCGCGGGAAGAGATGGCGCGGGCAGGGTCGGCGCGGGCATGGAGGGCAGCACCGGCGCGCGGGGCTCCGGCGGGGTGGGTACGATCACCCCGGGAAAACACGCGGCGAGGGTCCGGAGGGTGACCGGGTCGGAGGGGACGACCCACCCCCCGGCTTCCCGGCGCCGCTCCAGGCCGGGGATGCGGCGAAGCCAGACCAGGTCGGCTTCGTAGGGGCGCCGACCGAACCGCAGCACGAGCCGCCCGCCCCGGTCCCAACGGAGCTCGGGGATCGTGCGGGGCGGTGGCTGGGGCATGGTGGGTCCGGGGGCCGGGTCGGGGAAGCGCCTCAGGTAGACGGGGGCGGACCCCTCGATCCTCGTGACGCGGTCGGGGCGGATCCATGGCCGGGGGGGTCGCAGGGTGTCCCGGCCGCTGGACGCCCCGGCCGCAGGGCGTCTCGGGCGGGAGGTGTCTCGGACCGACGGCAACCTGTCCGGGGGTTTGACGGACCGCTCCCTCGGTGGGAGATTCAGAAACGATCAAGGGTGTCTCCCCCTGTCCTCGCTGGATCCTTCTGCCGGCAAGTCTGCGCTGGATCCGTCCCTGTACGTGCCGCACCCCGTGCGGCCCCTGTCCTCGGCGCACCTCCCCATCCGCGCATCCGCGAATCGGGACGTCGGTCGCCGCGTACATGTCGAAAACAAGGGAGCCAGGCCATGTGGAAGAAGGATCCAGAGCCCGAAGCAGCACCCCAGCAGCGCACCGACCCCTCGATTCTGCGCCCGCACTCCGCTTCCCGCCCCGGGGCCGAAGCCGGGGGCACGGCGTCCGGGAACCGCGCCGCCATCGGTCGATCCATCACGATCCGGGGCGACGTCACGGGTGACGAGGACCTCCTCATCCAGGGGCACGTGGAGGGATCGGTCGAGCTCGAGCAGCACGCCGTCACCGTGGGCCCCGAGGGCGATGTGAAGGCCAGCATCCGGGCCCGCATCGTCACGGTCGAAGGAAGCGTCCAGGGGAACCTGACGGCCACCGAGCAGGTCATCCTGCGCAGCACCGCCCGCGTCCAGGGCGACATCGCCGCACCCCGGGTCATCCTCGAGGACGGGGCGAATTTCCGGGGCGGCGTGGACATGGGCGAGCCCGAGGGGGGCATGGGCGGAACCTCGTCCGGCAGCGATGCCGGGAACCGCAAGGGTGATGCGACGAAGCGCGCCGGAGGCGATGCCCGGTCAGGCGGTCGCGGGAGCGAGGGTTCGGGCGCCGCGGGCGACACGTCCGGGCCGGGCTCCGGCTCCGACCCCGCGGCCGGATCGGGTGACGCGACCGCCCGCGGCAAGGGCGCGTCCCGTGGCGAGAGCAGGGGCGAGAGCAGGGGCGAGAGCAGGGGCGAGAGCGGCGGCGAGAGCGGGGGCGAGACTGGAGGCGAGAGCGGCGGCGAAACCGGCGGACGCCTCGAGAAGGGCAAGGGCAGCGGCGCGCCGCGTCCCCAGGTGGCCCGGTAGGGCCGCGCGGCGCCGCCCCGATGAACTGGCTTCGGCGCAGAGGGCTCGCCCCGCCCCCCGCCGACCCGGCCCATTCGGCCCGACCCACCGAGGGCACCGACCCAGGCAACCCCCCGGCCGGGGAAGGGGCGCCCTTCCTCGAGGGTGCGGCCCCCGGTGTCACGGCCCTCCTCGAGGGGCTCGGCGCCGGGGGCGGCCACTCGGTGCTGGACCTGGGCCGGGCGTCGGGGGCGAAGCTCGACCTGTATGCCCCGGTGGCCCGGCGGATGCGCTTCGTCGACCTCCTCGAAACCGGCGTCCGGGCCGGCCCCGGAGGGGCAGCCGAAGCCTGGGCCCAGGCGGTGGCGGACATCCCCGCCCAGCCGGACCACCCTTACGACGCGGTGCTGGCGTGGGACATCCTGGACCGCCTGCCGCCGGCACAGCAGCCGGCGCTGGTGGCGCATCTTGCGGGGGTGGTGGGGCCGAAGGCACGACTGCACCTCCTCGTGGCGGCTTCGGAGGCGCCGCTCCCGGCGCTCTTCCGGTTCGCCCCGCTGGGGTCGGGACGCCTGCGCTACGAAGTCACCGACCTGCCCAGGCCCCCCCATCCCCGGCTCCACCCGGCCGAGGTCGAACGCGTCCTCGAACCCTTCCGGGTCACGCGGGCCTTCACGCTGAAGGTGGGGTTCCGCGAGTTCGTGGCCATCCGGGGATCCGCGCGCTCGGCCGGGTCGCTTCCACGGGGCTGAGCCCTCAGCCCGGCGCTTCCACCGCCACGGTCACGGTGAGATCGAACGCCGCCTCGAGCCGGAGTTCGCCGTTCAGGTAGAGCCGGTAGAAGAACCGCTCCCGCTCGCTGTCGAGGGCCAAGGCCCACACGTTGGCAACCCGGCCGGCGCGGTCTTCCAGCGTCCGTTCATCGGCGGGAAAGTAGAGGATCGTCTCGCCGGATCCGCTCGTTCCGGCCGCGTCGACCGCGCCGCCGCCCGTCCCACCCATCCCGCCCGGCCCGCCCGGCCCGCCTGCCTCGCCCGCAGGCACATGGGCCACGCCGCCGTAGAGGTTCGCCTCCGACGGGGAGCCGTCGGGCTCCCGGTGGTCGTGGGCCAGGCGCAGGCCCTCCTCCTGGAACTGGAGGATCCAGGTCCGCGAGGCGTCGTCGCCCACGAGAAAGGGGATGGGGAGGCGGTCGCCGTCACAGTCGTCCAGCACCATGCGGAGCACGGCGCCCTCGAAGGGCGCGGGGTCCGAGAGCGTGTTCAGCGTCGTCCTCCCCGGGTACGCGGCGCGGAGGGGGTCGCCCACGCCGGAGCCGATCCGGGTGGAGGGGTCCTGGTCCGAGAGCTGCCCCGGGTCCTCGCCTCGGGTGGCGGCGGCGTCATCGCGGGCATCGAGGGCCGCCTCGGTCTCGGGCGGGGGAGCCGGGGTGCACACGGCCGTCAGCGCCGACATGAAGACCGCCTTCCGGGCCTCGGTGGCACGCTCGAGGCCCCAGGGCGGGCCGGCATCCGGCAGCCCCGCCCGGTCCAGCCCCGGAAGAAGGCGCGGGCCGGTGACCTCGAGGTCCGGGAGGATGTCGTCGTACGACAGCGCCTGCGAGGTCACGCCGGCGGCGGCGCGGATGTCGCGGTCGAGGCGCTCCGCCCCGTCCCGGTCGTCGGCGCCCCCGCACCCCGCTGCGGCAGAGACACACACGAGCGCAGCCGCGAGAACCGGTGTGCCGGCGGGAGGTGCGAGACGTCGCATCAGCGGAAGCAGGGACATCATGAAAACCTTGCAGGTCGAGGGGTCACAGTTCACGGGTCACGGTTTCCGGACCCCGGAATGTAGCGCAGGTTCGTCAGGGGCGGCGAGGTGGGCCGCTGCATGACGATGGCCCCGCGATCGCTCGCGATGTGGCAGGCATTGCACGCCGTCGTGAGCTCGTCGTAGGCGATCCCGAAACCCGCGCGGTCGGCGGCGTCCACGGCGGCCTCCAGGCGGTGCACGGCGGGAAGGGTCATCTCGGTGAGGAGTTCGGCCACCGGAACCCCGTCGTAGGTGGGGTGGAGGGTCTCGATGTCCTCCAGGAGCTCCTCCAGTTCATGCAGGAAGTAGTCTGCCAGCGGCCAGTTTTCCGCGTCGCCCGCGAACCAGAGGGTGGCGTGGCGGTGCTGAAGCTCCATCATGAGCGAGTGGAGGCCGGGCACGTGGTCCCCGGTCTGCGCCGCCGGTGCTCCCTCTCCAGGTGTCGGTGCCGCGTCGGGATGCGAATGGGCACGGTCCGCGGAGTCGCAGGCGGCGAGGCCCAGGGCGGCGATGAGCAGCATGCCGGTCCGGTGGGCTGGACCTCGCGGGGGCGTGCCGGCGTGCCCGGGAGGCGTGGCCGCGGGACCCGGGAGGGGGTGGCCACGGCGGAACGCAGGGCGAAGGGCGCGGCGGTGAACGGGGCCCGGGCGGGCCGGGGCGGGACGCGTCATCGCGGGATCACCTCTGGGTTGGGCGGCGAGGGCCGCGGAAGACGGAAGGACTGCGGGGCGCGGGTTGCGGGTGGCCGGTTGCACGGGAGTGGAGACCCGCCGGCGGTGGAGCCTGGATCCCGGCCGCGCCTCGCCCGGTTTCCGGAAACATGGCCCGGCGGGGCGCCGGACGGAAGCCTCCGGTCCGGGTCTCCCCGTCCCACCGGGGGTCTCACTCCTCCTCCGAGCGAGCCTCCACCCATGCGCCTCCGGCGGCGTCCCATCGCACGGTGAGGTGCCAGGGGCGGCAGCAGACCTCGCAGTCCTCCACGTATTCCTGCACCGGGCCCCCGCCGGGGTCGAGCAGGAGTTCCACCTCGGCGCCGCAGTAGGGGCACCAGACCTGGGCGGAGCTGTCGGGGAGATCCTCGCCCGCGTCCTCGTCGTCGAAGATGTCGACCATGGTGCGTCTCAGTCGGGGCTGGGCCGGTGGCGGGCGTGGCGGGCCTTCAGCTCGTCGAAGTGGTGCCGGACCTTCGCGGGAAGGGTAAGGTCATCGGCAATGGCGGCGATCTCCTCCGCCTCCCGCCACGCCGTTTCGAGCCAGCTCAGCTCGCCCTCCAGCGCCTCGCGCTCCGAGTCCTCGTGGGCCGCCATCTCCAGGGCGAGCCGGATGGGCGCGGGCTGGCCGGAGAGTCCCATGTACCCCCATCCCCGCTTCCGGGCCCGGTACTCCGACTGGGCGAAGTACGCTTCGGGCCCTCCCACCTCCTCGAGTTCCCGCACGGCATCCCGGACGTTCACCGCCGAGGCTCCGGCCCGGTTCACCCGCGGCATCATGACCCGGAGCGCGCGGACGGCGTCCGGACCGGTGAGGATCGCCCTCCCCTCGCTGTGGTGGACGTCCAGGTGCCAGGAGGCCGTCGGGTCGACGGGATCCGGGCCCCGGTCCGCGCCGGCCCCGGGGCGGAGGGTGGATCCCAGGACCTGGTCGGTGGTCAGGAGGAGCGGCTCCGCGCCGTCGCGGGGAATGCGGGTGGTGTACGTCGCGCCCTTTCGCTGCCAGATCACGGTTCCGACGTTGAAGAGCTGGATGGCCATGTTCAGCCCCACCAGGCTCCCGATGACGGCGGCAGACCCGACGGCGAGTCCCCCCACCACGCCCACGCCGATGACGCCGTTCCGGAGGTACCGCTTCCGACGCCGTCCGAACTGGTCGCCGTAGCGCCAGGCGGCGAACTCGGGCCGAAGGGGGGCGCCGATGCGGACCAGGTCCAGCCCCTCCCGGTGGCGGGCGAGACCCACCTGCTCCGTCGCCACCCGGAGCGGGGTCTCGCGGTAGATGCGCTCCGCCTCCTCCACCGCCTCCCACCGCTCCTCGATGGGCGACAGGTTCCAGCGCTCGCACTGCCGGCAGATCACCCAGAGGCGGCCCCGCACCGGGTCGAACGCGAGGCGCCGCCCCACGGGGAACGGCTCGATGACCTCGTTCTCGCCGAGGTCGGCGGTGCAGAAGAGGCAGCGTCGATACATTCGGGTCCCGTGGGACGGCGCAGGTGGATGAGACCGAGCGGGATCACGTCCTCCAGGGCGTTCGTGGATTCGGCCGTGATCCCGGTTACCTTGGCAACGGACATGAGTCCTCCCGGTCCGGGGATCCCGGCGTCGCCCGGGAGACTCAAGGACCCTGCCCCAGACTTCGAGTTCCGATGATTCAGCCTCAGCGTTTCCACCGGCTCCGACGCGTCCTGGCCCGGCGGCAGCCGGACCTGACCGTGGTCATGGAAAGGGTCAACAAGGAGCACAATTTCTCGGCGATCCTGCGGAACTGCGACGCCGTGGGCGTGCTCGAGGCCCACGCCGTGCCCCCGCTCCAGGGCTTCACGCTTTCGGACGAGACCTCGGCAGGGTCGGCGAAGTGGATGAAGGTGCACCGGCACGAACGGGCCTCGGGCGTGATCCGCATGCTCCAGGAGCGCGGCATGCAGGTGGTCGCCGCCCACCCCGACGCGCGGTCCGTGGACTTTCGCGCCGTGGACTTCGTGCGCCCCACCGCCCTCCTCATGGGGGCGGAACTCTTCGGCGTGAGCGACGAGGCGCTGGCGCTGGCCGACGTCACGGCGGCGATCCCCATGGTGGGGATGGTACGGTCGCTGAACGTGTCGGTGGCGACGTCGCTCCTCCTGTACGAGGCGCAGCGCCAGCGCGAGGCCGCCGGCATGTACCGGGGCGACCCGCCGCGCATCCCCGAGCCGCGGTTCACCGAACTCCTCTTCGAGTGGGCCTACCCGCGCCTCGCCCACCGCTACCGGGAGCTGGGCCTCCCCTACCCCGCCCTGGGCCCCGACGGCGAGATCACCGGCGACCTGTCGGCGGTCACCGTGCCCCGGCCGCCGACGGAGTCATAGCCCACCCTTGCCGTCAGGGCTGGAGCCGCTCGGTGATCCAGTCGTCGCCGGGGGTGCTTCGGCGAAACCGGATCCGGTCGTGGAGGCGCCAGGTACCCTCGCTCCAGAACTCGACGTCGACGGGCCGCAGCAGGTAGCCGCCCCAGTGCGCGGGCCGCGGCACCTCGGTGTCGGCAAATTCGGCCTCCACCTCGTGGTAGCGGGCCTCGAGGGCGTCCCGGTCGCCGATGGGCATGCTCTGCTCCGACGCCCAGGCCCCGACGCGGCTCCCCCGGGGACGCGACTCGAAGTAGGCGTCGGACTCGTCGGCGGGGAGCCGCTCGGTGCGTCCGCGCACCCGCACCTGCCGCCCCATCGCATCCCAGTAGAACACGAGGGCGGCGTTCGGAGATGCCTCGAGCACCCGGGCCTTGGCCGAGCGGTAGTTCGTGAAGAAGAGGAACCCGCGCTCGTCTCCGCCCTTGAGCAGCACGATGCGGGCGTCGGGGCGGCCCTCGGCGTCCACCGTGGCCAGCGTCACGGCGTTCGGATAGCGCATGCCGGACTGCTCCGCGGCCTCGGCCACCCAGGCGAGGGCGGCGGCCACGGGATCGTCGCCCAGCGCGTCGGGGGTGAGGGGGGGGCGCGGGGCGGCGGCCTCGAGGGCGTTGGGTCCGAGGGCCCCGGCGGGCGCGGCTCCTGGAGCGCTGCGGGGAGCGGCCTGGGGGGCGGGTTCGGGGATGTCGTCGGGGCCCGAGGGGGGCGGAAACTCGGTCATGGCGTTGGGCGAAGGTCGGGGACGGGGGGGAGCGCATCCTCGAGTCGGAAGAGGGCGCGAGCGTTCTCGTGCGTCACCCGGGCCAGGTCGGCCGGGGACAGCGCCGCGGCGAGTGCCTCCAGGAGGGGGCGGTAGCGAGCGTAGTGGCCCCTTCCGAAGAAGGTGGCGTCGGTGCCGAAGAGGACCCTTCCGGCGCCCACGCGTTCCACCGCCTCCAGGGCGGCGGCGGGGGGGAGCTGGGCGGTCTCGAGCCAGACGTCTGCCGGGGGGCCGTCGCCGGCCAGGCCCAGGGCGGCCTCGGCGGCGGCAATGGCAGGTTCGTGCGGCCCCTGGAACCCGGTATGGTAGAGGACGACGGGCACGTCGGGGTGACGCCGGGCCAGGGCCAGCAGACGGGGGGCGGACGCCTCGTCCACCTGTCCGTCGCAGTGGGCCACCACCGGGTAGCCGTGGCGGGCGGCGAAGCGCAGGTAGGGGTCCATGGCCGGGGCGTCGGCGAAAACGGCGTTCATCTCGGGGTGGAGCTTGAGGCCGACGAAGAGGCGCCGGGTCCACCCCGCAGCGGTGGCCGGGGCGCCGGCGGCGGCGGTCTGCGGGGGGGAGGCATCCAGGCGCAGGGAGGCGAAGGGCTCGAGGTCCGACGCGTCGCCCCGGTCCGGCCGTCCCCAGAGGAGCCCGCGGAAGGTTGCGGGGTAGGAACGCACGAATCGTTCGGTGGCGCGGTTCGCCTCCCGCTCGGAGAGGTTCCGGGTCTTTCCCGGGACCGCCGCGCCGTCGATGTTGGAAACCAGGACCAGTTCGACCGCCGCCTCGGCCACCTCGGCCAGGAGCGTGGGCTCGGACAGGTCGTAGCCGTCAAAGGAACC
>REBP01000087.1 GCA_007692665.1 Gemmatimonadales bacterium | reverse complement strand
TGGGGTACCGGGGACCCGTCTCCGCCTCGCGGCGCCAGATCACGAAGTTCTACCTGTCCCACAAGCTTCCCCTTGGCGGGCCCTACACCCCCCGGACCGATGCCCTGCAGGTCCCCTGGCGGTGGAAGGGGCGACAGGTCACCACGGAGCGCTTCATTCGCGAGGCTCACCGACGCAACCTTCCGGTCCACGTCTGGACGGTGGATGACCCGGAGACAATGCGAACCCTGCTCAGGTGGGGAGCGGACGGGATCCAGACGGACCGGCCGGACCTCCTGGCCCGGGTCCTCCGGCAGGAAACCGGACGCCCGCTTCCCCCGGGGGCCCGGTGAACGCGGAGGTCACCGAGGGCCCGGTGACCGAGGTCCGGAGAGTGCTGGCGGCGGTCCGTGAACCGGAGATCGGCCCGCTGGGCGCCCGGGCGGGCGGCTCGCGGGAGGGGGAAGCCCCCCTGCTCGTCGCCCTCTCCGGGGGGCGCGATTCCCTCGTGCTCCTCCACATCCTGCGGTTCCATGCGGAGACCCCGTCGGGGATCATGGCCGTGCACGTGGATCACGGGATGCGCAGGGGGAGCGAGGCCGACGCCCGGTGGCTCGCCGGGCTCTGCCGTGCCTGGCGGGTTCCCCTCCGCGTCGTTCGCCTCGACCCCGCCCCCACCTCGGAGGCCGGGGCCCGCGCCATGCGGTACCGGGTCCTCCGCGAAGAGGCGCAGGCGTGCGGGGCCCGCCGGATCCTGGTGGCCCACCACGCCGACGACCAGGCCGAAACGATTCTCTTCCGGATCCTGCGCGGAACCGGCCCGCGGGGGCTCGCGGGGATCCCGACGTGGCGCCCGCTGGCGCGGAGTTCGGTCTCCGTTCTCCTGGTCCGTCCCCTGCTGGGCGTGCCGGGGCACCAGGTGGAGGCATGGGCTCGGGCGGCGAAGCTGAGGCCGCGAGAGGATCCCACGAACCGGGACCTTCGCTACCGCCGCAACCGCATCCGACATCACCTGCTCCCGCGACTCGAGGCCGGGGCCCCGGGTTTCCGCAGCGACCTCCTGGCGCTGGGAGAGGCGGCCCGCGGTCGCGAGCGCGCACTGGAGCGGGTGCTGGGTCCGGCCATCGAGCACCTGGTGACGGTTCGGGACCGGGGCCGCATCTCCTTTGCCCGAAATCGTTTCCTTCGGTACCGCGAGGCGCTGCGTGCCGAACTCCTGCGGAGCCTGGTGCGGGAGGGGGGCGGAAGACTCGGCCGACGGGGGCTCGCCCTCGCCCTCGATTTCTGTGCCACGGCCACCAGCGGGAAGGCGGTCACCCCCGGCCCGGGGCTGCGGCTGGTTCGCGATTTCGACGCGCTGGTCCTGGAGTTCGGGGCTGCCCCGCCGGTACCGGCGCCCGGAGGGGGGCTGGAACAGCACGCCGCGGAAGGCGCGGGGACCTCCGTCCGGTCCGGCACGGTACCTGTCCTGTCGGTCCGTCTCGAGGGCCGCCGCGGGGACGCCACCTTCACCCCGGCGGCGGGTCGCCCGGTCCGCGTCCGGTGGCAGGTGGAGGAGGGCGACCCCGATCCGCCGCCGCCGGGGGAGCACCGGACGACGTTCCCGGCTTCGCTCACCGAGGGACCGCTCGAGTTCCGGGGCCGCCGACCGGGAGACCGGGCGCGGCTCCACCTGGGGCCCGGACCGGAAGGCGGTCCCCCCCGGCTCAGAAAGCTGAAGAAACTTCTGGGCGAGGCGAGGGTCTCCCGAGACACGAGGGACCATCTGCCGCTGCTCGTGGACGCAAACGGATGGGTGATCTGGATCCCCGGGGTCTGGCGGACGCGCGTTCCCGCCCCCGGCTCCAGCCCCCGAACCTGGACGATCGGAGTTGTCGATGCGAGTAACTTCGCCTGAGGGCGTGGCACGCCGGCTGGGCGCCGAGACCTTCGGCCGCGTGGTCTTTTCCGAGGAGGAACTGGCCGCCCGGACACGTGCCATGGGTGACGCCATCACCGAGCATTACCCGCCGGGAGAAAAGCTCCTGGTGTTGGGACTCCTCAAGGGGTCGTTTATATTTCTCGCGGACCTCGTGCGGACGATCCAGCTTCCGCTGCAGGTGGATTTCCTCGTGGCCTCCAGCTACGGGGATGACACGGTGTCGTCCGGGAACGTCCGACTCCTGTACGACCCGGACACCTCCTTCGAGGGCCGCCACGTCCTCATCGTGGAGGACATCATCGACAGCGGGAACACGCTTCGGAAGCTCGTTCCCGTCCTGGAATCACGTGGGCCCCGCAGCCTCGAGATCTGCGCTCTTCTCCACAAGCGCCTGTCGAAAATGGAACTGGAAGCCCGTTGGGTCGGGTTCGATTGCCCCGATGAGTTCGTTGTGGGGTACGGACTGGACCACGCGGAGAACTTCCGGCATCTCCCCTTCATAGGGAGCCTCTGACCCTCGACCGGGTCGTACCGGCTCCACGAACCGAGCGTCTGATCACATGGCCGAACAGGGTCCGAAGCGGCAGGAACCAAATCGACCGGGGCTTTCCAGGCTCAGCCGGACGGCTTCCTTCTGGGTCCTCCTGATCCTGCTGCCCATCCTCATGTTCACGCTCGTTCGTGGGCAGGACGAACCCCGCGTCACCCTCGACACCAGCGAATTCAACCGCCAGGTCCTCGACGGCAACGTGGATTCCATCCTGGTGGTGGAAGGGAAGAGCGTTCGAGGGTCCCTCCGGTCCGCCTACATGCGCGACGGCGAGGAGTACCGGTACTTCCGGGCCACGGTCCCCAGCGATGTCTCCGAGGAACGCGTGGCGGAGTGGGAAGCCATCGGCATCAACGTGGACGCGGAGTGGCCCGATTCGCCCTGGTGGTCCAACCTCATCTTCGTGCTCCCCTGGGTCATCCTCATCGTCTTCTGGTTCTGGGTGCTCCGGAGCATGCAGGGCGGGGGGAACAAGGCCTTCCAGTTCGGGCGGTCCAAGGCCAAGCTCATTTCTCCCGACACGCCGAAGGTCACGTTCGAGGACGTGGCCGGAGCGGACGAGGCCAAGGAAGAGCTGTCGGAAGTCATCGAGTTCCTGAAGGACCCGAAGCGATTCGGCCGCCTCGGTGGACGGCTCCCGAAGGGGGTGCTCCTCATCGGCCCCCCCGGAACGGGAAAGACCCTCCTGGCCAAGGCCGTGGCGGGCGAGGCCGGTCGCCCCTTCTTCCAGATGTCGGGTTCCGACTTCGTGGAGATGTTCGTCGGCGTGGGCGCGTCCCGGGTGCGGGATCTGTTCGAGCAGGGGAAGGCCCACGCGCCCTGCATCATCTTCATCGACGAGATCGATGCGGTGGGTCGCCACCGGGGCGCCGGTCTGGGTGGCGGGCACGACGAGCGCGAACAGACGCTGAACCAGCTCCTGGTGGAGATGGACGGGTTCGAGGCGAACGAGGGGGTCATTCTTCTCGCGGCCACCAACCGTCCCGACGTGCTCGACCCGGCACTCCTCCGGCCGGGCCGTTTCGACCGGCAGGTCGTGGTGGACGCCCCCGACGTGAAGGGGCGCGAGCAGATCCTCCGGGTCCATGCCCGCAAGCTCCCCCTCACCGACGACGTGGCCCTCGACGTCATCGCCAAGGGAACCCCCGGGCTCTCCGGTGCCGACCTCGCGAACATCTGCAACGAGGCGGCCCTGCTGGCGGCCAAGGGCGGCGCCGAGAAGGTGTCCATGTCCGACTTCGAGCAGGCGAAGGACAAGGTCATGCTCGGAACCGAACGCCGCAGCATGGTCCTCACCGAGAACGAGCGGAAGCTCACGGCCTACCACGAGGCGGGCCACGCCGTCATCGGGCTCCGGGTGCCGGGGCTCGACCCGATCCACAAGGTGAGCATCGTCCCGCGCGGACGTGCGCTGGGCATCACCGCGTCCCTCCCCCAGGAGGACCGTCACTCCTACACGAAGGACTGGCTCCAGGCCCAGCTCTGCATGCTGTTCGGAGGGCGGGTCGCCGAGGAGATGATCTTCGGCGAGGACAAGGTCACGACAGGGGCCGGCAACGACATCGAGCGCGCCACCAGCATGGCGCGGCGCATGGTCACCCGCTTCGGGATGTCGGAGGTCGTGGGGCTGATGGCGGTGGGGGACTCGGACCAGGAGGTCTTCCTGGGTCGGGACGTCATGCAGCGCCGCGAGGTGTCGGAGCATACCGCACAGCTCGTGGACCAGGAGGTGAAGCGCATCCTCGACGAGGCCCACGCCCGTGCCCGGGAAGTCCTGGAAGCGGAGATGGACCTCCTGACGCGGATCGCCGAGGCGCTCCTCCAGGTGGAGACCCTCGATCGGGACGATGTGGCAGCGCTGGCCGTGGGGGATCCCCTTCCGCCCCGGGAGGCGCTCCCCGCCTTCAACGACGCCGGTGACAGCTCCGGAAAGGGCTCGCCCGGCGACGCCGAACCGGGGGCCGATGCGGCCGGCGCGTCGGATGACGACGGAGCGTCCGCTTCCGGTGGCGACGAAGGCACCTCCGACGCCGACGGCGGCACCGATGAGGAAGCGGAAGCCGTGGCACCGCTCCGGAGAACTCCCGGTTCGGCGGAACCCGCCCCCGGGAGAGGCCCGTCCCTGGCGGAGGATCCCGAGCCGGACGCGATGCGCGGATGACCCCCGCCAGGGCCTTCGCTGTCCGGGGGGGTGACGGGTGCTGAGCGCGCTCTGGGAGCAGTTCCAGTTCCTGAGGCCGCGCGGGGCCGATCTCTTCGAGATCGCCATCGTCGGCTTCCTCGTCTACCGCCTTCTCCTTCTGCTCAAGCGCACCCGCGCCATGCAGATGATCCTGGGCGTCGGCCTTCTCGTCGGCGTGTACTTCCTCGCCCTCCTCCTCCAGTTCGAACTCATCCGGGCGCTTCTCGAGAACCTCTTCCAGTACGGCGCCATCGCCATGCTGGTGGTCTTCCAGCCCGAACTCCGGGCGGCGCTGGCCCGGCTGGGGCAGACCCGGTTCTTCAGGTCCCTGGTGAAGATCGAGGGGAAGCAGCTGGTGGATCAGCTCGTGGAGACCGTGGAGACGCTGTCCCGGACGCGGACCGGGGCCATCATCGCCCTCGAGCGGGAGGTGGGCCTCGATGAATACGCCCGCACCGGGAGCCCCCTGCAGGCGAAGGTTTCCGCCCAGCTCCTGACGACGATCTTCACGCCGTACTCGCCCCTTCACGACGGTGCGGTGATCATCAGCGGCGACACGATCCGGGCGGCGGGGGCGATCCTCCCCCTCACCCAGACCCCCCTGGCCGACAAGTCCCTGGGGACCCGCCACCGGGCCGCCATCGGGCTCTCGGAGGAGACCGACGCCTTCGTCATCGTCGTGTCGGAGGAGACGGCCCGGATCTCGGTGGCCCGGGGTGGCCGGATCGAACTCGGCGTCGACGGGGACCGACTGCGTTCCCTCCTCGAGTCCGCGCGCCCCGATCGGAACGGAAAGGCCCTCCGGCTGGTAGGGGGATAGAAGATGCGGGATCACGGCCGGGAGGTTTGACACCTCGGGAGCGCCTCCCTACATTGGCGCGATCCACCTCCCTGCATCCATGAACGCCGCGAAGCCCCACCGGGTTTTCCATGCGGCCTGGCAACAGAAAAAAGGAGCCCGGACTTGGAAGAGTCGACCGACTTCCAGTACAACCTGATGTCCCTCTTCGCAGACGGGGGCATGATGATGTACGCCCTCGTGCTGTGTTCCCTCATCGCACTCGGCGTCATCATCGCCAAGGCATGGACCCTCTGGGTCGCCCACAGGGACACGGACCGGATTCTCGCCGAAGTCCAGGAGCTGACGGAGAAGGGTCGCATCGACGATGCGATTCGTGTGGCTGCCGGTACCCCCGGGCCCGCCGCCGCCATCCTCCTCGCCGGGCTCCGGCGCATCCGCCAGGGCGAGGTCAGGGCCGGTGAGATCGAGCAGGCCGTGAGCACCATCGGGACCATCGAGCTCGGGTTCCTCGAACGAGGCCTCGTGATCCTGGCCACCATCGCCAACGTGGCACCCCTCATGGGATTCCTCGGAACCGTCGCCGGGATGATCCTGGCCTTCGGATCCATCGAGCTGGCAGGAGACGTGAACCCGACGCTGGTCGCGGGAGGCATCAAGGTCGCGCTTCTCACCACGGCCACCGGGCTCCTCATCGCGATCCCGGTGAACCTCGGGTACAACTTCTTCGTGTCGCGGATCGACAAGCTGATCATCGACATGGAGCAGGGGACCCAGCAGATCCTGAACCTGGCGTGGGACATGGAGCAGGCCGGAACGCTGGTGATCACCGGTGTCGCCGTGCCGAGGGGGCCGAGTTCCATGCCCCGCCCCGACGCCACCTCCGCCTCGGAGCCGGTGAGCCCCATCGGCCCGGATGCCGACGACTCGCAGCTCTACGACGGTGCCGGCGACTGAGTTCATGGCCTGACCGGCCGAGGGGGTCTCCGGACCTCGGATGGAACCTACGATCTCGTGCGTTGTAAAAACCCTGCAAGAAGCCCCGCAACCCCGGAGGAACTCCCTCGTGGCGATTCTGAACAAGAAGCAGAAGGTCAGTGACGAGATCCCGTCGGCCTCCATGGCGGACATCGCGTTCCTGCTCCTCATCTTCTTCCTCGTGACCACCGTCTTTCCGAAGGACCGGGGGCTCCCCATCGTCCTTCCCGAGGCGCAGGAAGAGGTCGAGGTTTCGCAGCGGAACATCCTGCACCTCGACATCATGCCCGACGGCTTCGTCCGGATGCGGCGGGGGGACAGCCAGAACGTCTCCACGATTCCGCCTCGCGAGATCGAGCAGCTCTGGCGGATCGAGGTGGCCCAGAACGAGAACCTCATCGCGGCGGTGAAGACGCATCCCGATGCGGCGCATCGCTACATGATCCAGGTTCTCGACGCGCTCCAGCTTGCAGGGGCCGAGCGAATTGCACTCCAGATGCTGGAAGAGGGCTGATCCATGGCGATCTCCAACAAGCAGTTCCAACGGAAGTCCAAGGCCTCGGACACGATTCCGAGCTCGTCGCTGGCGGACATCGCCTTCCTCCTCCTGATCTTCTTCATGGTGACGACCGTGTTCCGGAAGGAGCAGGAGCGGCCCATCGAGTGGCCCGACGCCGCGGCCACGCAGCAGATCGACGAGAAGCGCCAGAACATCATGTACGTCTGGGTGGAAGAGACCGGACAGGTCTTCATCAATGACCGTCCGGTGGCCATGAGCGACGTGTCCAGCCTGGTCGCACCGGCGTGGAACGAGTCGAATCGGCGCCTTCGGATCTCGCTTCGCGCCGACGCCAGGGCCTCGTACCGGTACATCAACGCGGTCATGGAAGAAATCAAGGCAGCCGGAGCCATGTACGTGGTCTTCGCCACGGATCTGGAACGGCAGATGCAGAGGGTGAGACGATGAACAATCCAGGGATGCAGCCAGCAGGTGCAGGTGCGGACGTCGATCTTTTCGACACCGCCAACGATCGGTTCAAGCGCTCCTTCGGCGCCTGGTTCTGGGGCTCCATGGTGGCAGCCACCGTGCTTCACATGGCCATCATGGCGTTCTTCCCGAACCTCTCCGCCTCGGACGTGTCCTTTGCCATGGACGAATTCGAGGCCATCGAGCTTCCGCCGGAAATCGACGTTCCGCCGCCGCCCGAGCAGATCCAGCGCCCGGCGAACCCGGTGATTTCGGACGCCGTCATCGACGAGGACATCACGATCTCTCCCACCACCTTCGATGACAACCAGCCCGACGACCTGCCCCCGCCGCGGGCAGACGCCGGTGCAGGCACGGGGGACGGACCGACGTTCACACCCTTCACCGTGGCACCCGAGGTGCGCAACCGACAGGCCGTCGGACGGGCCCTGGAGCGGGAGTACCCTCCCCTTCTCCGTGACGCCGGGGTGGGTGGCACCGTGCTGATGTACTTCTTCATCGACGAGAACGGGGTCGTGCAGGAGTTCCAGGTGCACGAGACTTCCGGCCACAACGCCCTGGACCAGGCCGCCATGCGCGTGGCCGAGGTCTTCGAGTTCTCGGCAGCGATGAACCGGGATACGCGTGTCCCGGTCTGGATCCAGATCCCGATCACGTTCACGACGCGCTGACGATCCCGCAGGGAACGTCCGCCGGGGGCAGCATCTGACCCGGGGACCATGTCCCGGGCGTCTCCGATGGCCCCGTCGATCCCTCCCGGATCGACGGGGCCATCTGTGTCATGGGCGGGCCGGGTGGTTCCGCGCGGCTGCGGGAGTCCATACCTTACCTTGATGCAACGAGATCTCCTGAGGCAGCGCCGGACCCGTGTCCTGGCCGACGTCGACGAAGCGGCGGCCCGGGCCGGTCGCACCGGGGACGACGTGACCCTGGTGGCGGTGACCAAGGGCCACCCGTTCGAGGTCGTGGAAGCCGCGCTCGAGATCGGCCTCAGGGAGTTCGGCGAGAACCGGGTGGAATCGCTGGTGGCTCGTGCGGGGAGGGTCGCGGATGCCGGGTGTCGCTGGCACATGGTTGGGCGCCTCCAGCGGAGACAGGCACCGGAGCTCCACGGCGTTGCCGAACTGGTTCACTCCGTGGACTCCCTGCGACTGGCCGAGCGTCTGGCCCGTACCGCGCCCGAGGGCAGCGACACGCCTCTGCGCATCCTCGTCCAGGTGAACACGTCGGGGGAGGAGGCGAAGACCGGGCTGGCACCCGAAGAGGCGTCCGACACCGTGGCGAGGATCCTGGAACTCGGGGAACTCCGTGTGGACGGCCTCATGACCATGGCGCCGTACACCGATGACGAACGGGTCCTCCGCCAGACCTTTGCAGGCCTCAGGGAACTGGCGGGTGAGCTTCGGCGACAGCTTCCGGAGTACCGGGGGAAGGAACTGTCCATGGGGATGTCCAACGACTACAGGGTGGCCGTGGAGGAGGGGAGCACGATGATCCGCCTCGGTACGGTCCTTTTCGGGGAGCGGGAAGCATGATCGATCTGACGCCACTGGACGTTCGAAACAAGCGCGGGGACTTCCGGCGCGGGATGCGCGGATACGAGCCCCAGGAGGTCGATGCCTTCCTCGAATCGGTGGCCGATCGCATGGACATCCTCGTCCGGGAGAACATGGCGCTTCGGGAGCGGACGGAGGAACTCAAGGTCCGCGTCGAGCGGCAGGACGCCCGTGAGAACGCGGTGCAGGAGGCCCTGGTGAGCGCCCAGGCCCTTCGCGAGGAGATTCGTGCGCAGGCCGCCCGGGAGGCCGAACTCCAGCTCCGGGAAGCGAAGCAGACGGCGGAACTCCAGCTCCGGGACGCGGAACAGGAGGCGGAGCGCCGCCGTTCCGAATCCGAACACCAGGCGGAACGGGTGCGCGAGGAGATCGAACGAGCCCTGGCGGACGGGCGGCGAGAGCTGGAAGATCTCCATCGCAGTCGGGCCCGCTTTCTCCGGGCCTACCGCTCGCTCCTCGAGCGGGAGATGGACGTGGTGGAGATGGAGGAGGAACGCCGGAAGGCGGACGACCTCCGCGCCGACCCGGACGCCCCTGGGGCGGAGGGGGCGGAACCGGAAGCCTCGGCGGACGGGGATGCCATCGAAGACCCCTATGACGCCGCCGGCGCCGCCGACGGTGCCGACGGTGCCGACGACCCTGGCAACCACGCTGCCGACGCCGCGCTCGCCATCGACATCTCGCCGGACCGGGAGGGTCGCCTCCCGGAACCGCGTGGTCATGGGGACACTGGGCCTCGGCCCGATCCGTTCCGTCACGGCTGACGGCCGCTCCCCCGGCATCCGACCCCCCGGTACCCCACCCGGTACCCCTGGTACCGTCCCCCGGTACCCCCAGGCTATCCCGAACCCCTTCCCGCATGCGCTACCCCGACCCACCCGAGAACCTCCGCATCCTCGAAGAGCAGACGCTGGAACGCTGGCGTTCCGAATCGCTCTTCGAACAGACGCTGGACGCCACCCGCGACGGAGCCCCCTTCGTCTTCTACGAGGGGCCGCCCACGGCGAACGGTCGCCCGGGACTCCACCACCTGATCTCCCGTACCATCAAGGACCTGGTCTGCCGCCACCGAACCATGCAGGGGCGGAGCGTGACCCGCATCGCCGGGTGGGACACCCACGGCCTTCCGGTGGAGATCGAGGCGGAGCGGAAGCTCGGCATCTCCGGCAAGCCCGACATCGAGGCGGTGGGCATCGAGAAGTTCAACCAGGTCTGCCGCGACTCCGTCTTCACCTACAAGGAGGAGTGGGAGCGGTTCTCGGAGCGGATCGGCTACTGGCTCGACTACTCCCGTCCGTACGTGACCTTCCACACCCCCTACGTGGAGTCGGTCTGGGCCATCCTCAAGCGTCTGGCCGAAAAGGGGCTCCTGTACCGGGGTCACAAGTCGGTCCCGTACTGCCCCCGGTGCGGCACCGCGCTCTCCTCCCACGAGGTGGCCCAGGGGTACGCCGACATCGAGGATCCCTCCCTCCACTTCCTCTGCCACTGGGTGGACGAGGCGGGCGCCCCCGACCCGGAAGGCCGCAGCTTCCTGGTCTGGACGACGACCCCCTGGACCGTTCCCTCGAACGCGGCCCTGGCGGTGGATCCGGAGCTGACCTACGCGGAGGTCCCCTGGACCGCGCCCGACGGAACCGAGCGGCGGCTGGTGCTGGCCGAAGCCCGGGTGGAGGCGATCTTCGGCGAGGGAGCCGGCGAGCGGATCACCCGGCGCGTGAGCGGGCGCGACCTGCTGGGCCAGCGCTATTCGCGGCCCCTCGCCCTGGTGTCCCTGGACGATGTCGATCCCGCCGAGATGGCCGCGGGATGGAGGGTCGTGGACGAGTCCTGGGTGTCGGCCGACGACGGTACAGGCATCGTGCACATGGCCCCCGCCTTCGGCGCCGATGACCACGCCGCGGGCCAGCGCCACGGCTTCCCCATGCTCCGGCCGGTGGACGACCGGGGGTGCTTCAACGCCGACATCCCCGGCGTGGGCGGCACCTTCGTCAAGGAGGCGGACCCGGCGCTGGTGGAGGCCCTCCGCGAGGCCGGCACGCTCTTCCGCATCGAATCCGAGGTCCACTCGTACCCGCACTGCTGGCGCTGCACGTCGCCCCTCATCTACATGGCGCGCGACTCCTGGTTCGCCGCGACCTCCACCGTCAAGGACCGGATGCTCGAGCACAATGCACGGGTCACCTGGCATCCGCCCGAGGTGGGCGAGGGACGCTTCGGGGAGTGGCTGGCCAACAACGTGGACTGGGCCCTCTCGAGGGACCGGTTCTGGGGCACGCCCCTGCCGGTCTGGGTGAACGACACGGACCCCGGCGAGACCGAGTGGATCGGGTCGCTTGCGGAGCTGGATGCGCGGGTTCGCTCGGGCGGGGGAAGCGGGCTTCCCGCGGACTTCGACCCCCACCGCCCCTTCATCGACGACGTGACCTGGCCTGCACCGAGCGGAACCGGCACCATGCGCAGGGTCCCCCAGGTCCTGGACGTCTGGTTCGACTCGGGCGCCATGCCCTATGCCCAGTGGCACTGGCCCCACGAGAACGAGGAGGCCTTTCGGGCCCACTTCCCGGCCGACTTCATCTGCGAGGGGCTGGACCAGACCCGGGGGTGGTTCTACTCCCTCATGGCCATCTCGACCATGCTCGACCTGGGGCCGGCGTACCGGAACGTCATGGTGAACGGGCTGATCCTCGATGCCAACGGGCAGAAGATGTCCAAGTCCAAGGGGAACACGGTGAACCCCTGGGATGCCATCGAGGAGTTCGGCACCGATCCGCTGCGCTGGTACCTGGTCACCGCCTCCAACCCGTGGGTGCCCAAGCGTTACGATCCCGAGGGGGTCCGCGAGGCCTCGCGGAAGTTCTTCGACACGCTCTTCAACTCGTACCGGTTCTTCGCCATGTACGCCGAGGTGGAGGGGTGGTCACCGGATGCGGATGTGGATGCGGGTGTGGATGCGGAGGGGACAGGAGAGCGCAGCGTCCTGGACCGCTGGCTCCTCTCGCGACTGAACCGGCTGGTGGCGGAGGTGGGAGAGGAGCTCGAGGCGTACCAGCTCACCCGGGCCTACCGCCTCGTCACCGAGTTCCTGAACGAGGACCTCTCCAACTGGTACGTGCGCCGGTCGCGGGCCCGTTTCTGGGGGAAGGGCGACCCGGCGGACACCCGGGCGGCGTTCCGGACGCTCTGGGAGGCCCTTGTCACCGTGGCACGTCTGACCGCCCCGGTGGTACCCTTCACGGCGGACTGGCTGCACCGCGCGCTGCATCCGGCGGGCGGGTCGGTCCACCTGACGTCCTTTCCCGTGGCGGACCCTGCGCAGGTCGAGGACGGCCTGGAGGAAGAGATGGACGCCGTGCGAGCGCTGGTGTCGCTCGGACGGGCCGCCCGTGAGGACGTCCGGATCCGGGTGCGCCAGCCCCTGGCGGTGCTTCACGCCGTGGTCCCGGGGCGGCGTCCCCGGGGCGAGGTTCTCGCCGTTCTCCGGGACGAACTGAACGTGAAGGAGGTCCACTTCCTGGACTCCGCCGAAGGGCTCGTGACCCTGACGGCGCGCCCGAACTTCCGGGTGCTGGGCCCCCGCTTCCAGGCCCGGAGCGAACTGGCGGCCACCGCGCTCCGGGAGCTGGGGGCAGACGCGCTGGCGGCCCATCGCAGGGGCGAGCCGGTGTCCATCCGGGTCGGGGACGACGAGGTTTCGGTGGAGCCGGGCTGGATGGACGTCGTCGAGTCGGCCGCCGGGGACCTGGTGGTGAAGGCCCAGGACGGGTTCGTCGCCGCGCTGGATCCCGGCCTCACCGAGGAACTGCTCGTGGAGGGGATGGCCCGGGAACTGGTGAACCGGATCCAGCGCCTCCGGAAGGACGCGGGGCTCGAGATCACGGACCGGATCCGGCTGGGGGTGGATGGCCCCGAGCGGGTCGCCCGCGCGGTGGCCGACTGGGGCGACTTCATTGCCGGGGAAACGCTCGCGGTGGAGCTGGAAGCGGGAGGGGCCGCCGTGGATGCGCTGGCCTCGAAGCTGGACGACGACGTGGACGGAGACCCCGTCCGTGTCGCACTGAGCCGGGTCCTCGACTGAGGCCCGGACCACCCATGGGGAGAAGAGAACGGATGCAGGACGCCAGCATGGATCGCCACGAACTCGTCGTCGGGCCCGACGGAGACGGAGAACGCCTCGACCGATGGGTGTCGGAGGCCCTCGACCTGTCGCGCACCCGCGTGGCATCGCTCGTGGCCGACGGTCACGTGACCTGGAACGGCGGGACGCCGCGCAAGGCCGAGCCCCTCGCCGCCGGCGACCGGATCGAGGTGGTACTCCCGGCGCTCCAGCTCGCGAAGGCCGAACCCGAGGACCTCCCGCTGGAGATCGTCCACGAGGACACGGACCTCCTGGTGGTGAACAAGGCCGCCGGCATGGTCGTGCACCCGGCGCCGGGACACCTCACGGGGACACTGGTGAACGCGCTCCTCCACCACGTGGACGACCTCTCGGGGATCGGGGGGGAACTCCGTCCGGGCATCGTGCACCGTCTCGACCAGGACACGTCCGGACTCCTGGTGGTGGCGAAGCACGACCAGGCCCACCGCGTCCTCTCCGAGGCCCTCCGGACGCGGGAGATCCGGCGCCTCTACCGTGCCGCCACGTGGGGCCACCTGGACGACACCCCCCGGCGCATCGACGCGCCCATCGGCCGGGATCCGTCCAACCGGAAGCGCATGGCGGTGGTATCCGACGGGCGCCCCGCCGTGAGCCACGTGCGGGTCCGGGAGCAGTGGCGCGCCGCCGACCTGGTGGACGTGGCCCTCGAAACCGGACGGACCCACCAGATCCGCGTGCACCTGGCGAGCCAGGGGCACCCCGTGGTGGGGGACGCCCTCTACGGCGCCGGTTGGGAACGCGGCATGAGCGGCGACGCACACGCCTGGGCCAGCGCGCTGGCGCGGCGCGTGCCCCGGCAGTTCCTTCACGCCCGCCGGCTCCAGTTCCGGCACCCGATGACCGGTGAGGTCATGACCTTTGACTCGCCCCTGCCCGAGGACCTGGCGGCGTCCGTCCGGTGGGTCCACGGCGAGGAAGAGGGAGGCCCCCTTCCGTGAGTCCGGGCACCGGGCTCCTCGATGCCTTCGTGGCGCTCCCCTTTGTCCGCGGTGTCCTTCTCGTGGACCTGTCGGGGCGGGTCGTGGAGCAGTTCGGCTTTCGCGAGCGCTCTGCCCGCATCCAGGTGGCCTCGCTCGTCGCCGGGCTCCACGCCTCCGGGGCCCGGCTCTCCGAGGCGGCCGGGCATCCCGGTCCCGCCCTGCTGCGCATCCGGGTGGAGGATGGCGAGATCCTGCTGATCCGGGTCCCGCCCCCGGCGATTCACGTCATCCTCCTCCACGTGGAGGGGCCGCGGCAGGAGGGGTGGGAACGCGTGCTTCCCGGTCACCTCCGGGCCCTGGCGCCGCGGGTGCCCGGCGGTCCCATTGTCCTCGACGCCGCATCCTTCGAGGATTCGCTGGAGCCTGATCGATGAGCGCACAGGGGTTCCGCTCCGGAGAGGCCGGGCCCGATTTCGACCCCCGCCTCACCTTCGATACCCTCGTGGTGGGGCCGGCCAACCGGCTGGCCTCCGCTGCGGCACGGCGAGCCGCCGAGTCCCCCGGCACGAGCTACAACCCTCTCTTCCTCTACTCGGCGTCGGGGCTCGGCAAGTCCCACATCCTGAACGCCATCGCCCATCACGCCGTCCGGACCCACCCGACACGCCTCGTGGAATACGAGACCCTCGAGGGGTACCTGGACTACCTGACCCGGGCGCTCGAGGTGGGAGGAAGCGGCGCAGCGCTCGATCGATATGCCCGGGTGGAGATCCTGCTCCTTGACGACGTCCAGTTCCTCACCGGGCAGGCCCAGGCGCAGGAGATGCTGCTGCGGACGCTGGACACGCTGACCACCCGGGGGGCCCAGGTGGTCCTCGCGTCGGACCGCCCGCCCGCGGAGATCAACGGTCTCGATGCCCGGCTGCTTTCACGGTTCTCGGGCGGCCTCATCGTCGACATGGGGCTTCCGGACTACGAGACCCGCGTGGCGATCATGCGGCGGAAGGTGGAGGAGCGGAAGGCGCGCCTGGCGGATGGGGTGGCGGAACTCCTGGCGCGCTACCCGTTTCAGAACGTCCGCGAGCTGCAGGGCGCGCTGAACCGGCTGCTCGCGATCCAGGAACTCGAGGAACGCCTGGTGCCGCCTCACGAACTGGCCTCGGTCCTGGGGGAGCAGTTCTCCGCCGTCGTGGCCGTCGGAGAGGCGCCCGGGTCGGGCGTGGGGGATGCCGCGGGTGCCGGTCGAGCGGAGGATCGCGCGGTCCCCTCCGAACCCGAGTGGAAACGCGCCTTCCGCACGGTCATCGCGGCGGTGGAGTCGGCGGGATACTCGGCGGAACGGATTCGACGGCTGCTGGAGATCGGGGGCAACGGGCCACCGGACTGGCAGGCGATCCTCCTGGGGTTCCGAAAGGACATGGATCGACTCCGCGAGATCCGGAACGAACTCCAGGCGCTCCCGGCCCCGTGGCCCACCGACGCCGAACTCGTCCTGCGCGACCCCGATCTCCTGGACGAGGCGGAACGGTTGCTGGCGCTTGCGGTGGAGCGCTCCCGCGCCTTTCCGGTCATTCCGCCCGGCCCGGATCTCGCCGCCTCCGGAAGCCGCTTTCCGGCGCTGGCGCGGAGGGCGGCCGAACGCGCCATGGAAACCGACGCGCCGCACTACAACCCCCTCTTCGTGCACGCACCGGAAGCCGCCAGGACCCGGGGGTTCCTCGAGGCCTGCGGCCGGGCCTACCAGCAGCAGCACCCGAAGGGAATCGTGGGGCTCCTCTCGGTGCCCGACTTCAGCGAGGAGTTCATTGCCGCCCTCTCGGCGGGCGTCGCGGGTGCGTGGCGGGAACGCTGGTGGACCCTGGACCTTCTCCTCCTCCACGAGGTGGAATCCCTGGGCGGCACGGAACGGGCACAGGAGGAGTTCTTTCACCTGTTCGAGGCGCTGAAGCGAAAGGGCGCCCGCATCTTCCTGGCAGCCGACCGCCCGGCATCCCGTCTTGAAGGCATCGATGATCGCCTTCGATCCCGCTTCCAGGGGGGCCTGGTGCTCGACCTGGGCCCGGATGCCGCCCCGCCTGCGGTGACGGCGCCCTCGGCTGCGACGGGATCGGCCGCGCCGTCGATCCATCGGTCCCCGGAAGCTCCCGGCGACAGGACCAACGGGGTCGCGGTGACGGCCGAGCGGGAGACGCCGGCCTGGCTGCCGCCACAGGACCGGGTGGTCTGGCGGTGGCACAGGATCGAGGACCGCATCGTGGAGGAACTCCCATGATCGTCCGGAGAAGCTGACGATGGCCATCGAGGGACAGCTCGCGGACGTGAGCCTGGCGGACATCATCCAGCTCCTTGCCGTGGGGCGGAAGACCGGCTGCCTCACCGTCACCGACCGTGCCAGCTTCGGCTACATCTATCTCGATGACGGCCGTGTCGTGTACGCCAACGTGCTGAACCGCCCCGATCGCCTCGGGGAACTCCTCGTCCGGAACCAGGTCATCGACCGCGAGAAGCTCTCCCGTGCCATGGAGGACCAGGCCCGGGAGCCGGGCAAGCGGCTGGGGCAGATCCTGGTGGAACGCGGCGACCTCGGCGAGAACGAGCTCCAGCGCTTCATCACCGTTCAGATCGAGGAAGCCGTCTACCACCTCTTCTCGTGGGACCGCGGGGCCTTCCACTTCGAGCCCGATGCGCAGCCTGACGAGGAGGCCACCTCCGACGTGTCCATCAACGCGGAAAGCCTTCTCCTGGAGGGGGCGCGGCGGGTGGACGAGTGGTCGATGATCGCGAAGAAGATCCCGTCCATGGACGTGGTCTTCGCCGTCGAACCCCGGGACGACGTTCACGACGTGGAACTCACGCCCGACCAGGAGCGGCTCCTCGCCCTCGTCGACGGTCACCATACGGCCCGGGAGCTCGTTCTCGAGACCGGCCTGGTGGAGTTCGACGTGGCAAAGGCCCTGTACGGGCTGGTCCAGGCCGGGTTCATCCGCTCCGTCGGACAGCGACAGGAGCCGGCATCCGACGAGGCGGCAGCCGGGGGGGTGGAGCAGGCGCTCAACGTGGGCGGTGCCTACTACCGGGCCGGAATGTTCGAGGATGCGGAGCGGGAGTACCGTTCCATCGTGGAGAAGATCGAGGCCGAACCCACGGCGCGGCGTCGCCTCGCCCTCATCTGCCTGCGGACGGGTCGGAACGCCGAGGCCCTGGCGCACTACGCTGCCGCGCCCGACGGGGTGCGGGAGGCCCCGGCAGGAATCCGGAACCGGGCCCTGGCGCTGGAACTCATGGATCGGCATGACGAGGCGGTGGAGCTGCTCGAAGCACTGGCGGAGTCGCATCCCGGGGACCGGGACCTCCTTCTCGCGCGGGCCATTCCCCTCCTCAAGTCCGGGCGGCCGCGCAGGGCGTGGGACCTTCTGGTACGTTTTCGGAGCGGGCTTTCCGGTGGGGAGGTGCCTTCGCCCTTGTACTACGCATGGGCGATCCTCGCGGCTGCGGCCACCGGGGATGCCGATGCCGCCCTGGGAATCGGGAGGGAAGGCGTTTCCCACCATCCGGCAGAAGGGGCCATCCTGGTGAACCTCGGCGTCGTGCTGGAGGCCAGGGAACAGGGTGCCGCCGCCGAAGCCCTCTACCTTCGGGCCCTTTCCGCGTCACCCACCCCACCGCAGGCTCACAAGAATCTCGGGGACCTGGCGTACCGAAGGGGAGACCAGGCGGGGGCCCGCGCCCACTTCGAACGGGCGGTGCGAATCGACCCGACCCTCGGCGACGACGTCTACTTCAAGCTCGGGAACATCTCGTACAAGGAGGGGGACCGGGACCTCGCCCTCCAGCACTGGCGACGCGCCCTGGAGCTGAACCCGCGGAACGAGGTGGTC
Source organism: Gemmatimonadales bacterium (assembly GCA_007692665.1). Classification (GTDB taxonomy): domain Bacteria; phylum Gemmatimonadota; class Gemmatimonadetes; order Longimicrobiales; family Gaopeijiaceae; genus SKNW01. Next base: position 118,170 of record REBP01000087.1, on the reverse strand, counting down.
CGGACCAACCTGCAGCTGGCCGCGTCGTCAGCGAGCCGATGACCGGGGGCCGGCCCCCCGGGCTCGACCTGGGTTGGCTGCGGAGGTCCAGCCGCAGGGCGGGGGTGCTCCTGGCGGGATCACTCCTGGCCGGCATGCTCCCGGCCGCGATCCTCCTCCTCGCGATGCTCCTCGCGGGTCCGCTCCCTGCGGCTCCGGCGGAGGGGTCGCTCCGCCCCGTGCCGGGGGACACGGCCGGATCCCCCGGCACCCCCCATGTCCTCGTCCCCGACCACGAGGAGCTGGCGGGCCGGGTCCGGATCCTCTACTGGGACGGGTCGGCGGGTCGGGCCGAGCGAACTGCCCTCGTGCTCGCCAGACACGCGGCCCTGCCCGGGCTCCCTCCCCATGAACCCGTGCGGGCCGAGGTGGTCCTGGCGCCCGATCTCGCCGCCTGGGATGCCTACACGGGGGGACAGGTCCCGCACTGGGGGGCAGGGGTCGCGATCCCCTCGCTGGACCGGATCGTTCTGCCGCTCTTCCGTGCCCCCTGGAGTGGTGGCGTCTCGGAGGACCGCACCCTCCGGCACGAGTGGGCTCACCTCGGACTGCATTCCCATCTCGAGGGTCTGCGCATCCCGCGATGGTTCGACGAAGGCTACGCCCAGTGGGCGTCGGGCGGCTGGGACGCCACGTCCGGCTGGCGGCTCCGGGTGGCGCTCGCCAGAGGCTCGGCCCCACCCCTCCAGGAACTCACGCTGGCCTGGCCCCGGGACCGCCAGTCGGCGGAACTCGCCTACCTTCTCTCGGCCAGCGCGGTCACCTACCTGGTGGAGGAGAGCGGGATCCGGGGCATGGAAGTCTTCCTTGATCGCTGGCAGGAGAGTCGGAGCTTCGACCGGGCGTTCCGGGAAACCTTCGGGATGAGTCCGTCCCAGTTCGAGTCCCGGTGGATCCAGCATGTCCGACGCCGCTACGGGTGGATGATCTTCCTTTCGCAGACGGCGTTCGTGTGGGGGATCCTCGGTGTCGTGCTTCTCGTGCTTTTCGGAATCCGGCGGCGACGGGACAGGGAGCGACTTGAACGCCTCCGGCGGAACGAGGCGAGCGGCGAAACCCCGCCCACCTGGTGGACGCCCTTCTCGTGAACCCCCTCGGGCCCTCGAAACCTGCAGCCGCCCCCGCCTCCCCCGTTGACCCCCCGGCCCGCAACCGGTAGCGTTTCCCCATGAAGAACGAGAGCGAAGTTCCGAAGCGCACTCGGGGCAGGGCCGCGCGGGCGGATGCCACGACCCCCCGGCGGGAGCGTCGCCCCACGTCGCGGGGAGCCGGGAGCACCGAGCATGTGTCGGGCCTGTCCCCCATGGGAGTCGGCCTGGGAGTCGCGGGCGCGGCCGTGGTTGTTCTCGGACTCTGGCTTGTGTCCAGGGGCGACATGACCGCAGCGCCGCTCCTCCTGGTGCTCGCGTACCTCGTGCTGTTCCCCCTCGCGCTGGTGCGTTGAGGATATCCGGGCGCTTAGCTCAGCCGGTTCAGAGCACCTGCCTTACAAGCAGGGGGTCGGGGGTTCGAATCCCTCAGCGCCCACTACATGGTCACGACAGCACCGGGGGCCGGGGATCTGCGAAGCGCATCCCTCAGCGCCCACTACATGGTCACGACAGCACCGTGGGCCGGGGATCTGCGAAGCGCATCCTGCCCTGCCGATCTTCCGCTTCCCCGAGGTATCAGATGTCGTTCGCACGCGCTCTTCCCGCACGCTCCACGACGCACCTCCTCGTTCTGATCCTCGTCCTCGTTTCCGCATCCGCCTGCGCGCGCAGCGCTCCCGAGCCCCCGACCCCGGCCGCAGCTCCTCTCGCAGGTGAGTACACGGGCTCCCTCTCGGTGGAGGGGAACCTGCTTCCCGCCTCGCTGACCATCGCGCAGGACGGCGTCGATCTCCGGCTCGATCTCTCGATCCCCACCCTGGGCGCATCGGCCCAGGGTACGGGTGTGGCGCACGCCGACCGGTTTTCTGCCAGCGTTCCCTACGAAATCAACTGCCCCGGAGAAGCGTCGTTCGAAGGCCGCCTGGAAGAGGACGGTCGTCTGCTGACGGGATCCCTGACGGCGCGGGACTGTGATGGCACGATGACCGGCACCTTCCGATTCTCCCGGCAGGATCTGTGAGCACTGCCCCGACCCCCGTCGGGCGCGCCAGCCCCCGTCAGGTTCTCATCGCCGGCTGCGGCTACGTGGGAACGCGGCTGGGTGAACTGCTCGCCGCCCGCGGCGATCACCCGGTGGGGCTTCGGCGGAACCCATCCGGCCTCCCGCCGTCCATCGAGCCGCTGGCAGTTGATCTCCTCGCCGGGGATCTCGAATCCCGGATCCCGCCGGCGGATCTCGTCGTCTATGCCGCGTCGGCCGATCGGTCCGACGAGTCGTCCTATCGCCGCATCTACGTGGACGCGGTCGACGCCCTGTTGCGGGTCTTCGAATCGCGTGAACCGGATCAGCGTCCGTCCCGGCTGGTCTTCGTCTCCTCCACCGCCGTCTATGGGGATGCAGAGGGGGGCTGGGTCGACGAGAACACCTCGCCCCGGCCGGAATCCTTCCGCGGGAGCGTGATGGTCGAGGGCGAGGACAGGGTCCTCGGGTCCCCGATCCCCGGAGTCGTGCTGCGGCTGGGCGGGATCTACGGACCCGGGCGGACCCGCATCATCGACCTCGTTCGGGCCGGACAGGCGCGCTGTCCCGGCGACGGGCCGATCTGGTCCAACCGAATCCACCGGGAGGATGCGGCTGCGGCAACGATGCACCTCCTGGACCTGCCTGAGCCCGAGGACGTCTACCTGGGTGTGGATGCCGAGCCGACCCCGCTCTGCCAGGTGTACCGGTGGCTGGCGGAACAGGTTGGAGCCCCGGAACCCCCGAAGGATCCGGCGGTCTCGCGGGACCGCTCCAACAAGCGGTGCTCCAGCGAGCGTCTCCAGGCGTCCGGCTTCGCCTTCCGCTACCCGTCCTTCCGCGACGGGTACGGGGAGATGCTGGAGGAGTCGGGCCCGTGATCCTGGCCCTCCTCGGAGGGATCGGCATCTTTCTCATCGGGATGATCCTCCTCAGCGAGGGTCTGAAGGCCGCCGCCGGCGGAGCCCTTCGATCGATCCTCGAGCGCTTCGCGCGGACCCCCGCCCGGGCGGTCCTCTCGGGCGCAGGGGTCACCGCCCTGGTCCAGTCCTCCTCGGCGACCACGCTCACGACCATCGGGTTCGTCAGCGCCGGGCTCCTGAGCTTTCCGCAGGCCGTGGGGCTCATTTTCGGCGCGAATCTCGGAACCACGAGCACCGGGTGGCTGGTGGCCGTGCTGGGGTTCAAGGTCGACATGGGGGCGCTCGCCTTCCCGCTCGTGGGCGCCGGGGCGCTGCTTCGGCTCCTGGGCCGCGGCCGCTGGGCGCACGGGGGGATGGCCCTGGCCGGCTTCGGCCTGATCTTCGTGGGGATCGACACCCTCCAGGAGGGGATGGCAGGGCTGGCCGAACGCATCGACCCGGCCTCCCTTCCGGGCGCCAGCCTCGGGGGACGTTTCCTCCTGGTGCTGATCGGTGCCGTGATGACCGTGGTCATGCAGTCCTCTTCGGCCGCCGTGGCCACGACGCTCACCGCCCTCCATGCCGGCGGCATCGGGGTCGAGCAGGCGGCGCTCCTTGTCATCGGGCAGAACCTCGGCACCTCCGTGAAGGCCATGCTCGCGGCGATCGGCGGGGGCGTGCCCGTTCGGCGGACGGCCGTGGCCCACACCATGTTCAACCTGATCACCGCAGCGCTGGCGCTCCTCTTCCTCCCGGTCCTGCTGTTCGGGGCGCTGACGGTGAGCGGGGAGGCTGATCCGGCGCTTGCGATCGCGCTCTTCCACACGGGCTTCAATCTCCTCGGTGTCGCCGTCCTCTTTCCCGTGCTGAACCGGTTCGCCGACCTGGTGGAGCGTGTCGTTCCCGAGACCCGGCCCTCGCTCACACGAAACCTCGATCCCGCCGTGGCCCAGGTGCCCGAGGTAGCGGTGGAGGCGGCAAGCCGAAGCGCCCTCGCAGCCGCCCGGCTCCTTTCCTCCGAGCTGGCGCGGCTGCTCCGGAGCGCGGTGGGGATCCCCGTGCCGAAGAGCCGACGGGTGGCGGGCGTGGAGGAGGTCCCCCAGGCCCTGGTGGAGGTTCGCGGCTTCCTGGCCCGGGTCCGGGCCCATCCGGAGGGAGGCGACGGCCTCGCGCGTCACCTGTCGCTCCTCCATGCGGTGGACCACCTGGACCGGCTGGACGACCTGCGGCGCGACTTCGGGGAGCTGGGAGACGTTCCTCCGGAGCTCCACGACATCGCCGGACGCGTGGCCGGGATGCTCGAAGGGTGGATCGAGACGGGCGACGTGGAAGCGGTGGCGGAGTTCTCGCGTGCCCTGGCCGGGGAGCGGCGCGCGCGGCGGGCCCGGACCCTCCAGGACGAGGCCGTGGGCGGAACTTCCGCAGAGTCCGCGAGGCTCGCCATCCTGCACGTGAAGCGGATGGACCGGATCGTCTACCACGGATGGCGCGCCGCCTTCCACCTGGAGATCGCCGGGGGAGGGAGCGCGAGTGGCCCTCCGCCGGACCCCCGGGGGCCCGGTCCTCAGGACGAGGCGAGCGCCTCCGCCACGGGAGAGGTCATGCCGGATGCGCCGGCACCCCGATCCATGACCTGACAGGAATTCCGGACGACGGAGGCGTAGTCCGGGTCCAGTCGGAAGGCCACCTGATCCCCGGGAACCAGCCCCGCCGAGGGAGGGAGATGCACGACGAGTCGGCGGTCCCCACCGAGGGCCGAAGGGATCGCGACCTCCGCCTCGATCTGGGCGCCGGTAAAGGTCGTCGCCAGCACCCGCCCACGGAGCTGACCGTTCTCGGACGGGACGAAACCGTCGGGGCGGACCGCAACCATGACCTGGCTTCCGTCGGGCATCCCGAGTCGGTCCACCCGGCAGAAGGAGCCGAAGTCGGTGAGCACACACCCATCCCGGTTCTGAACCACGCCGGCCAGGAGGTTCGTCCGGCCCACGAAGGTCGCCACGAAGACCGACTCCGGGTGCCGGTAGATCTCCCGGGGGCTCCCGACCTGCTCCACCTTTCCCCGGTTCATGACGATGACCCGGTCGGAGATCGCGAGAGCATCCCGCTGGTCATGGCTCACGAAGATCGACGTCATGCCGGCGTTCCGCAGGATCCCCACCACCTCGTCGCGGACCTGGTCTCTCAGGTGCGCATCGAGGTTCGAGAAGGGCTCGTCCATGAGGACCATGACGGGGCGTGGGGCGATGGCCCGGGCCAGGGCCACCCGCTGCTGCTGCCCGCCGGAGAGCTCGTGGGGATAGCGGTCGAAGTGGGGTCCGAGATCCAGCACCCGGAGGACTTCCTTCGCCCGATCCCTGCGCTGGCTCCGGGGGATGGCATCGAGCCCGAACATCACGTTTTCCCCCACCTTCAGGTGCGGAAAGAGCGCATAATCCTGGAAGACCATCCCGACCCCCCGCCGTTCCGGCGGGATCCAGGCCGAGGGACCCGCTGCCTCCCGTCCGCCGATGTGGATGGACCCCCCGTCGGGGATCTCGAAGCCGGCCATGAGGCGGAGCGTCGTCGTCTTTCCGCATCCGGAGGGGCCCAGGAGCGTCACGATCTCCCCTTCGTTCACGCCCAGCGAAACATCTCTCACCGCCTCCACCGGACCCGGCCAGTAGCGCTTCGAGACACCTTCGAACTGGATGACGGGGCGGGTCGTGGACATGACCACCGGAGAGCGGGGAGAAAAAGGGGGATGAGGATGAGAACGAAACTCAACTCATCCCCGAACGGTAGAGCCGGACCGGGATGGTGTCAACGCGCCGAAGGGGAGGGCGGGGCCCCGGAGGGCTCCCCCGCGGACACCGCGCCGGGCGAGATCCCGACGAGGAGGCCGCCAGGGTCGTCCGTCGCGAGGCGGCGGACACCCAGGGCCAGGAGTTCCCGTGCGTGCGACGGCTCGTTGACGGTCCAGGTCGCCAGGCGAATCCCCTGCTCGATCCATCCGGATGTCCGAACCGGGTGCCGGCGAAGGAGGTTCTGGTCCGGATCGAGGAGCGCGTTCCGGTCCCTGCGCACCGCATGAAGCCCCGCGTCCAGGGAGGCCTCGTCATCGGCCACGTACCCCAGCACCAGCGCCGGAGAGAGGTCTCGAAGCTTCGCGAGGAGGGAGAAGTCCATGGAGATGGCGACAACCCTGTCCATGGCCTCCATTCGCCGGAGGATGTCGAGGATGTGGGACAGATCCGAGCTTTCCCGCACGCTCTTGAGTTCCATGTACACGCGGCGAGCGCGCCCGGCCGCCGGGGCGTGAAGGGTGACGCGAAGCGCCTCTTCGAGCGTGGGGACCCTCGTTCCGCTGAAGGAGGGGTGGAACCAGCGGCCGGCGTCCAGCTCCCGGAGCTGCGCGAGGGAATGCTCCACCAGCGCGCCCGACCCGTCGGTGGTCCGCTCGAGACTGGCATCGTGAAAGAGAACCGGGGTGCCGCACGCAGCCACCCGGACATCGAACTCCACCGAACGTGCGCCCACCCCGAGGGCTCCCGCGAGCGAAACCAGGGTGTTCTCGGGAAAGCGGGAAGGGTCGCCCCGATGTCCGATGAGTTCGATTCCCCGGATTGCCGCAGGACCCGGGGCGCGCTGCGACTGGGGGGGGAGGCCCGAGGTCATGGGCACTGCCGCCTGGAGGGGCGCCAGCGGGTCCAGGATGCCGAACGGCCCATGCCGTGTTCCTCCCGAATACGCGGTTGGCGGAGAAGGCGCGGGGGTCATGCGAGCCCCGCGCTGCGGACTGCGGGGAAGCTACCCCGGCGCCGTCCCCACCGCCACCGGCACGGGGCCCACCCCCACCCCCTCGGATCCCTCGGCCCACGGCGTCACCCTCCGGTCACCGTCACGGGGATGGCCAGCCGGGTGGTCTGCCATTCCATGACGAGGGCGGCGCTTCGAGTCCCCGGGTCCTCGAACCGGAAGGTCATGGATTCCACCGGTTCGTCGAGTACTTCGGGAACCACGCGGAAGGACCCGATTTCCTGGGCCCGAACCTCCGGCGTGATGCGAAGGCCCCAGTGCGTCGTGGAACGGCTGATGAAGATCTCCCACTCATCGGCTCCGGGGATCGCGTAGAGGGTCACGCTCCCCGGGGGAAACCGGACGCCGCCCACGGAAAGGGGCACGGAGGTGTGGAGCGTGGTGGGCTCGTTGGCCCCGAACCGCCAGAGCTGACCGAAGGGCACCTCCCCGCCGCCCAGCATGGTCCGTCCCCGGAGGGCGGGGCTCCCGTAGCAGATCTTGATGATGCCCCCCGCCAGCGTCACGTGGACCGAGTCGTAGGGAGAGGCGCGCCCGGACACGGGCATGCGGTCCACGGGCGTGCAGGCCGGCTCGTCGAGAACTGCGGCCGGCCCGGCCAGCGGACCGAAGGCCGCCTCGCTCCCCCCGGGCGTCGAGGCCCCGGCCGGGATCCAGAGGGCTGCAGAAACGAGGGCCGTGGCGAGGAAGGCGGGAGCATTTCGAAGGGCGTGCCTGGGAGCCATGGATCAACCTCCATTCGGTGCGTGAGAGCGACGACCGTCCTCGGGCGACCGCTGGAAGCGGTCGGGAAGGAACGCTTCGGGGATTTCGGGACCGTCTCCGCCGGCCAGGAGACGCCCCAGCGCCTCGGCCGTCCACGGGGCCAGGAGAATGCCATTTCGAAAATGTCCGGTTGCCATGTACAGACCCTCCACCCCCGGGGCCGTTCCGATGATGGGGTGGGCGTCGGGCGTGCCGGGGCGGAAGCCGTGCCAGTGGTCCAGCACCGGGGCCGTGGCGAGACCGGGAAGGAGCCGGATGGCGGCGTCCCGGAGGAGGGTTCCGGCTTCGGCGGTGCAACCGGAGTCGAATCCCACTTCCTCGACGGTTGCACCCACGAGGAGCCGCCCGTCCCACCGGGGAACCAGGTACACATCCTCGGATTCGATGACGCGTGCAGGAAGCGAGTCCCGGGCATCCAGGGCGAGCATCTGGCCCCGGACCGGTCGGACCGGGAGCGGGAACGGGATCCCGGGTATCCCCCCGGTCCAGGCGCCGGCGGCGAGGACGACCGCGCCCGCGCGAAGGAGGTCACCGCCGGCCAGGCGGACCCCGATGGCACGACCGCGCTCCACCACGACGGCGACCACCTCGGCATCGGGCGTCACGGCAACCCCTGTCCGGCGGGCGCCTTCCGAGACGGCGCGGTGAAGGCATCGGTTGTCCACCTGGTGGTCCTCGGCCAGCAGGAGGGCCCCCGAGGGCGGCGCGACCCGGGTGCCTGCGAGTCGGGCGAGGTCCTCGCCGTCGATGGGCGCAGCCGAGAGCCCGAACTCGCGGGCCCGCCGGGCCAGCCCCGCGAGACCCCGAAGGGCCGGGGGAGCGCAGGCCACCCGCAGCTTGCCGTCGCGGCGGTAGCGGGGGTCCACCTCCGAAACCGCCCGAAGGGCATCGATCCAGCCCGGGTAGAGACGGAGCGAGGCGAGTCCGGCAGAGAGAAACGGCCCGCCGTCGGAAGACTCGGAAAGGGGGGACAGCATGCCCGCGGCTGCCTGCGTGGCACCGGCTCCCGGCGTGCTTCGGTCCAGGACCCGCACCCGCAGCCCCCGGCGCGCGGCCTCGAGAGCCACGGCCATGCCCACGAGGCCTCCACCGGCCACGACCACGTCGTCGGCTGTCTTGCCCAATCGCATCCGGTGCACCGATTGTGGAGTCGTTCCCGACGCTTCGAGGGTCCCCGGGGAGGTCAGGGCCGGCGGGGACTCGAACTCCCCGCCCCTGGTCCAGGAGCAGCGCACCATGACCGAGGATCGTGCCGACGGCACCCCCCAAGGTATCACGGCAGATGCCCGGGGACCCAGTCCCTTCCGCTTTCGCGTTCCGGTGCCCGTGCGCTTCCGCGACATCGATGTGGGAGCCCACGCGCATCACAGCCACGCGCTGGCCTACTTCGAGGAAGCGAGGTGGGAGTACTGGACCCGCGTCGCGAAGCGGGAGGCCCGCGCCGACGCCGTGGACTACATCCTCGCAGAGGCCAGGCTCCGGTACCGCGCCCGGATCCTCTACCCCGACACGCTGTCCGTGGGCGTGCGGACCGTGTCCGTGGGGCGGACCCACGTGGAGCTGGAATACGAGGTCCGGAAGGGAGGGGGGGAGATCGCGGTCACGGGGTCCACGGTGCTCGTGATGTTCGACTACGCCGCCGGCCGACCCGCAGCGGTTTCGGGAGCGCTTCGGGAACGGCTTGAAAGTTTCGAGGGGGAGAAGCTGCCTCGCCGGAGGGATCCTTCGGGACAAAACGAGGTATGAAAGGAGCGTGTTAGAGAGCGAGGCTTGCGTCACCCCTGCTGCACGGGTTATTGAGGGGGACGACTGAAAGCAGGAGCCTTGCCAGGGAACCCCGGGACGCTTCAAGGGTGAACGGCACGCACTTCGCGGATCTGTACGGTTCCGGACATGAGCCGGCGGATCCACCTGCCTAGAGTAGCCTGCAGGAGAGCAGCACCATGCTTCGACGCCTGAGAGACCAACTGGTCATCGCTTCGACGATGACCCTTTTCGCCCTCCCGCTCCTCGCTGTTCCCGGGCAGGCTGAAGCCCAGGATGGTCAGCGGTTTCGGGTGATGATCCCGAACATGCAGCCCACGGACGACACGCGCGCCCGTTTCGGCGAGCGTGTTGCAAACAACCTCCGCGGAGGCATCGACCTCGACCGTCACGTCGGCATGAGCGAGCGCGACATGGACCGCGCGGCCCGCGACTACGACATGCGTGCCCGGGACCTGGACTGCACGCTGGCCCGCCAGCTCGCGGCGCTCGTCGAGGTCCAGCTCGTCATGTGCGGCGAGTACCAGCGCGAGGGCGACCAGCTCCGTGTGAATGCCTCCTTCTGGACCGTGCCCGGAAACGAGGAATACGCGGTGGAGCCGTTCCTCGTCGCCGAGAATGACGAACGCGGTGCCATGAACCAGATCCTCCAGAGCTTCGAGGTCATGGTGGAGCAGGTCCAGTTCGTTGCCTACTGCGCCGAGGCCTACGCCTCGCAGAACTGGGAAAGCGCCCTGGGCTACTGCACGCAGGCGGTGGAAATCGCGCCTGAAGTGCAGTCTGCCAGGATCGCCCTGGCCGGTACCTACATGGAGATGGAAGAGTACGAGCGCTCGCTCGAACTCTTCGAGGGCGTGCTGGCCGCCGACGAGTGGAACAGCGACGTGCTGGTGAACGCCGGCTACGCCGCCACCCAGCTGGGTGAGACGGAGAAGGCGCGCACCTACTACACCCGCTACCTGGAGATCAACCCGGGGAGCACCAGCGTTCGGGCGCAGGTCGCATTCGACCTGGCCCAGGGGGGTGACCTCGAGGGGGCCATGACCTTCATCCAGGCCGGTCTCGAGGAGAATCCCGACGACGTGGGCCTGCTCGAATACTACGGTTCCTTTGCCTTCCGCCTCGCGGTGGAGCGGCAGTCCTTTGCGCCGGCCTCTCAGGACGGCGAGATGGACCCGGAGATTGCGGCGCTCTTCCGCGACGCCTCCGAGACGCTGATGCAGGTTGTCGAGCTCGAGGGGGAGGAGTCCAACCCCTCCTACGTGGTCAACGCGATCCGGGCCTACCTGCAGCTGAACGAGAACCAGGAAGCGCTGCGCACCGCGGAACGCGGACTCCAGATCTTCCCCGAGGCCGCGAACATCTGGTCCGAGAAGGGAACGGTCCACAACCGGCTCCAGCAGACCGACGAGGCCGTCGCGGCGCTCCAGCGTGCCATGGACATCAACCCGGACCTTCCGAACATCCGGGCGCGGATGGGCAACTTCATGGTCCAGGCCGGGCGCCTTGACGATGGGCTCCCGTACCTGAGGCAGGCCATCGAGGCCGGCGAGCAGACGCCGGACCAGGTCGCGAACATGATCTTCGCCGACGCCCACACCAACGGGATCCGGGACGACCGGGACCTGGCGTACGGGATCCGGCGCCTCGAGCTGGCGAAGAACGAGCTGGACGTGTCCACCGAGTGGCGGCAGCAGCTCGACTTCTGGCACGGCTACGCCCTCTTCCGGCTGGCCATCGACCGCCAGGAGCCGAGCACGGTTCAGTCCGCCCAGGCGGCCCTCCCGCAGTTCCAGCGGTCACGGGAACTGCTCCGGGCCGGTCAGCCCTACGTGCAGCGCACGAACGTGCTCCAGTTCGGGCCGCTGATGGAGAACGTCGACCGGTACATCGAGATCCAGGAGGCGATCATCCGCCGCGGGCGCTGATGCCCGGGTGAGCCGGCGTGCCCCCTCGGGGGCGACCGGCAGGTGATTCGAGGGCCCTCGGGCTCTCAGGCGACGGGGGCGTCGCGGCTACGGCCGCGGCGCCCCCATTGTCGTTTTCCCCCCTTGTCCCGGCAGGCCCGCACCCTTGCCCCCGTCCCACCCCGCGCCTATGTTGTGGTTGCATTCTCCACTTTCTCCCACTTCTCTCCACTTTCACCCACGAGGCAGGCCCGGTGGCGAGTTTCCTGGGGCGGTACGAGTACCAGCTCGATCCGAAGGGGAGGGTCAGTCTCCCTGCGGACTTCCGAAAGGAGGCCGACGGATCGCGCTTCGTGCTGCTCCAGTGGGAACCCACGCACCTCACCCTCCTTCCCATGGATGTGTGGGAAGGGGTGCAGGCGCGGATCCTCGAACTCCGGCGCACGCAGCCGGCGATGCTGAATCGCCTCCGCAGGATTACCTCCCGCGCCGTTCACGTGGACCCGGACAAGCAGGGGCGGATCCTGATCCCTGCCGGGCTCAAGGAGGCCGTGGGGCTCGAGGGCACCGTGGTGGTCACGGGGAACGTGGACCGCATCGAGTTCTGGGACCCGGAGACCTTTGCCACGACCGTGGAGCGCGCAACGCTGGACGACGAGGACCTCACCGATCTGGATGTACAGATCTTCGGCTGACGGGGGAGAGCCGGTGGACGAGCAGCAGGAGTCAGGGAGCGGGGGCAGCGGTGGGGGCACGGGGTCGGACCCGACCCCTCCCGCCGGCGACGCCTACCATGTGCCCGTCATGGTGCACGAGGTGGTGGAGGCCATGGAGCCCGCCTCCGATGGTCTCGTCCTTGACGGCACGGCCGGCGGCGGGGGCCACAGCCATGCCCTGCTGACCCGGTACCCCAGCCTTCGCCTCGTGGCCGTGGACCGGGATCCCGAGGCCATGGCGGCGCTTCGGCTCCGGCTCAGCCCGTTCGCGGACCGCGTCCGCCTCGTGCAGGCCCGATTCGACGACGCGGCACAGGAGTTCCTGGACCGCGGCGAACCCCTGTCCGGCGCACTCCTGGACCTGGGGATCAGCTCCCGGCAGATCGATGCGTCGGAGCGGGGGTTCACCTTCCGCGACGACGCCCCCCTCGACGCCCGCATGGAGATGGACTCGGGCGAGGGGCTCACCGCCGCCGAGATCCTGAACAGCTGGCCCGAGGAGGAACTGCAACTCCTGTTCTGGCGGCTGGCCGAGGAGCCACGCGGTCGCGCCCTGGCCCGGGCCGTGGTGGCGCGCCGCGAGAAGGCACCCTTCGTCCGCGCCGCCGACCTGAACGAGGCGCTGGCCTCGATCTACCGTCGCCCCGTGCGCGCCAAGGAGAAGGCCCGCGTCTACCAGGGCCTCCGCATCCAGGTGAACAGGGAACTCGAGGCGCTGGAAAATGCCCTCCCGACGCTCCGCGACGCCCTCCGGCCGGGCGGCGTGCTGGCCGTCCTCAGCTACCACTCCCTCGAGGACCGGGAGGTCAAGAACGCGTTCCGGGAGTGGAGCCGAAGCTGCGTCTGCCCCCCCGAACTCCTGCGCTGCCAGTGCCGGGGTCATGCGCTGGGGTCCCTGGTGAACCGCTCGGTGGGGCGCCCCTCCGAGGCCGAGGTGGCCGCGAACCCCCGGGCGCGGAGCGCGCGGTTCCGGGTCTGGAGGAAGGCGGCATGAAGCGGGGCGGCTGGGGCGTGGTCCTCACGGCGGTGGGCCTGGCGGCTCTTCTCCTTTCGCTCTCGCTGGTGACCTGGCGGCAGTCCCGGGCCCGGGAGGCCATGGCGGAGCTCGACGCCCTTCACCGCGAGATCTCCCTCGTCCGGGCGGAGCGTGCCGCGTTCGAGCGCAGGATCCAGAGTCTCGAGAGCCGGGGCCACGTGGTCCCTGCCGCACGGGAGCGCCTGGGCATGCGGACGCCGGGCGCCGCAAACATCGTGCTGCTCGCGCCCGGGGGCTCCGTCCGCATCCTCGAGCCCGACGCCGATTCCGCTTCGCACCCCGACCTCGACGCCGAGATGTGGCCATGAGCCTGCGTGACCTTGGACGCACCCTTCGCTCTCCCGCCTTCCGGGGGAGGATCCTCATGGCCGGGTGGGTGCTGGCCCTGGGCGGCCTCCTCTTCCGTGCCGGAGAAGTGCAGCTGAAGGAAGGCGCCGTGTGGCGGGCCGAGGCCGAACGGCAGCACCAGGCACAGGGGACGCTCCCCGCCGCGCGGGGGGGGATCCTGGATCGGGAGGGGACGCCCCTCGCCATGAGTCACGAGGTCTTCCGGGTGGGGATCGCGCCCCACGAACTCCTGGACCGGGACGCCGCCGCAGCGCTCCTGGTGGAGGCCCTCGGCCTGGCACCCGCCGATGCCCGCCGCGCCGTCTCGTCGGACCGCCGCTGGGTCCAGCTCCCGCAGCGGTATCCGCCACGGGCGCGAGAGGCGCTGGCCCGGGCCCGGGGGATCTACGTGGAGCGGGAGCTGTCGAGGTCCTATCCCCATGGAGAGCTTGGCCGCGGGATCCTGGGGGTCGTCATCGACGATGCGGGCACCGGAGGGATCGAGCAGGCCTACGAGGACCACCTCCGGGGAATGCCGGGGTCCCAGATCGTGGCACGGGACTCGGAGGGTCGTCCCATCCCCGGGGAAACCTGGATGATCCAGGCCCCCAGGGCCGGGGGCGACATCGTCCTGACGCTGGACCGGGACCTCCAGGAGATCGCGCAGGAGGCCCTTCTCGAGGCCATTGCGGAAACCGGGGCCCGGGGAGGGGACCTCCTCGTCACCGACCCGCGCACCGGAGAGATCCTCGCCATGGTGTCGATCCAGGATGGCTCCTCCAACCACCTGGGGGGGGTGAACACCCCCTATGAGCCCGGTTCCACCCTCAAGCCCTTCACGGTGGCCGGCCTCCTCGAACTCGGGCTCGCTTCCATGGCGGACTCGGTGGACACCGAGGAGGGCCGGTGGACCGTGGGGCGGCGGACCATTTCCGACGTGTCCCGGGTGGGGAAGGTGAGCCTGTCGCACGCCCTCCGTGTCTCGTCCAACGTGGGAATTGCGAAGGTCGCCGGCGCCTATGCACCGCTGGAGCAGTTCGAAGTGCTCCGGGACTTCGGCTTCGGCGTACCCACGGGGCTCCCCCTTCCCGGCGAGGCCTCGGGCACGCTGCGGCACCCGAGAAACTGGTCCGGGCAGTCGGCGGTATCGCTTTCCATCGGGTACGAGATCGCCGTGACCCCGCTCCAGATGGCCATGGCCTACGGGGCGCTGGCCAACGGAGGCCTCCTCATGGAGCCACGCCTTGTCCGGGAGGTCCGCGCCCCCGACGGCCGGGTCCTCGAAAGGCAGGAGCCGCGGGTCGTGCGGCGGGCCATCTCGACCTCCACGTCGGAGGAGGTGAACCGGGCGCTGGTCGAGGCTGTCCAGGACGGCACCGGAACCCGCGCCAGCCTCGGCACCTTCCAGGTTGCCGGAAAGAGCGGAACCGCCCGGGCCACGGGGCTGGACGGGCGCTACGAAAGCGGCGCCTACTTCGCCTCCTTCGTCGGGTTCTTTCCGGCGGAGAACCCCCAGCTGGTGGTGTTCGTGAAGCTGGATCGCCCCCAGGGGACCTACTACGGCGGTGTCACGGCAGCGCCGGTGACCCGGGCCACGATGGAGGCGGTGCTCGCGGCCCGGCATCCTCCGCTGGACCGGCAGGCGCTGGCCTCCATTGCCCGCCGGCAGGAGCAGGAACTCCGGACCCGGGTGGAACTGGAAGCCATGGAGCGGGCGCTCGAGGAGGGGGGGGAGCCCGGGCACGCCGGCGCGCCGTCGGGCTCGACCGCGCCGCAGTCCTCGGAACAGGTCGGGGCTCCCGGCCTCGGCGGCGCCGGAACGGCCCTCGCCCTGGCAGGGGACATCTCCCGGCCCCAGGGGGGCGTTCCCGCCCTCTTCGCATCGTGGGAAGCACGCTCCGGGGCTGCGGCGCTGGACCCGCGCATTCCCGCACTGCCCGGGAGCGAGGTGGCCGTTCCGGAGGTTCGGGGCCTTCCGGCGCGAGACGTCATCCGGCGGTTGCACGGCCTCGGGCTCCACGTCTCGTGGGAGGGCCAGGGCGCTGCCGCGTCGACCCTGCCGGGGGCTGGAGCACGGGTCCATCCCGGCGACACGATCCGGGTGCTGGGGAAACACGCCGCGCCGCTGCCACGCCTGGCCCCCGGGGGCGGCGCGCCCGCCGGCGCCTTTTCCGGATCCTCTGCCGCAGCTCCCGAAGCCTCGCGATCTGCCGCGGGTCCCCCCCGCGTGGCCGGGGGCCAACGCCGATGACGGTCTCCCCCGGATCCCGCGAGAGCATGACCCCGGCATCCGGGCGGCTTCCCGTCGCGCGCCCCCTGGAACTCGCTCGCCTGAGCGGCATGCTTCGGGACCGCGGTCTCGGTGCCGAGCTCCGCATGCCGGGGGGCGGGGCCGGGGACGGGGCCGGGGACACCGTGGCACTGACCGGGGTCGCACAGGACTCCCGGCTGATCGACCCCGGTGACCTGTTCCTCGCCTGGAAGGGGACGGACCACGACGCCCACGACTTCCTCGGCGATGCCATGGCACGGGGGGCCGCCGCGGCCCTCGTGGAACGGTTCGTGAACGACGTCGAGATCCCCCAGCTCCGGGTTGCCGATGGCCGCTCCGGCGCCGCCCTGGCGGCCATGCTGGTCCTGGGCGACCCTTCGGCCGAACTACGTGTGACCGCGGTCACGGGAACGAATGGGAAGACGACCACGGCGCTGCTTGTCCGGCACCTGCTGGGGAACAGCGGGCCGTCGGCGGCGCTGGGAACGCTGGGTGTGGTGGGTCCCGATGGCAGGGTACGGGAGGGGACGGGGGGGCTCACCACGCCCGGGCCGGCGACGCTCGCACGCAGGATTCGCGCGCTCGTGGACGAGGGCGTCCGGGAGCTGGTCATGGAAGCGTCCTCCCACGCGCTGGAGCAGCGCCGGCTGGACGGGCTCAGGGTGAACATCGCCGCCTTCACGAACCTGTCCCGCGATCACCTGGACTATCACCGGTCCATGGAGGCGTATTTCGAAGCCAAGGCGCACCTCCTCGGCCTGCTTTCGGAGGATGCGGAGGTGGTGGTGAACGCCGGGGACCCGGCCTGGAGCGGGCTCCCGCCGGTGAAGGCTCGAGTTCGTCCGGTGGGGTTCGCCGGGGAGCCCGCGCCGGGGATTCCCGCCGGAGGCGAACGCCTTCCCGCGCTCCTGGCACACCGGGTCCGCTATTCCGGGTCCGGATCGCACTTCGAACTCCGGGAGGAGGGACAGTCCGGGAGCCACGAGGTCCGCCTCCCGCTCCTCGGACGCTTCAACGTCGAGAACGCCCTCGTGGCAGCCGGCGTCGCCCTCGCGGCAGGACAGGCCCTCGAAACGGTGGCGGCGAACCTCTCCGGGGCCCCGGCCCCCACGGGACGCATGGAGCTCACCCTCACCGAACCGGTTCCCGTCATCCTGGACTACGCTCACACCCCGGACGCGCTGGAGCGGGTCATCGAGACCCTTCGCCCACTGTACCCGGGGCGGCTCATCGTCGTGTTCGGCGCCGGAGGGGACCGGGACCGCTCGAAGCGTCCGGAGATGGGACGCATCGCCGCCGAGGGCACCGGCTTCGCCATCGTGACCTCGGACAACCCCCGCACCGAGGACCCGGCGGCCATCGTGGACGACATCGTCGCCGGCATGCCGGCCGAGGCCGAGGGTCACCGGTGGATCCGCATCGAGGACCGCCGCCTCGCCATGGCCCGGGCCCTGGAGATCGCCGTGCCGGGAGATGCAATCCTGCTGGCGGGGAAGGGCCACGAGACCTACCAGGTCGTGGGGACCGAGGTCCGGAACTTCGACGAGCGCGCCGTCCTTCGGGAACTCCTCGGCGGAGAGGTGAGGCCATGACGGACGCCCACCGGGAACCCGGGTTCACCTGGACGGCTGCCGCGGTGCGCGAGGCCCTCGGGCTCGGCGGCGTCGCGGCCCCCCGGGACCAGGACCGGGTCTTTCGCCACGTCTCCACCGACACCCGGGCGCTCGGTCCGGGGGACCTCTTCGTTGCGCTGGAGGGCCCGAGCTTCGACGGACATGACTTCCTCGAGGAGGCCGCGGAACGCGGGGCCACCGGGGCCGTCGTCCGGCGGATCCCGGCGGGACGCCCGGAGGGGTTCCCCCTCTTCCCGGTTCCCGACACGCTGGTGGCGCTGGGTGCCCTCGCCCATCATCGTCGGCTCCGGCTTCCGGCCCGGGTCGTGGCGGTGACCGGATCCTCGGGGAAGACCACGACCAAGGAACTGCTGCGAGCGGCGCTCCGCGGACACCTCCGCATCCACGTGACTTCCGCCAACCTGAACAACCGGGTCGGGGTCCCGCTGACCCTGCTGAGCGCTCCCGACGATGCCCAGGTCGTGGTGGTGGAAGTGGGGACGAACGAACCCGGCGAGATCGAGGCGCTCCGCCGCGTCGCCCACCCGGATGTCGCCGTGGTGACCACGGTGAGCGAGGCCCACGTGGAACGGCTGGGCGACCTCGAGGGCGTGTACCGGGAGAAACTGTCCCTCCTGCGGGATCTCCCGTCCGGGGCGGTGGTGGTGGTGGGCGACGAGCCGGCGGAACTCGCCGACCGCGCCCGCCAGGCGGCCCCCGGCCACGAACTCCGCGTGGCAGGTCTGTCCGACTGGGCGGACCAGCCCTGGCGGGGTCGCCTCCTCGAGTCCGACGCGGTGGGGCGCTGGCGGGTGGGGACCCCGTCGGGCTCCTTCGTGTCGCCGGTCCCTGGTGCCCACGGTGCCCGCTGCGCACTGCTGGCGCTGGCCGTGGCGGACCTGCTGGGGGTGGCGCCCGAGGTGGCCCGGGCCGGGCTTCCCTCCACGATTCTCCCGGGGATGCGGACGGAGGTCCGCCGCCACGCCCGCGGGGTGCTCCTCGTGGACTGCTACAACGCGAACCCCCAGTCCACGCGGGCGGCGCTGGCCTGGCTGGAGGCGCTTCCGGCCGAGGGACCCCGGATCGCCGTGCTGGGAAGCATGCTGGAGCTCGGCGCCCTGGCGGGGGACCTGCACGAACGCATCCTGCAGGAGGCGCTCTCCGGTGGCGCGGACCTCGTCGTGGCGGTGGGGCTCTTCGCGGAGGCGCTCCCGGGCGTTGCCGACCCCCGCCTCCTCCGGGCCCCCGACACCGACCAGGTCCTCCCCCTCCTGCTCCCGCGCCTCGAGCCCGGGGCGGTGATCCTCCTGAAGGGCTCGCGGGGGATCGCCCTGGAGCGACTGGTTCCCGCGCTCGGCGAGGCCCTCGACGGAAAGCCGGCCCCCGGACCGGACGGCTCCCCGCACGGGGGGCACAGGCCGCACGGGCCGCCGGGACCGCCGGGAGGAGAGGGCTGATGTTCTACCATTTCCTCCCCGGCTTCGCGGACGTCCACATTCTCTTCAACCTCTTCAACTACCTGACCTTCCGGTCGGCGGGGGCCGGGGCCACCGCCTTCCTCTGCGCCGTCCTGGCGGGGCCCGCCACGATCCGGCGGCTCCGGCTCCTCCGCGTGGGGCAGGTCGTGCGCAGCGAGGGACCCGAGAGCCACCTGGAGAAGGCCGGCACCCCCACCATGGGGGGCGTCCTCATCATCCTGGGCGCAACGGCCTCGACCCTCCTCTGGGCCGAACTGACGAACTGGTACGTGGTCCTGACGCTGCTGGCCCTCCTCTGGATGGGGGCCATCGGGTTCATGGACGACTACCTGAAGGTCGTGCAGCACCGCCCCCGGGGGCTGATTGCCCGCTACAAGATGATCGGGCAGCTCAGCTTCGGCCTCGCCCTCGGGCTCTTCCTGGTCCTGTACCCGATCCACCCGGTGCCGTCGACCTGGTCCATGGTGCCCTTCTTCGACGCCTGGGTCGCGGTCTTCCACCCTGCGGTCTTCGTCGTCTTCGTCGCCCTCGTGGTGTCGGGAACATCGAACGCGGTGAACCTCACCGACGGGCTGGACGGCCTGGCAGGCGGGCTCGGTGCCATCGCCTTCATCACCTTCGGGGTGCTGGCCTACCTCATCGGTCGCGTGGACACCTCGGCGTACCTCGGGCTCCTGTACCTCCCGGGCACCGGGGAACTGGCCGTCTTCGCCGCCGCGCTGGCGGGGGGGATCACCGGGTTTCTCTGGTACAACGCCCACCCCGCCGAAGTCTTCATGGGCGACACGGGATCCCTGGCCCTGGGCGGGGCGCTCGCCGTCATGGCGATCCTCCTCAAGGCCGAGTTCCTTCTCCTCATCGTGGGGGGCGTGTTCGTGGCCGAGGCGCTCTCGGTCATGCTGCAGGTGAGCTGGTTCAAGGTCACGAAACGCACCCGGGGAGAGGGCGCGCGGGTCTTCCGCATGGCGCCCCTCCACCACCACTTCGAGCACGTCTGGGCGGAGCGGAAGCGGGTGCGTGGCAGGGAAATCCAGCAGACGGTGGTGGTGCGCTTCTGGATCCTCGGCATCCTCTGCGCCCTCGCCGCCTTCAGCACCCTCAAGATCCGGTGAGCCGCCCTGCCGAAGGACCCCGGAACGACCGCCCGAAGGGCAGGGCCCCCACCCCCGGGGTGTCCATCATCGGCCTCGGCGCCAGCGGCCTCGCCGCCGCCCGTCTGGCCCTCAAGCAAGGAGAACACGTTCATGTCTCGGACCTCCGTACCGACCCCCCGACTCGCGCTCATGCCCGTGAGCTCGAACTCCTGGGAGCCCACGTCGAGCTGGGCCACCACGACGCATCCCGGATCGCCTCGGCTGCAACCCGCGTCGTCTCCCCGGGCATCCCTCCGGACGCTCCGGTGCTCCGAAGCCTCCGGGAGCGCGGCATCGGCTGGATCTCCGAACCCGAGTTTGCCGTACGGTTCCTCCCGGGTTCACTGATCGCCGTCACCGGCACGAACGGAAAGACCACCACCGTGCTCCTTGCCGCGCACCTGCTCCGGAGTGGTGGCGTGGATGCGGAGGCGGCAGGAAATGTGGGGGGCGGACTCGCTCCCGCTGCGTCGGAGCTGGCCCTTCGCGACGCGCCCCCCGCGTGGAGCGTGCTGGAGATGAGTTCGTTCCAGCTGGCCGACACGGACCGGTTCGCCCCGGACATCGGCGTGGTCACGAACCTCGCCCCCGACCACCTGGACCGCTACGCCGACGTCGACGCCTACTACGCCGACAAGGCGCGCCTCTTCCGGAACGCGGACGCCCGGAGCCGGTGGGTGCTGAACGGAAGCAGTCCCCGCGTGCGTGACCTGCCCGGCGATGCGCCCGGTGTCCGACTCCTCTTCTCCCGGGACCCCGAGGCCGGGACGGCCGACGCCCGCGCCGGCGAGGAGCGCACCGCCGCCTTCGTCCGCCGCGGCATCCTGACCCTCCGCATCCCCGAGCGCTGCGGGGGTACCGGCGAAGAGGTCCCTCTCGTGCCTGCCGACGCCCTTCCCATGCTCGGTTCGCACAACGTGGAAAACGCCCTGGCCGCGGCCCTCGTGGCGCGCCTGGCCGGCGCCACCCACGAGGGGATCCGCGACGGGCTCCTGACCTTCCGGCCCCTCGCGCACCGCATGGAACCGGTGGCCGAGGCCGACGGGGTGCTCTGGGTCAATGATTCGAAGGGGACCAACGTGGCCGCGGCGTGCACCGCCATCGCGGCCCTCGACCGGCCGGTGCTGGTGCTCCTGGGTGGCCGGGACAAGGGCGAGCCGTTCCTCCCGCTGGCCGACGCGCTCCGGGGCAGGGCCCGGGAGGCCATTCTCTTCGGGGAGGCCGGTGCACGCCTCGAGGCCGAACTGCGGGCCGCGCTCGAGAGGGCGGGAACCGGCGGCGCGGCTGCGACCCCGGGATCCGCCGCCCCCGGCCCCGCAGCCCCCGGACCCGCGCTGAAGCGCGTTCAGGGAGGCCTGGACGAAGCGGTGGCCGTGGCCCGGAGCGCCGCCGTGCCCGGTGACGTGGTCCTCCTCTCCCCGGCCTGTGCCTCCTTCGACGAGTTCCGCGACTACGCCGAACGTGGCGAGCACTTCCGAGCCCTGGCCCGGAGCCGCTCATGAGCACCGCCCACGCCGATATCGCACCCACCGTCCGGCCCAGGCTCCCCGAGACGGGGCTCGCGAAGGGGTGGGAGCCCGCCGCCCTCCTCGCGGCGACGGCGATCCTGCTGGGCTTCGGACTCGTGAACCTCTATTCCGCGTCGGCCTTCCTGGCGCAGCGACAGGCACTCCCGGACCACTTCTACCTGGTTCGGCAGGCCATCGGCGGCGTGGTGGGCCTCGTGGGGCTCGCCGCCGCCTCCCGCATCCCCTACACCTGGTGGCGAAGCCTTGCATGGCCCCTGCTGGCGGCGGTCTGGGGCGCGCTCCTCCTCCTGGTTCTCCCCTGGACCACCGGGATCGCTCCGGAGATCAACGGAGCCCGGCGCTGGCTCACCCTGGGCGTCACGATCCAGCCCTCGGAGTTCGCCAAGCTCGCCATCCTGATCTGGACGGCCCACCTGGCCGTGAAGAAGCGTGACGAGTTCCAGAGCCTTACCCGGGGGCTCGCCCCCTTCTTCGTGGTGTGGGGCTTCCTGATCGTGCCGATCCTGCTCCAGCCGGATCTCTCCACGGCCTTCATGGTCGGCCTCCTCGGACTCCTCGTCCTCTTCACGGCAGGCGCCCGGATCGCCCACTTCCTCTTCATGGGGCTCTTTCTCCTCCCCGTGGCCTGGATGCAGCTGTCGCGCGGCTTCCGGATGGAACGACTCCGGTCCTTCGGCGACATGGAGGGCACGGCGCTGGGCGCCGGATACCAGGTGAAGCAGTCCCTCATCGCCCTCGGGTCCGGCGGCGCCACGGGCGTGGGATTCGGAGAGGGCCGGCAGAAGTTCGGGTTCCTTCCGGAGCCCCACAACGACTTCATCTTCAGCATGATCGGCGAGGAATGGGGGTTCATGGGGGTGGCCGGGCTCACCCTGCTCTACCTCGTGGTGGTCGTGGTGGGATTCCGCATCGCCCGCCGGGCACCCGACCTCTTCGGGCAGCTCCTGGCCATGGGGATCACGAGCTTCATCGCCATCCACGCCGTCCTGCACATGTCGGTGGGGCTGGGCGTGATCCCGACGACGGGCCTTCCCCTTCCGCTGGTCTCCTACGGCCGCTCGAACCTTCTCGTGACCCTGGTGTCGGTGGGGATCCTCCTCTCCATCGCCCGCGGGGATCCCCGTGCACGGCGCGAGACCGACCTTCCACGCGCGAGGGTTTCCCGTGTCTGAGCCGATGACCGCATCCGGACCCCTGGGCGTGTCCGGGCACCGGCCCGCGGCCGAGCCCCTTGCCGTGATCCTCTCCGGCGGCGGTACCGGGGGACACCTGTACCCGGCCCTGGCGCTCGCCGATGCGATCACGGCCCGACGTCCCGACGTGGTCCCCTTCTTCGTGGGGTCCGAACGCGGACTGGAGGCCCGGGTTCTCCCGGCACGGGGGGTGCCTCACCACCTGCTCCGGGTGGAGGGATTCCAGCGGGGAGGGGGATCCGGGGTGGGTCGCCTGGTCGCGAACGTACGCGTGGCCGGCAGACTCGTGGGCGCCATGACCGAGCTTGCCCGGTATTTCGGCTCGCTTCGCCCCGCCCTCGTGGTCGTCACCGGGGGGTACGCCGGGGGCCCTGCGGGCATCCTGGCCATGCTCCTCGGCGTCCCCCTCGTGCTCCAGGAGCAGAACTCGGTGCCGGGGGTGACCACCCGCCTCCTCTCGCTGCGGGCGCGGCAGATCCACCTGGCCTTCCCGGAGGCGCGGGGACGCCTGCCGCGCGTCGCACGCTCCCGGTCCCGAATCACCGGAAACCCGGTTCGACCCCCCGAGGCCGTGGACCTGGTCGCGGCCCGGGCGATGTTCAACCTCGACCCGGAGCACCCGGTCGTTCTCGTCGTCGGGGGGAGCCAGGGATCCAGGGCGCTGAACGAGGCGGTCCTGGAGATGGTGACCGCGGTCATGCCCGGGGGTCTTCCCGGTGGTGCTCAACTCCTGTGGGCAACGGGACCTTCACACATCGGACAGGTCCGGAGTGCACTGGAGGCGGTCGGGAATCCGGCCTGGGTCCGCCCGGTGGGGTACATCGACGCCATGCCCATGGCCCTGGCCCTCGCCGAGATCGCGGTCAGCCGGGCCGGCGCCATGGGGACCTCCGAGTTCCTCGCCTGGGGCGTTCCGTCGATCCTGGTACCCCTTCCCACCGCCGCCGCCGACCACCAGGCCGCCAACGCCCGGGCCCTCGCCGAGGCCGGCGCCGCGAGCCTCATCCCCGAGGCAGAGCTCACCGGGGCGGAACTCGCGGAGACGCTCAGGGCCCTTCTCGGCGATCCGATGGCCCTGGCCGGCATGGCCGCAGCGGCCCGCCTGCGGGGTCGCCCGTCTGCCGCGGTGGACATCGCGGACCAGGTGGCCGAACTCCTCCCGCCTCCCTGGCCTCGGTCGGTGGCGTCATGAGCACCCGGGAGACCGGACTCGGTCCGGACGGCCTGCGGGGACTCGTGGCCTCGGGGCCCGTGCACTTCATGGGCGCGGGAGGCGCAGGGATGTGCGCGCTGGCCGAGGCCGTGGCCCGGGCCGGGGGCACGGTGACCGCCTGCGATCGGAACCCGGGGAGCGCCGTCCGGGCCCTCGAGGCCCTGGGCGTCACCGTCCTGGGCGGACACGACCCGTCGCATGTGGAGGGGATCGCGGGGCTCGTGGTCACGGCCGCGGTGGCGGAGAGTCACCCGGAACTCCGGCGGGCCCGGGAACTGGGGATCCCGGTGGTGAAGCGTGCTGCCGCCCTGGGAAGCTGGGTCTCGGCCGGTCGAGTGGCGGCGGTGGCCGGCACCCACGGCAAGACCACGACCACGGCCCTTCTCACCGCGATCCTCGAGGCGGCCGACATGGATCCCACCGGGTTCGTGGGGGGCGAGGTCGCCACCTGGAAGAGCAACCTCCGCCCGGGACGGGACGACCTCTTCGTCGTGGAGGCCGACGAATACGACCGGTCGTTCCACCATCTGAACCCAGATGTGACCGTGGTCACCAACATGGAGGCCGACCACCTGGACATCTACGGTGACATGGAGGGGGTGCGTCACGCCTTCCATCGCTACCTGGAAGGGGTCCGACCGGGAGGCAGCGTCTGGGCCTGTGCCGACGACCCCGGGGCGGCATCCCTCCTCGCCTCCGTTCGCGGGGAGGTTTCCGGACACGCCTACGGCTTCTCCGCCGGTGCGGAGCTTCGCGGCGAGCGCCCCGTCTTCGAGGGCGGACTCTCCACCATGCGCGTGCGGGAGCTCGGCGTGTCCCGGGGCCGGCTGCGCCTGCACATCCCCGGCATGCACAACCTCCGGAACGCTCTGGGTGCCGCCGCTGCGGCCCGGTCCATGGGGGTGGAGTGGGATGCCATCCGGAAGGGCCTGGCCGGGTTCTCCGGCGTGCGCCGCCGGTTCCAGCGCCTTGGCGAAGCCTCGGGCGTGCAGGTCGTGGACGACTATGCCCATCACCCCACCGAGGTGGAGGCGGCCCTCCTGGCCGCGCGGGCCTCGGCCCCCGGCGCCCGGCTCGTGGCGGTCTTCCAGCCCCACCTCTACACCCGGACCCGGGACTTCCACCAGGCGTTCGGGCGGGCGCTGGCCGCCGCCGACGTGGTCTGGATCACGGCCATCTACCCGGCGAGAGAGGAACCCCTCCCCGGTGTCGACGCCGCCATGGTGGTCCGGGCGACCCGGGCCGCCGGGCCCTCGGAGGTGCATGTCCACGACGACGTGGGGACCCTCCCCGGGGCGGTGGCCGCCACCCTTCGTCCCGGTGATCTCTGCCTCACCATGGGGGCAGGCTCCATCGAAGGCGTGGGCGAACGGATCCTCGCCCTCCTTCGGGAAGCGGCGCCGGGCGAAGCCTCGGACGGGTCGCGGCACGGAACGCCAGGGGAGAGGGAGCATGCGTAAGGGCCTCAGGTTCGTCCTGGTCACGGCACTCCTCGGGAGCGCGGCGCTGGCCGCCACCCAGGCCCCGGATGCCCTGGCCTCCGTGGCGTACTTCCAGGTGGACCAGGTCCGCCTCGAGGGGGCCTTCTACCTGCGTCACGACGAGGCCGTGGCCGCCGCCTTCCTCCCCGAGGGACTCTCGATCTGGGGCGACCTGGAGGGGATCGCGGAGCGCCTCGGATCCCATGCCCTCGTGGCAGAGGCCCGGGTGCGCAGGCGACTCCCCTCCACCCTGGTGCTCCAGGTGCGGGAGCGGCAGCCCGTCGCGCTCCTCCCGACGCCGGCGCTCGTGCCCGTGGATGCGGAGGGTCGGATCCTTCCCATCGATCCGGTGCACCATGACCTGGACCTCCCCCTCCTCCGC
This sequence comes from Gemmatimonadales bacterium, assembly GCA_007692665.1. GTDB lineage: Bacteria > Gemmatimonadota > Gemmatimonadetes > Longimicrobiales > Gaopeijiaceae > SKNW01. The sequence goes on along the minus strand of REBP01000087.1, from coordinate 92,510 downwards.
CCGATCCTCGAGGACGGCGGCGCCCTCGGCCCCGACGAACTCCGGATGCTGGCCGGGGAGGTCGCCCGGGTCGCCGCACTGGAGCCCCGACTTGCCGCGTCGGTCTCGGAGGCGGCGCTGGACGGCTGGGGCGACGTGGTGATTCACATCCTGGAGCCCCGCACCACGCTCCGGTTCCGGCCCCCGCTCACCCGGGGACGCCTCGAGGAGGGCTTCGAGGTCCTGGCGGATGCCCTCGAGCGGACCCCCGGCAGGATCCCGGTGGCCATCGACCTGCGCTTCGCCGAACAGGTTGTCGTCCGATACACCTCACCGAACCCACGCTGATCATGCGATCCAACCTCATTGCCGCCCTCGACATCGGTACGACCAAGACCTGCGCCCTCGTTGCCGAACTGGTGGGGGAGGGGCGCCGCCGGCCCGAACTCAAGGTCCTCGGCGTGGGCCAGGCTCGCACCGGCGGGGTGCGGCGCGACGTGGTCACGCACATCGAGGAGACCATGGAGTCGGTCCAGGCCGCGATCCGGGAGGCCGAGCTCATGGCCGGCCACGAGATCGACCGGGTCTGGTGCTCCATCGGCGGCGATCACATCCAGGCCTTCTCGTCCATGGGGGTCGTGGCGGTGCAGGGCGAGGAGATCAATGCCGGGGACCTGGCCCGGGTTCACGAGGTCGCCCGTGCCGTGGCGCTTCCGCCGGACCGGGAGTTCCTCCACGCGATCCCCCAGGAATACCGCGTGGACCACCAGGACGGCATCAAGGACCCGGTCGGGATGTCGGGGGTCCGGCTCGAGGCCGAGGTGTACCTGGTCACCTGCGCGGCGGCGGCGGCGACAAACCTGCGGAAGGCGGTGAACCGGGCGGGCTACCGGGTCCAGTCGCTGGTCCTGTCGCCGCTGGCCACCGCCCGGGCCGTCCTCACCGAGGACGAGAAGGAGGTGGGGGTGGCGCTCGTGTCCGTCGGCGCCTCCACCACCGAGATGGTGGCGTTTCACGAAGGCAAGATCCAGCACATCGGCGTCCTCCCGGTGGGGGGCGACACCATCACCAGCGACCTGGTTCGGGGCCTGTCCATCCCCTTTGCCGAGGCACAGAAGGCGAAGGAGCGTCACGGGGTGGCGCTGGCGCAGCTCGTGGATCCGCAGGAGACGGTGGAACTGCCCGGCCCGGGTCCCGGGCAGCGGCGGGAGGTGGCCAGGGAGCTCATCGCGCATATCGTCGAACAGCGCCTGGACGAGATCTTCGGCCTCGTGCACCAGCACCTGGACGGGGCCGGCGTCCTCGACCGGCTGGGTGCAGGCGTCGTGCTCACCGGGGGGACATCGGCACTGGACGGCGTGCTCGAGATGGCGCAGCAGTGCTTCGCCGCCCCGATCCGGATCGGAGCCCCCGGCGAGGGGCTGAGCGGTCTCGCCGCCGAGGTCGGCCGCCCGCGCTTTGCCACCGTCACCGGAGCCTGCCTGCTGGGTGCCGACCGCTTCCACGAGACCGGCGAGGGGGCCAGCACCGTGTCGTCGCAGCTCATTACCCGTGTGGGGGCATGGATCCGTGAGTTCTTCTGACCCCTCAGCCGTCCCCGCAGATGTCCCCGCAGAGGCCCCTCTTCTGGACAAACGACCCCCGCACCCTCACATTCCCGCAACCCGGGAGGAGAACATGATGATTTTCGAATTCGAAGAAACGCCAGCCCAGAACGCAAAGATGAAGGTCATCGGCGTTGGCGGCGCCGGGGGCAACGCGGTCAACCGCATGGTGGACGAGGACCTCGAGGGCGTCGAGTTCATCTCTGCCAACACCGACGCGCAGGCCCTCAAGAACTCGCGTGCCCAGATCACGATCCAGCTCGGCAAGAAGCTGACCCGCGGACTGGGCGCCGGCGCGCGCCCCGAGATCGGTCGCCAGGCCATCTCCGAGTCGGAGGAGGAAGTCCGGAAGGCGCTCGAGGGCGCCGACCTGGTCTTCATCACCGCCGGCATGGGCGGCGGAACCGGAACCGGGGCTGCCCCCCTCATCGGCGAGATCGCCCGTGAGCTGGGTGCCCTGACCATTGGTGTCGTGACCCGCCCCTTCTCCTTCGAGGGGAAGAAGCGCGGCCGCCAGGCCGACCTGGGCCTCGCCGAACTCCGCCGGGCCGTGGACACGATGATCGTCGTGCCCAACGACCGCATCCTCTCCGTCGTGGGGAAGGGGACGACCTTCAAGGACGCCCTCAAGCGCGCCGACGAGGTGCTCCTGCACGCCACCCAGGGGATCTCGGACCTGATCCGCGTCACCGGCGAGGTGAACGTGGACTTTGCCGACGTGCGCACCATCATGGCCTGCCGCGGCCCCGCCCTCATGGGCTCGGGCTTCGGCGAGGGCGAGAACCGCGCGCAGGAGGCGGCCCAGGAGGCCATCTCCTCGCCCCTCCTGGACGACGTCTCGATCCGGGGCGCCCAGGGCGTGCTCATCAATATCACGGGTGGCATGGACCTCGCCATCGACGAGGTCACGCAGGTCTCTTCCATCATCCAGGAGGAGGCCGGCGAGGACGCCGAGATCATCTTCGGCGCCGTGCACGATCCCGAGCTGGAGGGGAAGATCCGGGTGACGGTCATCGCCACCGGCTTCGATCGGAGCGAGGCGGCGAAGGCGGAGACTCCGGTCATCCGCCCCGACTTCCGCCGTCCGTCGACCGCGGGCACCCCGAGAAACGTGTCCCAGCCTGCGACCACGACGTCGCAGTCCCAGCTGCAGTTCCAGTCGCAGCCCGAGCGACGGGTGGTCAATGGCGATGCATCGGGAAGCGGCAGCGGCAACGGAAACGGTTCCCCCGGGGATCGGAGTGGGGTGACCCCCTTCCACCGGCCCCCGGACCGGGTGGTGGACCGGAACCAGATCGGCGAGCTTGACATTCCGACCTTCATCCGCCGGCAGATGGACTGATTCGACCGGGACTGGAGGCGTGCGGCGCGCCGGCGGGGTTGATCCCGTCGGCCGTCCGCCACCTCCGCATCCTGGCAAATGACCTGATTCGATGCTCCAGCGTCGGAGGCCTCGGGCCTGCCGACAAGGGATGGACCGACTGCATGAATGTTCTGAAGCGATCTTCCTCGCGTGCCTTCCTCGGTCTGGGCGGGGCCATGGCCATCGGGGCCATGCTCTTCGTCCCCAACCTCCCGGGGACGCCCGATGCCGGGATTCTCGCGCCGCTCCACGCCGAAACGGCGGAAGAGGTGAAGATCGAGGTCCTGGGGCACGGGGAGACCTTCGGCGGAGTTCTCTCCCGTGTCATGATTCCCCACGCGGAGCAGCAGGCGCTGCTGCTGGCGTTCCAGGAGCACGCGTCGCCGTCGCGACTCCGGGTCGGGACCGAGATCACGCTGCGCTATCTGCGCGGGGTTCCCGATGTCCGGGCCATCGAGGTGGTGGTAAGCCCTGACGAGCTTCTCCGGATCGAGCGGAGCGACTTCGGGTGGCGGTCCGCCAAGGTGGAGACACCGGTGTGGGTCGACACGGTCTTCGTGCACGGCGAGATCACCCGTGACCTGTGGAGCGCGGTGGTGCTGAACCCCGACCTCGAGGACATGCCCCGCGCCGACCGGGCCCGGGTCATCGATCTCATGGATCGGGTCTTCCAGTGGCAGCTCGACTTCTCCCGTCAGATCCAGACCGGGGATTCGTACCGGCTGGCCTTCGAGCGGGAGGTCCGTCCGGATGGCACGATGCGGAAGGGTCGCATCCTGGCGGCGGAACTGGTGAACCGGGATCGCCCCATCCACGCGATCTGGTTCGACCTGCATGACGACGGCGTCGGGGGCTACTACGACCTGGACGGCGAATCCCTGCGGCGTGCCTTCCTGAAGGCGCCCCTCGAGTTCCGGCGCATCTCGTCGCGCTTCAACATGAACCGGTTCCACCCCATCCTGAACACCCGGCGTCCACACATCGGCGTGGACTACGCGGCCGCCACCGGTACGCCGGTCATGGCCACCGCCGACGGGACCGTCACGGTGCGCGGCGTCCAGGGTGGATACGGGAACCTGGTGGAGATCCGCCACTCCAGCGGATACGTGACGAAGTACGCCCACCTGAACGGCTTCGCCTCCGACGTCCGGGCAGGTTCTCGCGTGCGTCAGGGGCAGATCATCGGGTACGTGGGCATGACGGGACTCGCCACCGGTCCCCACCTTCACTACGAGCTTCACAAGGATGGTCGTCCGGTGGACCCGCTCAGCGTGGACATTCCGTCGGGTGAACCGATTCCGGCCGAGTACCTGGAGCGCTGGAACGGCGAGGCCGACGTTCGCTTCGCGCTGCTGAACCGCGCGGCCCGCGGGCCGGGGTTCCAGATGGCCCGGGCGGACGACGGGGCTGCCGGCGCGGATGCGCGGGCCCGGTCGGTGGTCGATCCCCTGGGGGACGCGCCTTCCGACGAAGGGTCTCCGTGATCCGGTCGCTGCCGCCCGGCTCGCCGGCGTCCCCGGCCTGGAGCCGGATGACGCGGTGACGAGGGTTCTCTTCCTCGTGCTTCTCGTGACGGCGGCCGGGTTCATCCCGGCCGCCGTTTCGTATGCCCGGCGAGAACCCCCGATCGCCGGGCGTGTGCTCCCTGCCGGTTTCCGTTTCGCCTCCCTGGCCCTGGTTTTACTTCTCCTCGTGAATCCGGCCATCCCCGGGGGGGATCCGGTGCTGGCCCCCGCCGGCGTGGTGGGCCACTGGCTCGTCGTGGAGCAGCATCCGGTTCTCGAGGCCGTGGCCGCAGGCGGAGAAGGCAGCGTGGGGGATTCCCTCCGGGAGGTCATCCGTTCCCGGGTCGACGACGCCGCGCCTTCGGGGAGGATGGAGATGGTGGAGGTCGAGGCCCCGGAGGGGGAGCCCGAGGCGCTGGCCAGGACGCTGCTGGGGCTCGCAGAGGCCGGGGCGGACTCCCTGGAGGTGTACTCTCCCCTTCGCGGTCCGATGGAGCCGCTGGAGGCGGCGATCCGGACCCTCTCCTCGTTGCCCCGCCCCGTCCCGGTGACGGTCCATCGCGTCGCGGCGGGGCTCCGGAACGCCGGGATCGCCGCGCTGGAACTCCCCGGTGCCGTGCTTCCGGACCAGGTCGTCGAGGGCGCGGTCGTCATCGGGGGGGAGGGTGCCGGCGCCGATGGGGATTCCGCGCGGGTCCGCGTGCGGGTGGGGGAGGGCGAGGCACTCGCGGTCGACCGCTGGATTCCGCTGCCCGCACCGGGGGCGCGAACCCGGATCCCCTTCAGCGCCGACCTCCCGGGGGCGGCGGAGTTCGAGGTCGTGGCGAGCGTCGAGCTCGCCGGCGACGCCTACGCCGCCGACGACGAGATGCGCCAGGTCGTGGCCAGGGATCCGGGGGAACGGGGGATCCTCCTCCTGTCCCTGGCGCCGGACGGGGAGCCCCGCATCCTGCTCCCCCTCCTGGAGCGGGCCACCGGGCTCGAGGGACGCGGGTGGATCCGGGTCGGCGAGGACCGGTTCGTGGCCCTTGGCGGGCCGGGAGAGCCCCTCCGGGTGGCATCGGTCCGGGAGGTGGGGGCGGAGATCCCGCGGGCGCGGCTCGTGGTCGTGCAGGGCGCCGGGGTCACCGGGTCCGGGTCCTTCCCTCCCCCCTGGGCGTCGGCGCTGGACGCGCATCCTCGCCGGCTCCTCCTTGCCGGGGCGGCGACGGCGGCGACGGCGGACACCCCGGCCCCGGGAGCCGATGCCGGCGCCGGGTGGAGCGTGGACCCGGATCTCCCGGCCTCGCCGCTCTCGGGCTATCTGTCGGGCATTCTCGACGCGGGATCGGCGCGTCGGCTCCCCCCGCTGGGTCGGCCCGTCGCCCCCGGCACCGCGGACGGGGCCGGCGGCGTGGCGCTGCGAGTCCGCGAGCCCGGCGGATCGACCCTCCCCGCCGTCCTTCTCTCCGAGGGGGAGGCGGGCCGGGAGGCCCGGGTCCTGGTGGCGGGGCTCTGGCGGTGGGCGGTCCGGGAGGGGGAGGGCGAGCGGTTCTACCGGGGCCTGTGGGGGGGCCTGGCGGCATGGGTCCTGGCGCCTCCCGCCACCGATCCCCTTGCCGGAGTTCCGGGGGAGGCAGCCCCCGGGGAGGCGGGGCCGGCGTCCATGCTCCCTCTGCCACCCGGGGAACTGGAGGACCTCGCGGGGTCCGGTATCGAGGCGGGCCCCCGGGTGGGACGGCGGGGAGATCCGGAGCGGCCGCTCCGTTCGCATCCCCTCCCATGGCTCCTGCTGGTCGGGCTGCTTTCGGCGGAATGGCTGCTGCGGCGAAGGATCGGGTTCCGGTAGCAGCCGCGCGGGGGTCCCGGGGCGGCACTCCCGGGTTACCTTTCGGGGGTCGTGAAGCCCCCCCCCCGGCGGGGGGTCTCGCGCCCACTTCCCCTCCCTCACATTCCCCGAACCCCAAGCCGACCCAAGATGCGCCTGTTCAGGAAGAAGGACGAGACCCGGAAGTCCATCTGGAAAAGGGTGGTGGACCTCGCCCTGACCGACGTTCGAGTTCTCTCCAGCGGCATGGACGACGAATCCCTCGAGGAGCTGGAGGAACGGCTCCTCGCCGCAGACTTCGGGGTGCCGGCCACCCTCCGGCTCGTGCAGCATGTGGAGGACCTGGCCCGCCGCGGCAAGATCCGAGGGGGCGGTCAGCTCCGGGATGCGCTCCGGGCCGAGGTGGCGCGAATCCTGGAGGGGGACGGGGGTGCTTCCGGGGCCGCCCGCCCCGCCGGGGACGGCGCGACCTCGAACCCTCGGGACCTCGCCGAGAACGCCGGGGAGGGACCCACGGTGTACCTGGTCGTCGGGGTGAACGGCGTGGGGAAGACGACCTCCATCGCCAAGCTCGCGCACTACCTGGTGCAGCAGGGACGATCCGTGCTGGTGGCGGCCGGCGACACGTACCGGGCCGGCGCCGTCAAGCAGCTCGAGACGTGGGCGGGGCGCGTGGGCGCCGACTTCGTGCGCGGGAAGGAGGGGGGGGATCCGGCCGCGGTGGCGTACGACGCGGTGGAGGCCGGGATTGCCCGGGGTGCGGACGTGGTCATCGTGGACACGGCGGGGCGACTCCATACGAACCGTGGCCTCATGGAGGAACTCAGGAAGGTGGACCGGGTCATCCGCCGGCGGCTCGAGGGCGCGCCTCACGAGACCCTCATCGTCCTCGACGCCACCGTGGGTCAGAACGCCGTGGCCCAGGTCCGGGCGTTCGGGCAAGCCGTGGAACTCACCGGGATCGTGCTGGCCAAGATGGACTCCTCCGCCCGGGGGGGGATCGTCGTGGCGCTGCGGGAGGAGTTCGGGTTGCCGGTGAAGCTGGTGGGCCTGGGCGAGAAGGTGGAGGACCTGGACGCCTTCGACCCCGAGGACTTCCTCCAGGGGGTGTTCGAGGGCGAGCGGTGATGCGCTGATGTCGGGACGGCGTCCGCCCGAGGGGCGACTCCCCGACCGGCAGGAGGCCGGGGCCGGTGATCTCACCCGACTCGACCGGCCCGTCCAGTTCCTGAAGGGGGTGGGTCCCCGGCGGGCCGAGGCGTTCCGGAAGCTGGCACTGGGGACCGCTCGGGATCTCCTCTACCACCTCCCCCGCAGATACGACGATGCCTCGACGCTGACCCCCATCGGGCGCCTCGAGGTGGGGGCGGATGCCAACGCCGTGGGGCGCGTGCGCTCCCGGGGGGTGATCCCCACCCGGGGCGGGCTCCGGATCTTCCAGGCCGTGCTCCAGGACGACTCCGGCATGATCACCTGCTCCTGGCCCGGCCAGCCGTGGCTGGAGCGGAAGATCCGGGAGGGGGACGAACTCCTGGTGTCCGGACCGGTGAAGTTCTACCACGGTCGACAGATGCACCCGCGGGAGTTCGTCATCACGGCCCGGGAGGGGAAGGAAAGCGGGTTCGACGGCGGCACGATCTTCACCTCGTACCCGGCCAGCGACGACGTCCCGCAGTGGGTGCTCCGGCGGGTCTACGAGGAGAATCTCGACACCCTGCTGGCGGAGTCGGATTCCGAGGAGTACCTGGACCGGTCAACGCTGGACGGGCTCGGGCTTCCGGACCTCCCCGAAGCCTTCCGGCAGCTCCATCGTCCTCGCACCCCGACGGAGGCCGAGACGGGGCGCCGACGCCTCGCCTTCGACGAGTTCTTCTTCCTGCAGCTCGTCCAGGCCATGGCGCGGCTCCGGGAGGCGGAGGCCGAGCCTGGAATCGCCTTCCGGCGCTCGAACACGCTGATCCGCCCTCTCCATGAAGCGCTCCCCTTTCGCCTGACCGGGGCCCAGGCACGGGTGCTGCGCGAGATCTTCGCCGACATGACGGCGCCGCGGCGCATGAATCGGTTCCTGCAGGGCGACGTGGGCTCCGGCAAGACGCTGGTGGCGCTCTTCGCCATGCTCCTGGCCGTGGAGAGCGGGTGGCAGGCGGCCCTCATGGCCCCCACCGAGCTCCTGGCGGAGCAGCACGCCCTGAAGCTGAGGGAACTGGTGGCCGAACTGGGGCTGGGGGTGGGCCTCCTGACGGGGAGCCTGGGCACGAAGGCCCGGAACGAGACCCTCGAAGGGCTCCGCGAGGGGACGATCCCCCTTGTGGTGGGCACGCATGCCCTGATCCAGGAGAGCGTCCGATTCCACCGCCTGGGGCTCGTCGTCGTGGACGAGCAGCACCGGTTCGGAGTCCGGCAGCGCATGGCGCTGCTGGACGCGCCCGGGGGGGAAGGGGTGTCGAGGCCGGTGGCCCCCGACGTCCTGGTCATGTCGGCCACCCCCATTCCCCGGTCCCTCGCCCTGACCCTGTACGGCGACCTGGAGCTTTCGATCCTGGACGAGCTCCCCCCGGGCCGCACCCCCGTGACGACGCTACTTCGCCGGCCGGGGCAGCGGGACGAGGTCTACGACGGGGTCGCCCGTGAGCTCGAAGCCGGGCGGCAGGGATACGTGGTCTATCCGCTGGTGGGAGAGTCCGAGAAGATGGATCTGCGGGCCGCCACCGAGGAGCACGCACGCCTGAGCACCGAGGTGTTCCCGGACCGTCGCGTCGGCCTCCTCCATGGACAGCTCTCCGCCGACGAGAAGGAATCGGTGATGCGGGCGTTCCGCGACGGCGCCCTGGACCTTCTCGTCGCGACCACGGTCATCGAGGTCGGAATCGATGTCCCGAACGCCACGGTCATGGTCATCGAGCATGCCGAGCGTTTCGGGCTGTCCCAGCTCCACCAGCTCCGGGGCCGCGTGGGGCGGGGCGGCGGGGCTTCCTGGTGCGTGCTGGTGGCGGAGGGTGGTGACCTCGCCATGGAGCGTCTCCGGGTCTTCGCATCCACCACCGACGGCTTTGAAATCGCCCGGGCCGACCTTCGCATCCGCGGCCAGGGCGACCTCTTTGGCGCGCAGCAGAGCGGGAGGGATCCGCTGCTCCGGTACGCGGACCTGCTTCGGGACGAAGACCTTCTTCTCGAGGCTCGCTCCCTGGCCCGCCGCGTCGTGGAATCCGACCCGGAACTGGCGGCCCCTGCACACGCCCGGATCCGGGGGGTACTCCATCTTCGTCACGCCGAGCGCCTTCGCATGTGGAAGGTCGGCTAGCACGGGCCGGTCGGCCCGCCTCCCCCGATTGACGTCCCTTCGCTCGTCCCCCTACCTTGTGCGCCCACACCCCGGGCCCACGCCTTCCCTTCCCGTTTCCCCCCGAGACCCATGCCCCAGCCCGAATCTTCGTCGCAGGAACAGGCCCAGCCCGAGGCCGATCCCCAGACTCAGTTCCAGCCCCGCCCGACGTACACCGAGGTCCAGGACCTCCACGCCCACGCCGGAAACGAGGTCACCGTGGCCGGCTGGGTCGAGACGGTACGGATCCACGGGAAGGTGGCCTTCATCGTGCTCCGCGACGGGACGGGGCTCGTGCAGTGCGTCCTGGTCAGGAAGGCACTGGGGGATGAGGACTGGGAGACCGGTACGGGTGAGCTGCCCCAGGAGTCGACCGTCGAAATTACCGGCGAGGTGAAGCTGGACGATCGTGCGCCGGGTGGAGCCGAGCTCGTGGTGAGCGGTCTCCGACTCCTGTCGAAGGCGGAAGAGTTCCCGATTCAGCCCAAGGAACACGGCATCGAGTTCCTGATGGACAACCGGCACCTCTGGCTCCGGTCCTCCATGCAGCGGGCGGGTCTCAAGGTCCGGGCCGAGGTCATGCAGGCGGTGCACGACTTCTTCTACGACCGGGGGTTCACCCGGATCGACACGCCGATCCTCACCGGGTCCATCGGGGAGTCGGCGGGCACGCTCTTCAGCACCGACTACTTCGGCGAGAAGGCCTACCTCGCCCAGACCGGCCAGCTCTACGTCGAGACCGCGTGCCCCGCCTTCCGGAAGGTCTACTGCTTCGGGCCGACCTTCCGCGCCGAGAAGTCGAAGACCCGGCGCCACCTCACGGAGTTCTGGATGGTGGAGCCGGAGGTGGCCTTCGCCGATTCCGACGAGAACATGCGCCTCCAGGAGACGTTCGTCACGTACCTGGTGGAGCGGGCGCTGGAGCGCTGTTCGGAGGAACTGAAGGTCCTGGAGCGCGACACCTCGAAGCTCGAGCAGGTCCGGGGGCCCTTTCCCCGCATGTCCTACACGGAGGCCGTCGAATACCTGCAATCCCAGGGGAACGACATCGCGTGGGGGCGGGACCTGGGCGCGGCGGACGAGACGATCCTCGCGTCGCGGAGCGACCTGCCCACGCTGATCTACAACTACCCGAAGGAGGCGAAGGCCTTCTACATGAAGGAAAATCCCGACGACCCCCGGACCGTGCTCTGCAACGACATGCTGGCACCCGAGGGGTACGGGGAGATCATCGGGGGCAGCCAGCGGGAGGACGATCTGGACCGGCTCGTGACCCGGATCCGCGAGGAGGGGCTCCCCGAGGAGGTCTACAGCTGGTACCTGGACCTGCGCCGCTACGGGAGCTTCGTTCACTCCGGATTCGGCCTGGGGATCGAGCGGACGGTGGCCTGGATTACCGGTCGCCCCCACGTGCGCGAGATGATCCCCTACCCGCGTCTCATGAACCGACTGAACCCGTGAGCCGCCGGGTCGGAAGCGACCTCCGGGTCAGGATGGGGCGGGGCGCGGGGGCCGGCGCGCTCGTGGCTGCCTTCCTGCTGGCCGGGTGTGCGGCCTCGGCAGCGCCGGATCGGGCGTCGCCCGAGCGGGAAGCCCGGGAGGGGGCAATGGCGGGCATCCCGGGGGGGTGGGAGGCAGTCCAGGACTCGACGCACCGCGTCTTTGCCATCGAGGGGCTTTCAGGTCCCGAGGCTGTCCGGTACGATCCGGACCAGGACGTGTGGTTCGTGTCCAACTGGAACGGCGGCGGAAACGAGCGCAACGCGGAAGGATTCATCTCGCGGGTGGCGGCGGACGGAACGATGGAATCCCTCCGGTTCATGGTGGGCGGCAGCGCCGGTCCACTCCATGCACCCCGGGGGATGTACATTGTCGGTGACACGCTGTGGGTGGCGGACGTGGACGGGGTTCACGGCTTCAACCGCCGCTCCGGCGCACAGGTGGCCTTTGCCGATCTCCGGCACCTCGAGCCGGGATTCCTGAACGACGTGGCGGCCGGAGACGACGGCGTGCCCCACGTCACGGACTCGTCGCGGCCTCTCCTGTACCGTCTGACCACGCGCCCGGACGGGAGCCGGTCCGGCGAGATCGCGCTGGAGGACGAGGGAATGGGACCGGCCAACGGAGTGACGTGGGATGCCGCGAATGGCAGCTTCGTCTTTGCCCCATGGGGGCAGGGTGTGACCACCTTCCGGTCCTGGCGCCCCGGTGATGCCGAACTGGTCGTCGTGGGAGAGAGCCCCGACGGAGGTCGATTCGACGGGATCGAGATGGTCGGCTCGCGGATCCTGGCGGCGAGCCAGCGGGATCGTGCCCTCCACCTCGTGGACAGGGCGGGCGGACGCGCGATCATTCTCACACCGGGGGCCCCCGCCGACATCGGGATCGACACCCGGCGCCACCGGGTCGCCGTTCCCTACATCGCGTTGAACCGGGTGGACGTCTGGCAGCTTCCCCCGTGGTGAACGCCCCGCGGACTTCGGGGGCTCCCGGTGGCTGATGTCGTCCTTGATCTCCTGGATCGTCGACCGGTCTGGGCCATTCCCGAGTGGGCGGTCGCCGAGATCCGGACCGCGCTCCCGGGAGGATGGATTCTCTATTCCGCCACGAGCCCTGCCGATGGCTCCGGAGACGGGCGGGGCGTGGCGCCGGAGCCCGCGGTTCTCGACGAAGTTCAAGGGGCCCGCGTGTACGTGGGGTATGGGGTCGCGCCGGAAATCCTCGAGGCAGGGGCCGGTACGCTCGAATGGGTCCACACCGGCGCGGCCGGCGTCGGAAGTTCTCTCCACGACACCATGAGGCGCTCGGGTGTCCGCTTCACCAACAGTGCGGGCATCCACGGCCCCCCCATCGCCGAAACCGTCCTCGGCATGCTGCTGTACTTCTTCCGCGGTCTCGATCTGGCGGCGGAAGCACAGCGGCGGGGCGTCTGGGACCCAGACCCCTTCTTCCGTGCCGACACGCCGGTGCGGGAACTCTCGGGCGCGACTGTCGGGATCATCGGATACGGCGGGATCGGCCGCGAGGTGGGTGAGCGACTTCGGGGGATGGGGGTCCGGGTTCTCGGACTCCGCAGGTCTGCAGCTGCGGAAACCTCTCCCCCCGGGGTCGAGATCCTTCGGGGGATGGGAGAGGATGGGCTCGGCGTTCTGCTGGACCAGTCCGATGCCCTGGTCATCACTGCGCCCGAAACTCCGGAAACGCGCGGACTCCTTTCGCGCGAACGACTCGAGAGGCTCCGCCCCGGCGCCGTCATCGTGAACGTTGCCCGAGGATCCATCGTGGACGAGGAGGCTCTCGTGGAGGGCCTTCTTGACGGCCGAATTCGGGGCGCCGGGCTGGACGTGTTCCAGACCGAACCGCTTCCCCCGGAGAGTCCGCTCTGGGCCTGCCCGGGGGTACTCCTATCCCCCCACGTCAGCGGAGTCAGCCGCGGCTTCTGGCGCCGAGAGGTAGACCTGATCCTCGAAAACATGAGTCGGTGGCGGGCTGGAGAGCGCCTCCGAAACGAGGTTGACCTCGACCTCGGATATTGACGGGGACCTCGAGGGGGGCTGAAGCCTCGGGGAAGGGCGGCTGGCGCATCAGCCCGCGAAAGCTCGGAGCGGGTGGGGGGGAGACCGGAACTCGAGGGATCGATGGATGGAGCTTCGCACTCCGGATCTGATCGCGAATTCTGTTGGACCCCCCTTTCCATGGTTTCGCCCCCGGCTGCGCCAGACCTTGAGGCCATGCACTCCTCTCTCCCCCCCGGCGATTACCCCTGTCCGGGGTCTCCCCGACCCGAGGCCGGCCAGCCCTCTAGAGATCTCCTTCTCCGCGAGATCCGCGCCCTCCGGTTCAAGGGCTCCCGTCCGCCCTGCGTGCATTGCGGCGCGCCTTCAGCTCGAAGATGGGGAGGATTCAGCGGGCGTCAGCGCTATCGGTGTCGTGCGTGCAGTCGCACGTTCAGTGACCTGACCGGCACGTGCCTGGCTCACACGAAACGGCTGGCAAGGTGGCCGTTGGCGCTTCTGCTGATGGAGGAGGCCGCCACGCTTCGCAGGACGGCCCTTTGCTGCGGGATTCATCACTCCACGGCCTTCAGATGGCGCCATCTTGTCCTGCGGGAGCGAGGAAACCGGGTTCGGCCGGATTTCCGGTACAGGGTCTCCTACCAGGTTCAGCCCCTCAACCCCCGCCGAAGGTCCAGGGTTCTCACGGAGGGCCGAGCGGCCGAACCTGACCCGCTTCAGCCCAGATTCCTCGCGGTGGTTGGGCGCCATTCCCGGCGGGACCGTCCGGAACTGCGTTTCCGCTGGATGGGATGGGAGATTTCGCAGCCAGGGGCGCCGAGACTTGCGGAGCTGGGCCTCTGGGTCGGGCAGCAGTGTGTTCTGACGGTAAGGGGGCGGCACAGTTCGGGTGCGCGACTGGCCCGGCTTCTCGGGGTCCGATCGCAGCCGATTTCCCGGGGGGCCGGATCCGGTGGCGGCCTCGATTCGCAACTCGCACGGCAAGGAGGCGCGGCTTTACGGAGGTGGTTGCGGAGGTTCCGCGGCGTAGCGCCGCGCTACGCCCCGAATTATCTGGAGTGGCACCTGCTGGCAAGGGAAACAATCGATGGACGTGTTGATGCTCGGACCGTCCACCGTCATCTCCCAGTGGGAGAGAAGGGCTTTCGACTCATCTGCGGCCTGCTGGGGTGACCCAGCCCGAGCGAGATGACGCTCGGCCGCGTGGAGACTTGCCCACGGGACCGTGCGTGCGATTACCGTCGCCGCGCCCCTTGCCGGACAGGTCCGCGAGAGATCTCGAACCGAGGAGGCGCCGACCCGGGGGGCACGGTTCCAGAAGAGGTTCACCCTCGGCCCGCCCCGGGCCCTCCAGGCGGAAGGATTCAACAGCGTTCGCGATCAGGGACGGACGGCAAATCGGAGAGGGGGGATGGAGGAGAGGTTGAGGGGTGACGTCCACTTCCTTGCCGGGTGTCAGCCCGGGGGGCGGGGCGGCGTGTCGGAGCCCTTCATTTCTGGCGCGTCTGCCGCGCCTGCGGCGTCTGCTGTGCCTGCCGCGTCTGCCGCGGGCTCAGGGGGTGTCCGTCGGGCGGTGGCCGGCTTCGCGGGCCTCGCTGCGCTTCACTTCATCCCAGAGTTCATCCAGCTGTTCGAGCGAGGTTCCGGGCATTGCGAGCCCCCGTGATGCAGCGAGCGCTTCCACGGCGCGAAAACGCGTGGCGAATTTCTCGTTTGCGGAGATGAGAGCAGCGGGAGCGTGGGACTGAGCGAGCCGGGCCAGGTTGACGACCGAGAAGAGAAGGTCGCCGATCTCCTCGTGAATGGCGGCCGGTGACTCGCTCACGAGCGCCTCCGCGACCTCCGCGATTTCCTCCCGCGTCTTTTCGAGAGCCCCCGATGCATCCGCCCAGTCGAATCCGACTTCGGATGCGCGGGCCTGGAGCGCATGCGCCCGATGAAGCGGCCCGGAGGCCGTGGGGAGGGAGTCCAGTACCGACCTGTCCGAAGGGGCTGCACCTCCTGCCGTCAGGGGCGCGTCGGGACCTCTCGGTTCCGGAGGAGCTGCGCGTTCCCGAGCCTTGAGGGTATCCCAATCCTCGGCGTCCCCGAGCCCGAAGAGGTGCGGATGTCGCCGGATCATCTTCTCCTCGAGGGAGCGAATGACATCTTCCCGGGAAAAATGACCTCCTTCCTCCGCCACGATGATCTGGAACGCCACGTTCAGGAGGAGGTCCCCCAGCTCGTCCCTGACCTGACCGACATCGCCTGAACGAACGGCCTCGGCGGTCTCGCTGGCTTCCTCGAGGAGGTGGGGCACCAGGGACTGCGCCGTCTGCCGACGGTCCCAGTCGCAATGGGTCCGCAGGAAAGTCACGACGTCCAGGGCCCGGTCGAGATGGCCGGGGGAGGGGGGAAAGCCATCCGGAGTCCTCTCGTCGGAGGACGGGGGTGGGCACGTGCCGGGGTCGTCGACGGGCGGGGAGGGGTGGGCCGTCCCGCGATCGGGCCGCTTGCGTTCCATTGACCTTCCCTGGGTGGACGTGAGCGACGTGATCCCATCGAGCTGCGGACCGACGGGGTGACGGGTTGGCGAGCCGTGGAGCGGGGGTGGGTTGCTCCCGCGCTCTTTTGTCGCATCTTTCACCGGTCATGTCAACTGAAACCTCTCTCCCGGAACGGGCGCCTCCGAGCGATCCTCGGGGTCGCGCGTGGATCGAGATCCGCGCCTCCGCCCTTCGAGAAAACTACCGAACGGTGCAGGCAGCCGTCGGACCTGACGTGGGCATGATCCCGATGGTCAAGGCCGATGGATACGGACTGGGCGTCGAGGGCGTCGTGCGGGCGCTTCGGGGCCAGGGACCGCTCCGATGGGGTGTGGCCACCGTTGACGAAGGTTTGCGCCTGCGCGAACTGGGCGTGACGGAGCCGATTCAGGTCTTTTCTCCAGCCGCGCCGGCCGAACGGCTTCGTGCCCTGGAGGGACGGTTGCGCCCCACCCTCTCCGATCTGGACTTCCTTTCGATCCTGACCACGGAAAGCGCGGAGGGTCGGGCCAGGGGAGGCTCCCGAGGGCTCGTCGGCCGCTTCGATGTGGAGGTCGACACCGGTATGGGTCGCTCCGGGTTTGCGGCGGGCTCCGTGGCGGACTGGGCGCCGGCGATCTTCGAGGGGATTCGTGGATCCGGCCTCGAGTGGGCGGGAGTCTTCACTCACCTGCACTCGGCGGATGACCCGGAGGGAGTCGCGGCAGGTGAGGCTGTCGGCGAACAGCTCCGGCGCTTCCAGACAGTCCTTCGGCAGCTGGACATGATGTGCGGCAGCGCCGGTCGGCCTCTCCTCGAGCGTCACGTCGCCAACTCCGCCGGTGCCCTGCGCTTTCCGGGCGAAATGAGCGCCTTCGACGCCGTCCGACCCGGGATCGCGCTCTACGGGGGGTCCGTGGGCGCGGACACCGGACTCGCCGACGTGGTGGCGGTTCGGGCGCGCGTCATCCGGGTGGTCGACGTGACCGCGGGGACCACGGTGGGCTATGCCTCCACCTACAGGGCCCGGAAGCCGGAAACGTGGGCAACGCTGGGGATCGGGTACGGAGACGGATTGCCGCGTGCGCTGTCCAACCGCGGGTCTGCAATCGTGGCGGAGCGAAGGGTGCCCATCATCGGAAGGATCAGTATGGACATGACGGTGGTAGATGTGACGGGCATCGAAGACCTCACCCCGGGCGACGTGGCGACGCTGGTGGGAACGTCGGGGGCCGTTCGCATCTCCCTTGCGGACGTGGCGGAAGAGGCACGCACCATCGATTACGAGATCCTCACGGGCTGGACATCGCGCCTCCCGCGGATCTGGACCGAAGACTGATCCGCTCTCATTCCGAAACCCGGGAAATCATCGAATCCATGAACGACGACGATCTGCTGGCCCTGGCCCGCGCAGTCCGGGACCGGGCCCATGCGCCGTATTCCGGGTTCGCCGTGGGCGCTGCACTCGAGACGGCGTCGGGCGAGGTCTTCCAGGGGTGCAACGTGGAGAATGCCTCGTACGGTCTGACGGTTTGCGCCGAGCGGAACGCGGTGGGGGCGGCGGTGGCCGGGGGGCATCGGGGCTTCCGGAGGCTTGCCCTGTCCACCCGCGCGTCGGCGCCCACCCCCCCCTGCGGCGCGTGTCGTCAGGTCCTGGTGGAGTTCGGGGTCGACCTGGAAATCATCTCCGAGGCCGAGGGGAAACGGGCGCACTGGCGACTCGACGACCTCCTCCCCGCTAGATTCAGCTTCGAGCCCCGGTCGGGAGGCACGGGCGGCCCCCGCGACCAGGCAGAGTGAGGCCGGGAGCCGGGACTCCCGCACAGGCGAGCGACGCCGGCTTCGGCGGACCGCTCCCGACCGACGCAGGACAGGCGGGGGGGCACGACCAGGTGACACGGTCGCTTCTGACGCCGCTCTCGAAACGAAGGAATTCTCAAGATGGAAGGATGGAACGGGTGATCGGACCTAAGAGTTGGACGGCAAGATCTTCGAGTGTGCGGCGGCGTGGGAGCGCGGGGCGGGCCCCGTCCCCCCTCCTTTTCGCCGTCTGCTTCGGAGCGGTCGCGGGGATCTTGGCGGGGTGTGCGGACGGCATTCCCACGGCCTCGGATCCGGGGCTGATCCCCATCGACGCGGAGACCTTCGTCGTCGAGCTGCCGTTCGAGGCCTTCGCATCGGGGTTTCGTGTCGACGGGGGGTACGGATCCGCGGTGGATCTCGTCGCCGCCGCCCTCGCACGGAGCGACGAGGGTGGTGACGAGTCGCGCCCCCTGATCCGGTGGGGTGCACTTCCGGCCGCCGTGATGGTGCCCCAGGCCGATGGGTCGGCGAGCGTGCAGGACTCCACGTGGACGGTGGTGGGCGGGGAACTGATCCTCCGGGTGGACAGTGCCCGGTTCACCGGCGGCGAACGGTTCGAAATCGAAGCCCGGAGGGTGGTCGAGGCCTTCGATGTCCGGACGGCAGGCTGGACGATGGCCGTCGATACCCTCGGTGACCGGCGCAGCTGGAGTGCGCCCGGGGGAGGGGCCCTCGAACTGCTCGGGTCGGTCCCCTGGACCCCCGGGGATGGAGATTCCCTGGTGGTGGCGCTCGACTCCGCCATGGCGACCCGGCTCGGGAACCGGGATGCCTCCAGTCGAGGCGTGCTGATCCGCACGACGACGGACGGCGCCTTCCTCCGGCTCTTCGACGCCCGCCTTCGGCTCCAGGTGCGGCCGTCCTCCCGGCCCGACACGGTGGTGGTCGTCCAGCC
The DNA here is from genome assembly GCA_007692665.1 of Gemmatimonadales bacterium. GTDB lineage: Bacteria > Gemmatimonadota > Gemmatimonadetes > Longimicrobiales > Gaopeijiaceae > SKNW01. The sequence goes on along the minus strand of REBP01000087.1, from coordinate 74,153 downwards.
CTCCGGCGTGGAGATCAGTTTCATTCATTCCGGAGATCCCGTTCTCGAACCGGGAGCCATGGCGGCGGGCGGGGCCCCTGCGTTCAGAACCTCGTTCCGCATGGATCTGCCGGAGCAGGTCCCGGCGACGGGGCCGGTCTGCGGCGCCGAAGCCTCCTGTCTCATCGACCTGACGGCGGACCGGCTCGTCTTTGCGGGCCTGGTCCTCACCACCGCGCCCTCCACCTCGTCGCTCTACCAACCCGCCGACACCATCTCCCTCGAACTGAGACCGGTGCTCGCACCCGACCTGCTCCCGCGGGCTCCCCTGGGCGTGCCGGTGCAGACCCAGCCCCGTCGGGTGCCTCCGTCCGCCTTTGCGGGGGCGGCAGGAACGCGCGTCGAAGTGCCCCTGACCCGCTACCTCCGGGACCTGATCCGTGAACCCCTCCCGGGCCAGGACCCCATTCCGAACACGGTGAGTCTGCTGGCGGGGACCGAACCCTCCGGTCTCGGCATCGCCTCGTTCGCGGGCCCCGGAAGGGAAGGGGCTCCTCGACTTCGGCTCATCCTGACTCGTTCCGACGGAGTTTCCCTGCCATGACGCGGCCTCTCGATTCCTTCCGGGCGCCCGCTGCGCCCACCCCAGCCGCCCTGGCCGTTCTCGTCGTGCTTGCCGGCGCGGCACTCCTGGAGGGGCTTGCCCCCGCTCCGGTCATGGCCCAGTCCCTCTTCTCGGCCGGCGGCATCGGCGTTCCCACCGGGGCACCCGACGGTCGAACGCGCATGCTGGGCGGGGTCGGGCTCGGACTCTCGGGGGGGTACTATTCTCCGACGGACCCCGCCGCTGCCGGCTGGCTGGTCCTGCCCGGGATCTCCGCATCCATGGAGTCCAGCAGTGAAGTCTTCGGAGACGGCGAGCCGACGGGTCGGACCCGCTTCCCCTTCGTCGGGATCGCCTATCCGTACCGGGGGAACGTGTATTCGCTTGGCGTCACGGGAGTCCTGAGCCAGGAACTGCGGACCGAGGTGGAACGCGACATCGACTTCGGCAACGGGCTCGTCGTGGACGCCATCGACCGGTTCGAGAGCCAGGCGGGGATCGGGTCGGCCCAGGTCGGCATGGCGCGTCAGATCACGCCGTCGCTTTCCGCGGGGGCGAATCTCGGCTTCTACCTGGGAACCGTCGAGCGCAACTTCGAACGGCAGCTCGATCCTTCCGACGTGGGTTCCGAGGTGGAGTTCTTCCAGACGGGAGGTCTCTGGCGAGCCGAGGGCAACTCGGTCACCACCAGCGTCTCCTGGCAGCCAGGCTCCACGCTCCGGCTGGGAGCCGGCGCGACGTGGTCGGGGGACCTGGACCTGGTTCCGGAGGGCGCGACCACGGGGGAGACCGTCAGCGTCCCCCTGCCGCTGGTCCTGCGCCTGGGAGGCTATGCCGCGCTGACCCCGCAGCTCGGCCTGACCGCGTCGGTGTCGCGGGCGGACTGGAGCGATGCTGCCGCGGCGCTGAACGATGACGGGGCCCCCGGGACCGTGCTCCAGTGGGGCGTGGGGGCGGAGTGGAACGGAGGGATCGTGAGGAATCGCCGGGTGCCGCTGGCCCTGGGGTACCGGAGCGGCGACCTCCCCTTCTCGTTCCTCGGAGAAGCGGCGTCGGAGTCGGCCGTCACCGGCGGATTCGGGATCCATCTCGCCGAGACGGAAGGCATTCCCCTGGCGCTCGCGCACGTGGGTGTCGAGCGGGGGTCCCGGGCGGCGGGGATGGCGGAGGAAACCTTCTGGCGGACCACGGTGACCTTCCGGATTTCCGCCCGATGACAGCCTCGATCTCCTGACCCCCGGGCGAGCCATGCGCGTCGCGTTCCAGACCTTCGGCTGCAAGGCGAACCAGTACGACTCGGAGCGGATGCGCCAGGAGCTGGAAGCCGCAGGATGCCGGACGGCGGCGGGACCCGACGGGGCCGACGCCGTGGTCGTGAACACCTGTACCGTGACCCGGCGGGCGGATGCGGAGGCGCGACGCCAGGTGCGAAAGCTCCAGCGCGACCACCCGGGTCTTCGTGTCGTCGTCGTGGGATGCTCCGCCGCCCTGCATGCCCCTTCCTTCCGTCGCGAGGTGGCGGCGGACCAGGTGGTGGAGGGGCACGATCCCCAGCGCGTGGCGCGAGCCGTTCTGGGTGCGCAGGCCGCCCCCACCCCCCTGGTCCAGATCGGGGGAGGATTCCTCCGACGCAGGGAGGCCGGAACCCGGGGGTGGCTCAAGGTCCAGGATGGCTGCGACCGCCAGTGCAGCTTCTGCGCGACCCGACTGGCCCGGGGATCGAGTCGTTCGAGACCGGTGGCCGACGTCCTTTCGGAAGCCGGGCTCCTGGCGGCAGTCCATCCGGAGATCGTTCTCACCGGCATCCACATCGGGCACTACGGGCTCGGGGAGGGCAGCTCTCTCGGCGACCTCGTGGCGCAGCTCACCCGGGAGCTCCCGGGGGTTCGCTTCAGGCTGGGGAGCGTGGAGGCCACCGAGATCGATGAAGCGCTGCTCGACCTGTTCTCCTCCGCCCCGAACCTCGCCCCCCATCTTCACATGCCCCTGCAGAGCGGGGCGGACCCGGTACTGCGCCGGATGCGGCGCTGGCACACGCGGGCCATGTATCGTGATCGAGCGTTGAAAATCGCGGAATCGCTCCCGGTCCTGGGGCTGGGCGCCGACATCATCACGGGCTTTCCCGGCGAGACGGACGAGGACCACGCCCAGACGGTGGCCCTCGTGGAGGAGCTCCCCTTCACCTACCTCCACGTCTTCCCCTTCTCGCCCCGGGAGGGGACGCCGGCGGCGGAGCTGGCCCGGGAGATGCCGGTGCCCCAGCGCGTCGCGGCGGAGAGAGCCAGGGAAATACGCGAACTTGGACAGGCCAGGGGGGAGGCGTATCTGGCCTCCCGGGTGGGGGCCGAGGTGGAGGTGGTGGTGGAGCGTCCGGGGACCGATGGCGTGCCCCTGGGGCTCACGGGGGACTACCTGAGGCTGCCGGTGAAGGGGGCCTGGGGGTCGGGGGATCACCGGATTCGACCGGGAACCATCGAGAGGGAAGGGGACCAACTTTTCGTAAAAATGGTCTCGGAGTAGGCGCATTCTGTGTCAACTTCTGAGACAAATGCGAAACTCTGTGTAGCGCGAAGGTTCGAAACCGGGATCTGCCAGGCAGGAGCGCGTGCAGCCTGAGAGATGCGAGCGGGTGGAACGGTTCCCGGACCACATGGTGCGCGGCTCGCTCAAGTACGTATCGTACAAGGGAAGGAAGGTCGTCGCCCGGGACCTGAGGACCATCTATCAGGCCCCCACCCTGGAGGCCGCCGAAGAGGGGCTGGCTCCCTTCGAGGCGGGCTAGGACGCCCGCTTCCCCGGGATCAGCCGGAAGTGGCGGACGCACTGGGCGAACCTGACCCCCTTCTTCGAATACCCACCGGAGATCCGGAAGGTGATGTATACGACCAACGCCATCGAGGCGATCAACGCCCAGATCCGGAAAGTCACGAAGAAGCGGGGCTCGGTCCCCAACCCTACAGACCCAACCCGCTTCCCCGGAGACCTCGTGGCCGTCGATACCTTCTTCGTCGCCACCCTCAAGGGCGTCGGCAAGGTCTACCTCCAGACCGTCCTCGATACCTTCAGCCGCATGGCCTGGGGACACTTCTACACCTCCAAGTTGCCGGTCACCGCCGTCCACGTCCTGAACAACCGCGTCCTGCCCTTCTTCGACGAGCACGGCGTCCAGATCCGGACCGTGCTCTCCGACGACGGGCGCGAGTTCTGCGGCCGGCCTGACAGACACCCCTACGAGATCTTCCTCCAGCTCGAAGACATCTAGCACCGCACCGCCAAGGTCCGCAGGCCCCAGTCCAACGGCTTCATCGAGCGCTTCCACCGGACCCTGCTCGACGAGCACCTCCGCGTGAAGGGCCGCACCACCTGGTACGAGTCCCTCGACGAGATGCAGGCCGACCTCGATGAGCACCTCGAGCTCTACAACACCAAGCGCCCGCACCGCGGACGCAAAATGAACGGAAGGGCCCCCTTCACCGTCTTCACGGCCGGCATCCCCAAGGCCGTTACGGCCGCAAGTTCCAACCCCAGACCCAAGGAGGCACAGAAGGCCGCCTAAGTCTCATCCCCGGCGGGGCCGGGTGTCAGGTGAATACTGTACTTGTACACGCAGGGCAAACGAGATGGTTTCGGTGCCCTCTCTCCCGTCTACTCGTATGTGGGTGCCGTGCGTATCAGGAGGTGCGACGAATGTCCGTGGAGCATCACGCACCACAATGTTACAAACTATCCTTGCGCATCCGCACGTCGCAGCGTAGCGTGGTCAGAATCGCGTTGTTTCCCCTGAGAAGGAGGCTTTCGAAGATGAAGAGACGCTGCGGCAGAAGGATCCTGGGATTCGGACTGTCTGGAATGTTGTTGTTGGCCGCAGGATGCCAAGATTCGATTACTCTCGGTGAAATCACGGAAACTCCGATCGAGGTCGACGGCGTGACAGAAGGCACCGAGCAGCCGACCATGGGACTCCTCTCTTCATACCATGGAACCCTCGTCCCTAGCATGAGGGTATCGATTTGCTCTGCTGACGTGCGCCGCGCAGGCCGGGACGGACCCATGGTCTCCCGTCGAGTCATCGCCATGTTCAGCAATCAGGCTGCCCGAGCGGCAAACGGAAGGACTGCGACAATCGCATACCAACTATACGATCTCGATGAGCGCCTGATTCAGGAGGTCCGCTGCACGATTCCCCACTCCCCGCTGGCGGTGCAGGAGTTTGAGGCAAGATTCTCCCTGGCGTCTCCTTCGCGCAGGCCCTTGGCCGAGCATTTCACGCAGCAGTCCGCAAGCGGTGCGGAGGAAGTGGGGTTCCTCAACCCGGATCCCCCCGACCATCCGATCCCCATCCCGGGGATCGGAAATCAGTGTGGAGAATATCCGGATCATCCCGACTGTCAGGGGAACGGCGAGGAAGAAGAGGAGTGCGATCCTTGGTACGACCTAAACTGGTGTCAATGCCACGATGACCCCATGAATATGGTGGCGGGTATGGGTACTGGTGGCTCGGGCATCGCGGGTTTCGGGTCCGACTGCGACGACTGGGAGGACCCTGACCCGGATTATGACGAGGGTGGTGGTGGGGGGAGTAACGGCGGCGACGGGGTAGACACAGAGGCTGCCCTTGACGATCTCGTTGCTCTGAACGAGTTCGTACTTCTTGACACTATCCCTTGCCACTTGATTCCTGAGTGGAGCGATCTCGCTCAGACGACGGTAGCCCAGTGGATTCTCAACCGGTTCCCTAGCACCACCCTTCAGGAACTTTCCACCGCGAAGGGAGCTGTGGTGAACCTCGATCACTATACGGTGAGCGTGAATCTGAACATGCTTCCGAGCGGCATCGATGCCGGCGGGGTATTCGATCATATTCGCGCGAACCTCCCGAACTTGACGTCGGGGCACGACGGCACGTTTTCTTACTACGCACCAGGAGAGGAAAATCGCTGGTCTTCGGCGGGGAGCGGACCGGATGGAACCTATTTTTCGATCAACCTGCCGCTATGGTTCTCGGCATCGGTCGTGACCTCCAGCTTCAGTCCCGGGTCATCCTGGACATTCTCCACGGTGTCCACCCCAAAGAACAAATCCCATCCCGTGAGCGGGCACCGAAGCTTTACCTGGACGGAGAGTGGGAACTACGGAACCCTCACGATCCGTGGGGTGGATCGGGTTTCGGGCCCCTGGTGGAACATTGCACATAGGATCGACGATGTGTTGGTTGGTGGTGACCTCGTGTGGCAAAACTTTCAGCACAACCTCAAAAATATGCTGGGACCGAGTGCCGCTACCACGAGATTGATCCCTTATCGTCCGGACTGGTCTCTCTTGGAGGACATCCTGTCGGGCAACGCTGGCCTTGAGACCCTTCAGGGATGCAGCGCATGACGGAGGAGCGGCAAAGCTCGAAGGCTGTGTATTCCGAGAGTCGAGGAGATCTCTCCGAGCTGAGGGAGCTGCAGACGCGACGGACATCCGTTGTCCTTCTCGGGTTATGCGCCGCCGCGATGCTGATCGACCTGCTCCCTCCTCTTGCGCATTTTTCCGGGCTCTACGTTAGATCCTACTTCCTTGGAATCTGGTTTCTTACGGTAGGCCTTGTGTTGAACGGTGCCGTCCTGGTGCTGCTTCCCATAGGAATATACCTGGCACGGCGCTCAGCATCGGGCGCAGTAATGACAGGCCTCGTGTTCTACTTGGTCAGTACTACCGTAGGTTTGTTTATCCTAAAGATGCTCACTTACTGGGCCATAAACCTAAGAACCGGGCGTCATCTGAACGAATGGCTTTTCGTTTCGGTGTTTGCAGTCGGCGCGTCCTCACTCTGGGCCTGGAGACGCGCGAAGACGTCCGGAACGGCGTTCTGGCCTGCCTACTTTCTCATTGCGCTACTGTGCGGCATCGCCCTGACCGAGTTCGCGGTCTGGGGAGTGCGCAACCTCGGATAGGGGTCTCGCAAGGCCCGCCTTCAGCTCTCACGCAGTCCTCAACCTAGCCTGGTGGGCCCCCTTCCTCCGACCCCGGTCAGAGGAAGGGGGTATTTTTTCGCTCGAGCGCCTAAGCACAGCCAGTCGACGTACTTCATCCGCGCGGACGTAGTGGTCCGCGTTGCTCAGGCTCGCACGGTCGAGAGCGCCTGAACGTCCGGGAGCGGCACTCCGTCATCCACGAGATGCTGCGCGATGGCGGGCGGGAGCTTGTGGGGCGAAAGATGCTCAATGAGTTCACCCGGCAGGCCCGCCCCCTCGGCAGCCGCACGCACCCGGTTCCAGGCCCGCCGCTTCCGGTCCGTCGGCCGGACTAAGGGTGGACCAGGAGAAAGGGCTCGTTACCTGGCTTGCACTCGATGTCCCTTCGGATGGCGATCCAGCAGTCATTCGTGCGCGGAACCTCGCGCACGAGAGCGTTCTCCTTCACCTTGCCGCCGTTCCGCACCCTCGACGTGAAGCTCATTTCTGCCGGGATGGCGGGCCTGCGGGGCCCATAGGCCTCGGTGATACGGAGGTCGAGACGGTGGCAGATGGTAGACGCGGCGGGCGCCAACGTTGCACGGGGGCTGAACCATGGGTCCAAAAAGGTTTCGTGTACACTCCGGCCTGGAAGCAGAACCGCGAACTGGCCCGGCTGCGAGGAGAAGGGTTAGAGCTCGTCGTTGACGTGAAGTTGAACGTTGCCGGGCTGTGGCATGCTCAGCCCCACGGCGTGGGCCGTGCCGCAGGTCGTTGGAAGACCTGGAGCGACCAATCGTGTCCGGCTCAGGAGGTCAGGTTAGAGGCCCCACCGCCCACCTTCAAGGGGAGCAAAAGGGGCTCTTTGGACTCGGGTAGGTTGACGACCTGCGCGCGCAGTTCGGCGCTGTGGTCTTCAGAACGGACTCGGATTGAGAAGGCATCCGTCCTGCGCGCGCAGGGAGCCACTTCACTTGGCTCCCGCCCCCTTTTTCACGGGCACCGCCGGGACGAAGTTCTCCACCTCCGCGAACACCTCCTCCGGGGTCGGAAGCCAGTCGAGGGCCCAAGCGTGCTCAGGCTCCATGGCACTCACGAGCTGCTGGACGTACTCGCGCCGCACATCGGTCCTTGAGCCGGCGGCCAGAGTAGCGTGTCCCACGTATTCGGCAAGCCTGGCCTCCGGGATGAGAAGGTGGCCCTTCTCCGGGTGAACCGCTGTGCGGACGTGGGAGATGAAGGAAGCGCGGAAGATGTGGGCGGCCTTCTGTTCCCGCTTGAGGCCCGCCAGAACCTGAACCTTTGCCACCCTCTCCCCGAGGCTTCGGCTCACCGGAGAAGTGGAGTATCCGCGAGAGTTGATTTGAATGAGGTAGTCCTTGGGTCGGGGCGGGCGCCCAAGTTCCTGTGTGCACCGCTCCCGCATGCGATCGAGCCACGGCTTCAGACCCTTCTGGATGGGCTGCGCCCGGAACGCGTTCGTGTTCTTGGTTCCCCGGATGTAGAGCCGGTCCGGCCGTCCGGGCGAGCCCTCTATCACGTCCTGCCACTGCATCCGGCAGACTTCAACCAACCTACCGCCGGTTCCGAACATGAGGGCTACGGTCTCAGCGCTGATCTGACGGGTTCTCCCACGTAGCGGCGGCGATTCGGCGATGACCGCCTTGTCGTGGTAGGCCCCGGCCACCAGGAGCCTCAGGATGTCCTCCCGTTCGTAGGCAGTCTCACCGAGGGAGGACAGGTGGAGCGGGTTGCCCGCAAGGATATCCTCCTTGAGTGTCGTGTCCGACACTGAAAACTCCCTCCAGGCGTCGGTGAACGGGCAATCTAGTCGCGGAAACGCGTGCCGGTAGACGGCCCTCAGGCTTTCGAGCAGATTCTTCCGATAACTCGCTGCGGGCTCTGTCTTAACGGGCTTTCCGTTGATAATCCGGTCCACTCGCAACCCGCGAAGCCACTCGACCGCAGCCCGGTGGGTGAGCATCTTTAGGGGCTGGTCATGGAGGGGTGCGAGGGGGGTGCCCAGCTGAGCCTTGCGATTCCTGAAGGTGCTGTGTTTCTCCTTCCGAGAATCCAGGGTCGTGAGCAAGTGCTCGAGGTAGGCGTCCGCGGCACCCCGCACCGTGATGTTGTCTGCGGCACCCCCTCCGGAAGCGAGCTTCTGAACTAGGTACGGATGGTAGTCTTCACGGACCCATCGCTCAGCCTCGCCTTCGTCCACCGGGTCCCGCCCCTTGGAGGGCCACCTGGGGTGCTTCGGGTCTCGCACCTGAACCCGTCCTTCGTGGCCCCACTGCTCAGTTCGGAGGTCCAGAAAGAAGGCACCTTCCTTCCTCCGCCTCATCCGGTTGAGGAGATCGTTCACGTTGTGGGGCGATGCCTCCGCCTGTCGGCGGCCCTTCGTCTCGCGCGCCACGGTCAGGCCGCCTTCCGACAAACGGGTGCCCACCAGGCGGGGTGGCCAATCTCACCCGCTTCGACATCCGACCGGACCTGGAGGAACCTGAGGAGTTCCGACGGCTTGACCACGGTCGCGTTGTGTCCGCGACCGAAGCCCCGCACCGACGCGGTCAGGGCACCGTGCTCAATCGCCCGTGCGATCTCACGGGCTGATACGATACCCTTCAAGAGTCCACCCCAGTCGGAGACCTTCTTTGGTTCGTCTCCAGCCTCTACGAGGGGAGTGAGGAGGTTATCCTCTGCTCGGTCGGAACCGCAGGTGCTCGGTCCGGCCGGCCGGGCGGGGGAGCCGGACCCAACGGTCAGGGCTGTCGTCGAGGGCAAGGCGGCCCCATTCTCCGCGGGGGGGATGACGATGATCATCGTCCCAGCGGGGAGGAGGGTTGCGAGTGTGCTGATGATTTCGGGCGACATGGGAATGCTCGCTTGTCTGGCGTTGCGACCCACGGTTGGGCCGTCTGCCACAAATACCCGCTGGTGGAGCGTCCAAGAGAAAGCCGGCTCGCGTTGCCTCAGCAAAAACGCTTGGTTGAAAGAATGGATGTAAGTGCTGGTATACATGGATTTAAGGCAGTACTCTGACCGTGGTCATTGCTTGAGGGGGCCGGTTTGCCTGACGTTGCGCAGCCATTTTCGAGATTTGCCCGGGCAAATCGGGTGTGCGCGGCGGGCTTCTGGGCACACGGTGGGGGGAGTGGCTGGTACGGTTGGTACGCCCACGGGGGTGTCTGCCGGATATCCGGCCCCCTTTTTTCCCCCCGGTTCGACATCGGCCTGAGTCCTTTCGGGCGTACCAACTGTACCGAGGGCGTGGGGAAACGAACGAAGCCGGACCGGAACCCGCTTGGCTCCGGCCCGGCTCATCCTCCATCTTGAAAGGGTCAGCGGCGCATCCTTGGTCCGCGCCCGTCCGCGGGCAAGGAGCCGACCCCAGGGGTGTGTCGCTGACTGCATCCCCCGGGGTCTAACTCCTTTTTGCTCAGCCCCTCAGGCCCACACCTCTCCATCCCTTGAGGGCGAGGATGCCGGCCTTCTCCCTGTTGGCCGGTTTCGGAAGCGACTGGCTCCAGACGCCACCGATCTCCTCCACAATCTCTCGGAGGTCGGGAGTGGGAGCCGACGAGGGTCCGGTGGCGTACCCCTTGGCTGCCGCCCACCGCTGGAAGTCCTGCCACGCCTCGTCTCGGTAGAGGCAAAGGGCGCCGCCGAGCGATGTGAGCCTCTCCTGTGCCCACTCCGTGAGATAGGCATGGAAGGAGAAGCGCGCCGTGACCCGGCTCCGCTGCGCGGCGTTGAGGGGGCGGACGGACCGCTCCTCGGAAAGGATCTGGGCGGCTCGGGTAGCCAGCACCTTCAGGATTGCCGGACCCTCAAGCTCCACGAGGGTGTCGTGGAGTCCGGTGATGGCCTCCCGGTCCTTGGGCGGCTCAGCAGCATCGAGGATGACGGCTCGGCGCTCCCAGGCCGCCTGGTCTCCACGGCTGCGGATGGTGAGGTGTTCGTTGGAGACCAGGATGGGGAGGGCTTCCGAGGTGAACTGGAGGTGGCTCCGGTTCTTCCGGTCGGCGAAAATGGTGTCCTGGCCGGTGAGACGCTTGAGTTCCGAATACGCGCCATCCAGCGCGGCCTGACTCGCTTCGCTCTCCACGAGAAGGAGCTTCCCCAGCCAGTTGATCGCGGTGAAGCGTTCCTTGGCATGGCCGAGTCCCAGCTCCCCCGCTGCGCCCTCACCGATGAGAAGCCGGATGAGCTTGATCAGCGTCGACTTCCCGGAGCCGCCGGTTCCGCGGAGGATCAGGAGTTTCTGGGACGGGTTTCCCACGAACGCCGAGGCGAGAAGGTCGAGGAGCAGCTCCCGGTCGTCCTCGTCCGGCATGATCTCCTTCAGGAACGCCAGGAATCGCGTGGGCGACTTCGCATCGGGCACCCAGGGCACCGGGATCCGCCAGACGCCGGCGTTGGACGGAACCGCAGGCGAGAGAGTGAGGGTCGCGAGGTCGAGGCGGCCGTTCAGGACTTGGAGAAATCCAGCACCATGCCGCTTGATGGGCGACCCGAGGCCGTCGGGCTGCTGGTCGACCAGACCGGCGAGGACGCTCGGAAGCGCGGCGAACCTCGTGGACTTGAGACCCGTGAGCAACGCGGCACTCCCTGTGTCCTGCCCGCAGGTCTCGACGACACCGGCGAGCCGCTGGACCACCTGGTTGGGGCGGATCTCCCGGTAGACCGTGGCTCTCGCGTCGTAGAGGTAGTAGCCTCCGGTCATCTCGCAGTAGACGGTCGGCTCCTTGGGCATCCCCCAACCTCCGACGAGGTAGGCCATGACCCAGTCGTTGGTGACGCTGATCCCTCCCCTGCCCTGAGTGAAGAGCCCGCATCCGGCCCGGTCGATGGCACCCGGGTGGCGTTTCTGAATCCACTTGTTGGCGCGCTTCACCTGCTTGGACAACGCCGTCTTCTTGGCGGTCGTGGTCCAGCGGGTAGCCTTCTTCGAGGCCCCCTTCTTCTTCTGCTTCTTTGCCATTTTGGCAACACCCTTTCGGTAGGGACGTCCGCAGTCGGCCGCTGCGTTTCAGCGCCGGAGTCCACCACCGATGTGAAGTTGTTCTCCTTGTTGGGTGCCGGTGCCGACCACCAGGCAAGCACAGGAAGCAGGAGCTTCGAGGGTCATGCCCACCCCTCTGGGTGGGGGTACGTGTAAGTGAATACACAGCATGCGAATACAGCTGGGTGTCGCGGGGTTGTGAGGATCCTGTTCGGGGGCACGCGGCCCCGGATCCGGTCGGGCGACGGCAGGGCGGTAGGTTGGCTCCGACAGGAATCCGGCGAGGGGCCGGATGACTCGAGCGGCCTACAGGAGGAGGACGGAAATGCTGCGCTGGGAGGGTGACGCAGGGCAGGTAGAGGACACCGAACTCGATCGGATGCCCATCGAGCGCATGCGGCTCGCGCTCCTCAAAGGCAGGCGACCGTTTGCTTGGTTCTGTCGCTTGGTTCCCGGGATCTGGGAGGGGGAAGCGGTCATCCTGATACAGACCTCTGGGGGCGAGATCGTGCCTGTCGACGAGGCGACCCTGGCGGCGATCACGGAGGCCAGGCCGCACTTGTCCGGGGAGGTCGCTTGCCGTCTTGTTCCGATTCGGGAAGACGATGGACCGTGGCGGGTGTGGGCCGGGCCGGTGCGCCTCATCAAGGTGGTTGCGGATATTGGGCTCGAGCTCCCGCCAGGGGTCCAGACGCGGATCAAGATGGACTTTGGCGAGCTCGGGGACGAGCAGATCTGGGTTGCCTGCCCGTACCGTCCGGCAGGGCTTCCCCGGTGAACGATCCTCGCCTGGAGGTGGAGGAGGGTGTCGCGGTCCTGGAGCGGATCCACGACTCCGTCAGCGACCCGGAGCTCCGCCGGGAGCTCTTTCGGGTTGTTGTCCTGGGGGCGCGCGGTGAGTTGGCGCCACCGCACGTGGGTCCGCTTCTCCAGCATCGGGCTCTATGGTTGCGCCGGATGGCCTTCCATGTGCTTTTGCCGCGCATCCGGGTAGCGGACCCCACAGATCGTTCCGATCTTGGAGTCGAGGCGCCCGATCCCTAACCGCCGCAGAGAGTTAGGTGCGAAGTGGGCGAGGGGGGATCCAAACAGCAGGGCCGGCGCCTTTGGGACGCCGGCCCTGCCATGCTGCCTTCGCGGGAAAGTGGAGGACGTTGCGTCAGGCGTCCTCGATTTGGTCGCCGAAGTGCTTTTCCAGCTGGTCGACTTCGTCGTGAGCCTCCAGCCAGTCAAGGGCTTCGTCTGGTGTGAGGGGGGTGATCTTCGAGCCCCACCCCCACATGTCTCCGGCCCTCTCCCGGTACTTGGATGCCGCGCCTCCCTCCCCGGCGATGAACCAGGTTCCCTTGGGCGTCAGAAAAAGCTCCTCGCTGAAGAACCGAAAGTCCCCCTGCGACCCACCCGAGGATGCGCAGGCCACTCGCTCTGCCGTCTCCGTGTTGAACCGCCTCCCATCGACTACTTTGATCATGAGTTGACCTTCCATGGATACCGGCCCCCGTCTGTGGGGGGGACCGTCGTTCTGCCTGGAATCCGCCCGCGTGGCGTTTCCGGTAGGCTTGGACGCATGTATGAGGGAGAGGAAGGGCTGGCGCCAACCCCTTCACCTGAGAACACAGAAAAGGGCTGACGACATTAGCCGCCAGCCCCTTCCATTCCTCGTTCGTTCATATCCTCGAGGGCGAGTCCAAAGCCTTCAGAGCGTCCCGAATCGCTTCCCTGGGTTCCCGGGTCAATCTTCACGGCTGCGGTGAACCCCTGAATCTGCTATCGACCCCCGAGTGCCGTTCCGGACTATCCCCGCACTCGCGGGGAGCACTTCGTCTTGCGCCGAAGCGTCGATCATCCTTCTGGTCTATCCCCGCACTCGCGGGGAGGAGGCAACTCTTGCCGACGGCTTGGTGCTGGACTCTTCTCGTAGCGCTGAGTGGGCCTCCCGTCACCCGATCTGGCAGCCGCGGTTCACGTAAGAGCCGTCTTGGAGTTGTCCCGGGCGGAGGCTCGCGGACCCGCTCGGAGCGTCGTCAGAAACAGAGGTAGGGGACTTGGGGGGCGATTGCCAACCCCCCCATCAGGCCGATTGGCGCGGTCGGAAGAAACGAGCACTACAGGGCGGGAATCGTGGCTCGCAGAATCGCCGGCCAGCATCCAGGAACCAGGCGACAACCTACCCTTAGCAGGAGCGGCCCCGCTCACCAACAACGACTTCGTTCCAGCGAGGAGTGGTCCCCAGGTCCGCCGAATCTGTCCCTCCTACTTTTTCACACTGGGACCGGGCGCACCGGCCTCTTCCATGTTCGCAAGTGAGCCGAACGCGACCCTCCGAACCTCATCATTTTCGGAAGTAAGCATTTTCTGGACGACCTCTCTGGGCCATGGGGGGGTCGGCAACTGTGCGGAGATCTCCATGATCCGGCATAGCCGATCCTCGTAGAGTTCGCGGTCAGCCGGACTCATCGGAGGCGCGGCTATCTCCTTGCGCAAAGTCGGATCGGAAAACAGAGCAGTGAGGGCTTCCTTCGTCGGTGCGCTGGCCTGGGAGACGCCATCTATCCCTTCAACGCCAAGACGCTCCAGCGCAAAATCAAATGCCTCCCAATCAAGCGACTTGAGCATGATGGCGAGGGTCTCCCATGGCCATTTCTTGGGCCTCCAATGTCTTGCCTGGGCCAGCATCTGAGCCATGTCTTGCCCATAATCATAAGAAGCCCACTTGGCCGGGTCGGAGAAGAAGAGGTCGAAAACATCCTGCTCGGAGCGGTAGGCGGTGTACTTGGGGGCCAAGTCCGCATCGCTTCTCCAGCCCGTGTCTTCGCCTCCTTCAGGGTCCTCGAACCACACCAGCATCGATCCGTCCCCGAGGTGGACCCCGATCATCTTGTAGTAGTCGAGATACTGGTCGATTTCACAATCGTCAGGGCGTTGCTCGACAAGGTAGACACGGTCCTTTTCAGCCCTCCATGCTTCCCCCGCCACCGCGAGTGCCCAGCGGACCGCATCCAGGTCCGACACCGCTTTCGCGCTCGGTTTATGGACAGCACGGTAGCGGTCCCACGCGATATGGGCGCGCGATTTCTCAAGCGTGCGCCTCGGCCCCCGGACCCAGCCGGGGCGTTTGGCCTTCTTCTCCCCCTCGCTCCAGACCAGCGTCGACCCATCGGCGAAGCCAATCTCCTCTTCGGTCTCGTCCACCCTGTGTTCCACGCCCGCAAGGGTAAGGGCCCAAAGCAGAGCTTCCCGCGCCGTCAAATCACGGTCGTCGCGAACGTCTGTGTGGGCTGCCATGATTCTTTCCGAAACCGTCTTTCCTCTTGAACGTTTCGTCTTCCGCATGCCGTTTGCCTCTTTCAGTCCAGGTGGGGGGGGGCGGCGCCGGGCACCATTCCTCCGAACAGTACCGGCGCACCGGGTTGCGAACACCAAGCCGGGCTGATCGCCCAGGGGGTCGTTAGCCAACGACGAGTTCCGATGCTCTCCTGAAGGTCTGAGCCCCCCAGAGCCATTCTTTCATCGGGGCCAGCCCTCCGGCTTCTCGCCGCACACGAGCACGAGATCCGTGTGCCTCGGAGAACGTCCCCAAGGTGCGGCAATCTTGATCGGCTCCGCTAGCATTCCGCGCCCGCTTCGGAGGTAGAAGGTAAGGTCCAGTTCGTGGACCCGTGCGCTCTCCGCCGGCCAGAACTCGCCCTGGACGTCTTCGATCGGCAGGCTTACGTCCACGGGGTACATGCCAGCGAGCACGGGGGCCGACCCGGCCAATGCTTCCACCATGGTGATCGTGAGGGCCATGCTTTCGCCTCCCGGCGTCACTGCTGTGATGCTTTCGCGGCCCATGGCGCGGCCCGAGGGAACGAGCGCACACACGTAAGCCCCCAGCCCGCTCAGGGTCCTGGAGAGCTCGCCCATATGCTCCTGCGCAGGTGCTACCGCGCTCGCGACTTCTGCCAATCCGAGATTTTCATCTTCCCTCATGTGTCCCCCCGTAGTGTAAGCCCATGACCATCACGAGGCTCGCCGGCAGGGTGGCGAGGACCATCCCGTGCCACCCTGCGACCAGGACGCCGATGGCCATCAATACCTGAAAAACGATCAACCCGAAGGGGCCACAGGGCCCCCATAGCAGCGAAAGAATCAGACAAACCACGAACCCACCGAGCCCGGCCTGCCACCCCCACTGGTACGCCACCCCCCAGCTCGCGGCGACGGAAAAAAGCAGCAACGCGATGTAGGCGACGACGATCGCTGCGAGCACAAGGAGTCCGATCCCGAGCCAAGCGATGGCGGATGTCGGGCCCCGAATAAGGGGAAGGGGCGTCTCCTTGATCCCGAAGTGGTCCTCTCGGCGGAGCACTCCGTTGTCGTCGTAGTGCCGCTGCCTGTAGTGCCGTTCGATCACTTGGAGCGGGTCGTCAGGTCCTCTGGGTACGCGCCGTGCCACGATCTCGTGGTCCGGGATCATTTCTACCTCCTACGCTCTCGGGGGCGGCCCATATCGAACCGTGCCGAGAACACTACCCGGACTGGTTCTTGCGCCGGATCACCGCGAGGCGGGTGGGGTCTGTGGCGCTTTCCGCAACTGGGGTTGTTCGCGTGGTGGAGCCATTTCTCCCTTCGAGATACCTACATACGCGATCGCCTAGCGTATGTAGGTATCTCCAGGCTTTCTGGGGGCTGCCGGTCAGGTCCAAGCCACCAACTCTGAGGTTAGCACGGAGAAGAACCGGGGCGCGCCAGAGTCTGACTTGGGTCGGGAAGGCATCCACCGAAGGATTAGCAGGGACGTTCAGGCAGTCGGTTTCACGATTAGCGTGCGCGCTCCCGGGCCTGGTTTTGAGATTGGCGTGCGCGCCCCAGGGCTTGGTTTCGAGATTAGCCTGTGCCTGTTGACGGGCGACCGGGAAGTTGGCGGGGGTTCGGAAGTGGCCTCGCGGGGAGTCTTGCCGCGTTCCCCAGTCGCGGGTGTCAGGGGCGCCGCGAACCTGTCCAAGCTGGCCAACCGAGCCCTTCATGGGCTCCGTGGCCCGCGCGGCCTCGCGAGATGGTGGCGCCAGCACTCTTCGCGCCCGGCCCCGGAGGCCTTGGTTCCTCCTCTGATACCCGTTCAAGGTGGTCCGATGTGAGGAGACATTCTTCCGACACGATCAGACAAGGACACTCACCATGTCGCAGGCAAAGGCCAGGACCAGGAGCCCACTCATGCCTCTCCACCAGCACCCCGACTTGGCCATCGGGATCGCCGCGCTTCGGGAGATCCCGGGAAGCACGGCGAAATGAAGTGGGAGAGCGAGTTCCGAGAAATCTCGGCCAAGGAGGCTGCGGCGATGGTCGTTGCCTTCGCGGAAGATTTCTGGAAGTGCTTGATCGACGAACCGGGCCGCGACCTCATCGCGAGATACTGTGCCGCTCCAGAGGCCCCCCTCCTGTGGTGTCCTGCGGGCATGCCAGAGGAGGATGCCGTGCCCCCAATGCTCATCCAGCACGCACGGCTGTGGATCGACGAGTCCCTCGATCACAATGGCTGCGGCTCCCTGGTCCTTGTGGCCAGCTCGGCCGACCTGGGGGTCGCCCACTGGCTTGAGGTCGGCGAGCTGTGCGATGTCCGAGTGAGTCGCGCAGCCGACCTCTGGATGGCCCGGGTCCCCGTCGATATCGCGCACCTGCTAGGATCTGATACGCCTGCGATCATGGATGAGGTGATGTGCCGCTGGGACGAACTTCTGGTAAACGCCACTCCCGACGACCTCCGCTCCGTCCTGCTCCACGAGAACCCGGTGGCTCGAGCGCTCGCACTGAGGGCGGTGAGTTCACTTCGGAAAGCGATTTGACGTGCGCGCCCGAGGGGCGAGAGGTGTCAGCCGAGCACGGAACACTTCCTCCTCACCGGAAGCACCCCTGAACGAGCCCGCCAGCAGTAGCTTTTGGAGGGAGACCAACGCGCGAGCCTGTTGCGGGTCGGTCGTTCACCATAAGATCCGGCCGAAGACCGCCACCCACCCGGCGTTTCTTTTTTGGCTCAACCCCACCAGGAGCGAACCGCTTGAAGGTCCTTTCCAACACTGGCCGCGACCGAGTCGTTGACACGATCCGCCCCCAGCTGGAGCGCGGTGTAGCCGTCGACGTGGCCACATCCGACCTAACCCTGTTCGCGTTCGCCGCGCTGAAGGACGAGCTCGCCAGGGTAGACGGTGCGCGCTTGATCGTGCCGGAGCAGGGGCTCGCCGGAGGTCTCCTGGGGGGCGTCCATGACCGTGCTGAGCGCAATACGCTACGCGCCCGATGGCTTGCGGGACGGCTCGCGCTGTGGATTAGGGATCGGGTCAAATGCCGTCGCGCCAACGGTCTGGTACCGCAGGGCGCGGTGGTGCTGAGGGGACGCGAAGGTGATCCGACGCAGGCGCTCCTGGGCTCCTTCGGGCTCACCCGAGAAGGTCTCGGACTCGCTCCGGGGAACCCCATGAGCCTCATCCAAGCGTCCGAGAGTGCCGCCGAAGCGGCCCAGCTTGCGCAGTGGTTCGAGCACCAGTGGACCATGCTGGAAGGTCGCGAGGGGCCCCCCGAGGACCTGGTGGATGTCCTGAACGTCCTCTCGGCTCACCCGGCTCCCGAGGTGGTCTACGCCCTCTTCCTCCACCATCTTTTCGGCGCCAAGGGCGATGCCCTGGACGAGGATCAGATCGTCAAGGCCGCCACTGGGATCAAGAACACGAAGGTTTGGCGGAAGCTCTACAAGTTTCAGCGCGATGGGGTCGTGGGGGCCATCGACAAGCTCAATCGGTTCGGTGGCTGTATCATCGCCGACAGCGTGGGACTCGGCAAAACGTTCGAGGCGCTCGCGATCATCAAGTACCATGAGCTCCGAAACGACCGGGTACTCGTCCTCTGTCCCAAGAGGCTGCGGGAGAACTGGACGCTCTACCGTGCGAACGACCGCCGGAACATCCTGGCAGAGGACCGCTTCAACTACGACGTCCTGAACCACACGGACCTCTCCCGGGACGGTGGTTTCTCCGGGGACATCGATCTGGCCAACGTGAACTGGGGCAACTACGACCTGGTCGTGATCGACGAGAGCCACAACTTCCGCAATAAGGCGTCGCCCAAGAAGGGAGGGGAGACCCGCTACGACCGGCTCATGCGGCGCATCATTCGGGAGGGCGTGAAAACACGCGTCCTCATGCTCTCGGCCACCCCCGTGAACAACCGGCTCGCGGACCTCCGAAACCAGATTGCCTTCATCGTCGAAGGGCAGGATCAAGCCCTGGCTGAGCACGGCATCGAGAGCATCGAGGCCACAACGCGGAACGCGCAGAAGGAGTTCAACCGGTGGCTCCAGCTCCCGGACGGGGAGCGAGAGCCTCGAAGGCTCGTCGAGATGCTCGGCTTTGACTACTTCAGCCTGCTTGACCTCCTCACCATCGCGCGGTCGCGACGCCACGTGGAGAAGTACTACGGCACCGCGGAAACCGGTCGGTTCCCGGAGCGGCTTCGGCCCATCAACATCCGCGCCGACGTGGACCTCAAAGGTGGATTCCCGTCCATCGAGGAGGTGAACCGGGAGATCCGGAGGCTGAATCTCGCGAGCTATGCCCCCCTCCGGTATGTGCTCCCGCACAGGAAGGAGGCCTACGACGAGAAGTACTCCCAGGAGGTGCGCGGTGGTACGGGGTTCTTCCGGCAGGCGGACAGGGAGGAGAGCCTCATCCATCTGCTCCGGGTAAACATCCTCAAACGGATGGAGAGCTCGGTTCACGCCTTCGCCCTCACCATCGAGCGCCAGCTCCGGGATGTGGAAGCTACCCTCACAAGGATCGAGGCTCACGACGGCGACTTCGAGGAGCTGGACATCTCGGACATCGATCCTGAGGATCCGGCTTTCGAGGCCCTCCTGGTCGGAAAGAAGGTGCGTGTGCTTCTCCAGGATGTGGACCTGATCCGGTGGCGCCAGGACCTCATCGAGGACCGCAACCGACTGCGTTCCCTCCTCTCTTCGGCTCAGGACGTCACGGCCCGCCGTGACGCAAAGCTGAGCGAGCTGCGCGAACTCATCGAGAAGAAGTGCCGGAACCCCATCAACCCCGGCAATCGCAAGGTCCTCCTGTTCTCGGCATTCGCCGAGACCGCGGCCTACCTGTACCAGGACCTTTCTGGATGGGCCAAGGCGGAACTGGGGATCGAGGCGGCACTGGTGACGGGGAGCGGGGGCAACGACACAACGCTTCGAGGCCTCCGGAAGGACATGAGCTCGATCCTCACGGCTTTTTCCCCCCGATCGAAGGAGCGGCCCGAGGACATGGCCGGCGAGGGACAGATCGACCTCCTCATCGCCACGGACTGTATCTCGGAAGGCCAGAACCTCCAGGACTGCGACACCGTTGTGAACTACGACGTTCACTGGAACCCGGTGCGGGTGATCCAGCGGTTCGGGCGCATCGACCGGCTGGCTTCCCCCAACGACCGGATCCAGCTCGTGAACTTCTGGCCCAACCTGGAGCTGGAGGAATACATCAACCTGGAGCAGCGGGTCAGCGGCCGGATGGTTCTGTTGGACGTCTCGGCCACGGGCGAGGAAAACGTCATCGAGCAGCAGTCCGGTGACCCGATGAACGACCTCGAGTACAGGAGAAGGCAGCTCCTCAAGCTCCAGGATTCGGTCATTGATCTGGAAGACCTGTCCAGCGGAGTCTCGATTACCGATCTGACCCTATCGGACTTCCGGATCGACTTGGCGGATTTTCGGAGGGAGCACCCCGGACACGTCGAAGGGCTTCCCCAAGGCCTGGGGGCGGTGGTTCTTGCCGAGGATTCGGAGGTTTCGCCCGGCGTGATCTTTTGCCTGAGGGCCGAAGGGGCGGCCGCAACCCGGGCCTTCGAACCCGGGTATCCTCTCGCGCCCCACTACCTGGTTCACGTCGGGGAGGATGGGGGTGTGGTCATGAGTTTCTTGGAAGCCAAACAGATCCTCGATCGGGTCAAGCGACTAGGCCACGGAAGGAGCCTGCCTGACCCTGAGGCGTGTCGACGGCTGGACGCGTCGACCAGCGAAGGCAGGAACACAGAAGGGCTTCGCCGCCAGCTCGAGGCCGCGGTGGGCACCGTGACGGGCACCTCCGAAGAGCGTGCCGTCGAGAGCCTGTTCAAGCCGGGGGGCACCCACGCCCGAAGAGGGGAGTTCGCTGGTCTTGAGGACTTCGAAGTGTTGGCGTACCTAGTCGTGCTGCCAGCCTCATGACGGCAGACGACCTCCTCTGTGCCCTTGAACTCCCAGAAGCCGCCCGGGTGGACCGCCGGGTGGCGAAGAAGCTCCTTCTGGAGCATGGGGTGGCGACGCCCACAGACCGGAAGCAGATCCAGGAAGGAATCGAGGAAATCCGCTGGCACGCCATCCTCAAGCCTGGCGACGCCGGGGCTCAGGCCCACCGATCAGATGCGCGCGAGTACCTTGAACTAGCGGTTCTCCGAATGGAGCTCCGCGAGGGTGCGAAGGCCACGAGGCTCAGCCAGCTATTCCATCGCGCAGTTCCTTATCCGATGCTCCTGGTGACCGAGCAGGAGGGAACGGTTGGTATCTCCGCCGCGCACCTGAGGAGATCCCGCGCGCAGGAGGATGCGTGGGTGCTGGATGGAGACATGGTACGCATCGAGCTCGATGTGGCGGCCGATGCCCCCTACCTGCCTGCGCTCGCTGGGGCCCTGGCTCTATCGGAGCAGCCGCGTACCGACCTGCTTGCCGTCTACCAGGGGTGGATCGACGCCATGGGCGCGCTACTCGCCGCCCGACTGTCACACCACTACGAGAGATTTGCTTCGATGGAGCGAAACCGGCAACGTTGGGACGCTCTCCGGGAGTTTGAGGCGACCGCGTCCGAGATCGCCAAGCTCCGGCGCGCAGCCTCGCGCGAACGCCAGATGAACCGCCAAGTCGAGCTGAACCTCCGCATTCGGGAGCTGGAAGCCCAGCGCGACGTCGCACTCGAGCGGCTCTGACTCCTTCGCCAACTGAACCCCCCTCAGCATCCAAGCCATGCCCATTGAGAAGATTGCCGCCGATTCCCCGGAAGCCCGGTCCGCCGACATCGTTCAGGAGAACTTGGAGCGCCTCCGGGAGTTGTTCCCCGAGGCCTTCAAGGACGGTGACGTCGACTTCGATGTCCTTCACCAGCTCTTGGGCGACGAGGGAGATGAGAGCGAGGAGAAGTTCGGGCTCAACTGGCACGGGAAGAAGAGCGCACGGAAGCTCGCGCTCACGCCCTCGGCCGGAACCCTGCGCCCGGTGCCGGAGGACAGCCAGGACTGGGATACGACGAAGAACATCGTCATCGAAGGTGACAACCTGGAGGTGCTGAAGCTCCTCCAGAAGAGCTACGCTGGGAGGGTGAAGCTCATCTATATCGACCCTCCGTACAACACGGGTAAGGACTTCGTGTACCCCGACAACTACCACGACAGCATCCGAAACTACTTGGAGCTTACGGCACAGGTGGAGGACGGGCGGAGGGTATCGAGCAACACGGAGGCCAGTGGACGGTTTCATACCGATTGGCTCAACATGATGTATCCGCGGCTGAGGTTGGCGAGAAACCTTCTCCGTCGGGACGGAGTCGTGTTCATCTCCATAGATGACATGGAGGTAGCATCCCTCAAGTTCCTGTGCGATGAGGTGTTCGGAGCGGATAACTTTGAAGGCTTCGTGATTTGGCAGCACAGCGTTCAGCCGAAGGGCTATTCTGGTCATTTTTCGGTTCACCACAACTTTCTGTTGTGCTACAGGAGATCCGACAAGTTCGAACTCACAAGTCTCCCCCGGACGGATGAACACAACAAAAACTACTCGAACCCAGATAACGATCCTCGTGGACCGTGGCGCTCGGGAGACGTGAGAAACGCCCTCTACCGCCCCAACCTCATTTATGATCTCCGGACGCCTTCCGGAAAAACCATAAAGCCCCCAGAAAAGGGTTGGCGTTGGAGTCGAGACACCATGGCAGCCAAGATCGCAACGGGTGAAATAGTGTTTGCGGATGATGAGACCAGGATTGTCCGCAAGATCTATCTTGCGGGCTTGGATGGGCGGACCCCCGAAACGATCTGGTTTGGGAAGGAGGTTGGGACGACAAGACAGGCGTCGAGAGAGCTGAAGAGGCTGTTCGATGGGGATGTCCCGTTCGATACTGCCAAACCTCTCGGCCTAATCCGACGGGTTTTCGACGTATCTGGAGTAGAGGATGGGGACATCGTATGCGATTTCTTCGCTGGATCTGGGACCACGGCGGAGGCGGTGATGGAGATGAATGCCGAGGGGTCCCGCAATGTGCGGTTCATTTTGGTCCAGCTTCCCGAGGTCTTGGATCGAGCCAGAGCCGAGCAAAGATCCGCAGCGGCCGCATGTGAGAACGCCGGACGGCCGCCGAATCTAGCAGAACTCACGAAGGAGCGATTGGTACGAGCGAGAGAGCGGATCGGGCGTCAGGCGCCCGGCTTCGGCGGTGATCTGGGTTTCCGGACCTTCCGGCTTGATGGTAGCAACATCCGTCCGTGGGACTCCACCCCGGAGAACCTCGAGCAAATCCTCCTCGAGCACGAAGAGCACATCTTGCCGGAGCGAACCGAGACGGATGTGCTTTATGAGGTGCTCTTAAAGCTCGGACTGGATCTCTGCGTCGAGACGGAATCCCGGGAGGTTGCGGGCCTCACAGTACACAGCATCGGGGCCGGCGTGCTTTTCGCTTGTCTGTCTCCACACATGACAGCGCTAGGAGCAGAGGAAGTGGCCACTTCCATCGGGGAATGGCGACGTGAACTCTCACCTGCCGGAGACAGCACGGCCGTCTTCCGGGACAGCGCGTTCGAGTCCGATGTGGCGAAAGCCAACCTGGTTGCGATCCTAGAACAGGCTGGCATCGCCAAGGTCAGGAGCCTTTGACATGGCGACAATGAAGCTCCATTTCGAGCCGGATCTGGACTACCAGCTCCAGGCGATCGAAGCCGTGTCCGACCTGTTCCGAGGGCAGGAAACCCACCGTTCCGAGTTCACCGTAACCCGGAAGGCGCTCGCCTTGGAGCTCGACCTGGACGATGACTCCTTGGGCGTGGGCAACCCGAAGCTGCCCTTGGATGAGGACCTCCTCCGCAACCTCCGCGACGTCCAGCTTCGGCATGGGCTGCGGCAGGATGACGTCTTGGGTTCCCGCGACTTCACGGTAGAGATGGAGACCGGGACCGGGAAGACCTACGTCTACCTGCGCACGATCTTCGAGTTACATCGACGGTACGGTTTCACCAAGTTCGTGATCGTGGTCCCTTCTATTGCCATCAAGGAAGGGGTCTACAAGTCGCTCCAGATCATGGAGGACCACTTCCGGGGGCTATACGCCGGGGTCCCGTTTGACTACTTCCTCTACGACTCGGGGCGGCTTGGCGAAGTCCGGAACTTCGCCACCAGCCAGCACATCCAGGTCATGGTGGTCACGGTTGGGGCCATCAACAAGAAGGATGTGAACAATCTCTACAAGGACAGCGAGAAGACAGGAGGGGAACGCCCGATCGACCTGATCAGAGCCACGCACCCGGTGCTCATCGTGGACGAACCCCAGAGCGTGGACGGAGGCCTTCAGGGTCGGGGGAAGGAGGCGCTCGAAGCGATGAACTCCCTGGCAACTTTCCGCTACTCAGCCACCCACGTGGACCAGCACCACATGGTCTACAAGCTCGATGCCGTTGACGCCTATGAGCGGAAGCTTGTGAAGCAGATCGAGGTTGCGTCCGCCACCGTGGAGAACGCCCACAACCGGCCGTTCGTGCGCCTCGAACGCATCGAGAGCGCCGGTGGCGGAGTCACGGCCCGAGTCACGCTGGACGTACAGCAGAACGGCTCGGTTTCGCGCAGGGCCAAGGTGGTCTGCGACGGAGACGACTTGGAGCAGGTCACCGGAAGGGCCATCTACGGAGGATACCAGGTTGGCGAGCTCCGGGCTGGGCGGGAAAACCCCTTCATGGAGTTGCGAATGCCCGGTGGGGAGGAGTTTCTGTCCCCAGGCCAGGCGACAGGGGACGTCGACCCCCTGGGTCTCTCCCGCGAGATGATCCGGAGAACCATCAAGGAGCACTTGGACAAGGAGAGGCGCCTCAGGCCGAGGGGGATCAAGGTCTTGTCCCTCTTCTTCATCGACCAGGTTGCGAAGTACCGCACGTACGACGATGACGGCGAGCCCCAGAAGGGTGTCTACGCCCGGATCTTTGAAGAGGAGTATCGACGCGCCGCTAACCACCCGGACTACCAAACCCTGTTCGAGGAAGTCGACCTCTCCCGTGACCCAGGGAAAGTACACGACGGGTACTTCTCCATCGACAAGAAGGGCGGGTGGACCGACACGGCGGAGAATAATCAGACCAACCGGGACAACGCGGAGCGCGCCTACAACCTCATCATGAGAGACAAGGAAAAGCTCCTGAGCTTGGGCGAGCCCCTCAAGTTCATCTTCTCCCACTCGGCGCTCCGGGAAGGATGGGATAGCCCAAATGTCTTCCAGATCTGTACGCTTCGGGAGATGGGGTCGGAGCGGGAGCGCAGGCAGTCGATCGGTCGAGGGCTGCGTCTGTGCGTCAATCAGGAAGGGCACCGGGTGCGTGGGCACGAAGTGAACACGCTTACGGTCGTGGCCCTGGAGGGTTACCAGGAGTTCGCCGAGAACCTCCAGAAGGAGATCGAGAAAGAAACAGGGATCCGCTTCGGGGTGGTCGAGCGGCACCAGTTCGCCCGGATCGGGGTCACTTCAGAGGAAGGAGACCTCGCGCCTCTGGGCGCTGCCCGGTCCGAGGAGCTCTGGACGGCCCTGGTTGAAAAGGGGTACATCTCGGACAAGGGGAAAGTACAGGACGGGCTGCGGGTCGCATTGCGCGATGGAGCGTTCGAGCTCCCCGAGGACTTCGCCGAGGTCGCAGAGCAGGCCGAGACTATCCTGCGGAAGCTCGCCGGCCGACTTACGATTCGAGATGCCGACGCGCGGCACACAGTGGCCGTGAGAAAGCAGGTTTTCGACAGCCCGGAGTTCAAGTCGCTCTGGGAGCGGATCCGGGACAAGACCACGTACCGCGTGAGGTTCGACAACGAGACGCTGATCTCCGAGTGCGTTCGGCGCATTCAGCAAGCGCCCGCGATTCCCCTGACCCGGATCCAGTGGCGGAAGGCCGACATCGAAATCACCAAGGGAGGCGTCGACGCCACGGAGCGTGGAGGGGCGCAGATTCGGACCATCCGAGAGGATGACTTGCCCCTACCGGATGTACTCACCGAACTCCAGGACCGCACGCAGCTCACTCGGAGGACAATCCGGAGGATCCTTGTCGAGAGCCGGAAGCTCGACCAGTTCCGCCGGAACCCCCAGGCATACATCGAGCTCGCAGCCGACATCGTGAATACCGAGAAGCGCCGGGCCCTCGTGGACGGGATCCGGTATCGCCGGATCGGGGATGGAGCTTTCTACGCGCAGGAGCTCTTCGAGTCCCAAGAGCTGGCCGGACACCTAGAGGCAAACCTCCAGCGCGTAGAACGCGGACTCCATGAGTACGTGCGCTACGATTCTGGGGTAGAGCGAGCCTTTGCCCAGGAACTGGACCGGAACACCGACGTGAAGGTGTTCACGAAGCTACCCGATTGGTTCAAGGTCCCGACGCCCCTCGGCACGTACAATCCGGACTGGGCGGTTCTCGTCGACGAGGACGGGACCGACAAGCTCTACCTGGTGGTCGAATCGAAAGACACGGTCATCGAAGGCGCGCTTCGGTGGCAGGAGGACGCCAAGATCCAGTGCGGGCGAGCCCATTTCAAGGCGATCGCAGTGAAGGAGAACCCGGCGGAGTACGTTGTCGGCGAGACGCTTCAGGGGGTTCTGGATGCCGTCCAACAGTGAGTCCGCGGGAGCCTCAAGCGTGGAGATCGCAGTTCGATGATTGAATCACTCCGAATCTCCGGATGCGCCACGTTCACCGGCGAGCCGGCCGTCCTCTCGGACCTGCGGCCGGTGAACTACTTCTTCGGGATGAACGGGTCGGGGAAGACCACGATTTCCCGGGTGATCGGCGGGCAGATCAACCACCCGGATTGCGACCTAGTCTGGCAAGGCGGGACCGAGGTAGGCCGGTATGTCTACAACCGGGACTTTGTGCTTGCCAACTTCTCCGAGTCGGCCCTGATTCGAGGAGTGTTCACACTGGGGGAGGAGCACATCGAGCTGCGGAAGCGGTTGGATTACGAAAAAGGGCGGGCGGAGAGCGCCAGAAGGAAGGCGGAAGCGGTTGAGATCCAGCGTAGGCTAAAGGAAGCCGAGCGCGCAGATGCTGAAGCCCGGTTCGCGGACGCGAGCTGGGAGGCTGCCCGGCCGTTCACCGAAGAGTTCAGGGAGGCGATGTCGGGGGTATTAGGCTCCAAGAGAGCTCTCGCTGCCAAGGTGATGGCAGAGAGCGAACGAGAGCCTTCGGAGGGGCTAGACCGGAGGAGCCTCAAGGATAGGCACACTGCGGTTTTCGCACCGGGGGCCCACCGGATCGCACCGCTGGAGCGAGTTGCCGGCACGGCCATGACGGCGGTTGAAACCGACGAGAGCTTGGGCCACCCGATCGTCGGGTCGGCCGCCGTGGAACTCGCTGGCTTGATCGAGCGCATCGGGAATAGCGACTGGGTGAAGCAGGGGCGTCCCTTCCTCGACCAAGCCGAGGGGGCCTGCCCCTTCTGCCAACAGGTGGCCCCGGAATCTCTCCAGAAGGACCTCGAAGCCTATTTCGACGAGTCATTCGAGAAGCGGCTGGATGCGGTCGAACGGTCCATGGCAGCCTATCGGACCGCGAGGATTTCGCTTGAGGAGAGACTCGCGGAGATGGAGGACTCGGCCCGGCAGGTCGTCGATTTGACCCAGTGGCAGGTCGTCAACCGTCGGGTCCTGGATGGTCTTGATGCCAACCTACGTCGGATCCAGGAGAAGGTCGATGAGCCAAGTCAGCCCATGCGACTGGAAGACACCACACCGGCCATCGAGGCCCTGAATGAGTTGATCGACAGGGCAAATGGGCGGATCGGGGAACACAACGCCGCGTTGGACAACCGAAGCTACGAGCAAGCTCGGGTCCGGCGGGAGGTGTGGGATCTTGTCGTTCGGGACCTTCGCCCCGTTATCGACTTGTTTTGCGGGCAGCGGGACGATCTGACTCGGGCGCATGAGGCAATCGGTCGGGCGGCTGCGGAGGCACAGGCTGACAAGAACGCAGCCCTTGAAGGGGTCAGGGAGTGCCAGCGGAGAATGACCGGGGTCGGGGCGACGATCGCCGCCATCAATGGGCTGCTCACGTCCTTGGGTTTCTCCAACTTCTCCCTTGCCCCCGGGCCGGAGGAGGACAGCTACCGGATCATACGTCAAGACGGCTCCGATGCCATCGAGACACTCAGCGAGGGGGAGCGGTCATTCATCACCTTCCTGTACTTCTTCCATCTGGCCCGGGGGAGCCAGGAGCGGGATGGAGTCACCGGTGATCGAGTCGTAGTGATCGATGACCCGGTGTCCAGCCTTGATGCGGACGTGCTATTCGTCGTGGCGGCCCTGACGAGCGAGCTTGTTCGGGAAGTCGAGGCCGGAAACTCCTCCGTGAAGCAACTCTTTCTCCTCACCCACAACGTCTTCTTTCACCGCGAATGGAGCTTCGACCACAAGCGCCAGGGTCGAGCGCCTCAGTCCCATGAGGCATTTTGGGTGGTGCGAAAGCGGGGTGGCGTTTCGCGAGTTTCGGCGGCGGAAAGGGATCCTGTAAGCACCACGTATGATTTGCTATGGGATGCTGTCCGCCAGCCGGAAGAGGACGTTGTCGGACTCCAAAACGGGATGCGGCGCATCCTCGAAAACTACTTCCGAATGGTGGGGCCGACGACACTCCAAGGACTGGAGTCCAAGTTCGAGGGCCGAGACATGATCGTCTGTAGATCTCTTATCAAGTGGGCTCACGCGGGTTCACATCGGGCGATGGACGATCTTTACGTGGCTCCGGAGGAGGGGACCGAGGTCTACCTCAGGGTCTTCGAGGAGGTCTTCAAACTCAGCGGACATAAAGAGCATTTCACGATGATGATGGCCAAGGAGTAGGTCTGGGACGAAGCGTGCGAGGACAGTCAGGACTCCAGAGCCGGGGAATGGAACACGGGGGATGGAGACGATTGGACTGAGGCCGGGGACGCCTGACTCGACTGGTTTCGCCGGTCATCGGCTTCGAGAGCCGATGGGGAGTGCCGGGCAGTTCGAATCGACCCGGTCCAGTCCAGTTCGAGAACCGGAGTCCGGCGACTGATGAAAACCGGCTAGCCGGATCGTTCGTCATCAGGTTGTGAGCACCTCTGGACCGCGGCGTTTCATTCGGGTATTGTTCGGGTGGGGACGTTGCTGGATCACCCTTCCCGGAGGTGCGAGATGGCGCAGAAGAAGAAAACCAGCCCCAAAGCAGCAGCCGCAGCTGCCAAGACCCTGAAGTCCCCGTCCACCGGAGCCAAGTCCAAGTCGGCGGCAGGGAGCGCGTTGGCGCAGTCGAACACGAAGAAGGTGACTTCCAAGAAGGCCGCGACGGCGGCGTCGAAGACGCTCCGGGACGGCCGGTCAAGCGCGAAGTCCAAGTCTGCCGCTGGGAGTGCGCTTTCCCAGAAGCCAGGGAAGGGAAGGGGCGGGAAGCGCTGAAAGGGGAACCAAGGCTATCCGGGGTCCGCCTGACCCCTGCCGTTATCGGGCTCTTCCCCTGCCCGGAGAGTCGTTCCGGCGTTCCGATAGGGACCTCCCCAGAACCTCCTCCAGCTCCTCCCGCGTCATTGGCTCGGGGATCCCCTTCATGTATCGCACGACCGCGGCTGCGTCCTCGCGGTAGCGGTTGTGGTGCGTCCAGGCCCACAGGTGGATCCCCAGATCGCGGGATTCGTCCGCCGGGCCCTTCGACTTGTACCAGCAATCGAGAGCGAGGTCCGCCTGCTTTCCCGCCTGCCGTACGACCTCGCGAACCTCGATGGCTGAAACCGGGGGGCCAAAGGAATAGTGTAGCTCCAGCACCGACCAGAGCTCGAGCTCGTCAGCCTCTGGCTCGGGGTAGAGCACGGCCACGGCCCGCGCGACCCGCGCCCAGTGCTCTTCGTGAACACCGTTGAAGCGGCGGTCGATGAGCGGGCGATACCGCTCGGAGAGCTGCTGGACGCGGGAGCTGATCCCATCGATGAGCTCAGCGATGTCGGGCGCCGTCTGGCGAATGGTCTCGATCATGGGAGTTGGGATTTCGTGGAACTTCATGGGGATGGACCTGAGGTTGGGGGTGGAGGTGGGAGACAGCTCCACAATGCCCCCCCGTCGGGTCCGGCTCCAACCCTTGGCGACGATCGTCTACGGGATTCCGTTGGGCCTCGTCACTGGTTCGGCTGGGTGGTTGATCGGTCCGTGTTCGACGGCCCGGAGCGTTGGCGACGGATTCGATAGCCGAAGCCGGGTGATGATGGCTCGGGGGACTTTCGCAACGACCCCCTGATCCCCCTCGCCCCTGCTGTGCCAATCTGTGCCAAGTCTTGTGTCAACTCGTGCTCGACCAGCCCTTTTCGTTGCCCCAGCAAAGCGGGTCATGCTCCGGCAATGAGCTGGACTTGCCGCAGCAACACTGGCTTTTGGGCCGATCACCGATGGTGCTCCCCAAACAGTGATCGACCCCCGGCACACGCGGGCCATGTATCGTGATCGAGCCCTGGAGATTGCGGAATCCCTGGGCGTGGGCGCCGGTGGGAGCCTTGGGCTGGGCGCCGACATCATCACCGGCTTTCCCGGCGAGACCGACGAGGACCACGAGCAGACGGTGGCCCTCGTGGAGGAGCTTCCGTTCACCTACCTCCATGTCTTCCCCTTCTCGCCCCGGGAGGGCACCCCGGCGGCGGAGCTGGCCCGGGAGATGCCGGTTCCCCAGCGCGTCGCGGCGGAGAGAGCCAGGGAACTGCGCGAACTTGGACAGGCCAGGGGGGAGGCGTACCTGGCCTCCCGAGTGGGGGCCGAGGTGGAGGTGGTGGTGGAGCGTCCGGGGACCGATGGCGTGCCCCTGGGACTCACGGGGGACTACCTGAGGCTGCCGGTGGAGGGGGCCGTCGGGGAGGGCGAGGCTCGGATTCGCCGCGGGACGGTGGAGCGGGTCGGGGATCGATACTTGCTGAACGTGGGTGCAGCTGTCCCGTGATCGTCGCCGCGTGATGCGTCGGTGATGTTGCGGTTACCTTTCGAAGCCCCCTGCACCCGCCCCACCCGGAGAGTTCCCCATGAACTACCGAAGCGTTTCCGACCTCAACGACCTCGTGGTCCGCTGGGCAAGGGTCCTCCCGGGCGACATCGAACTCGTGGTGGGAATCCCGCGAAGCGGACTCCTTGTGGCAAACCTTCTGTCCATGTACCTGAACCTCCCCATGACCGATGTGGACGGTCTGCTGAGCGGCCGGGTCCTGCGCTCGGGTGCACGCTACAGGGGTGACCGGGGGGGGGTGTTCTTCGGCAGGTCCCGGAAGGTCCTGATTGTCGACGACAGCGTGTCCTACGGTGGACAGATGGCCAAGGTCCGGGGCGAGATCGCAGCCGCCGACCTTCCCCACAGCATCCAGTACGGCGCCGTCTACATCAGCCCCGAAGCCCGGGACGAGCGGCTTGTCGACCACTTCGGCGAGGTCCTGCCCAGGCCCCGGGTCTTCGAATGGAACCTGATGCATCACGAGTCGCTCCTGGCCCGGTGCTGCGTCTCCCTCGAGGGCGTGGTATGTCCGCCGCTCCCAGGGGCGACGGGCCGTGACGGGGAGGGCTCCCGCATGCGAATCCAGGGCATGAAACCCGTCTGGGTGCCGGACTACCCGGTGGGTTGCCTGATCTCCACCGCCCCCGATGCGGACCGTGCCGAGACCGCCGCATGGCTGGCATCGCACGGTGTGGAGTACACGCGACTCGTGATGCGAGGAGAGAACGAGGGATGGTCGGAGCGCCAGGGGGAAAAGGATGTATGGTACAAGGCGGAGATCTACGAATCCTCCGGCGCGGACCTTCTCCTCGAGGGGTCCCTCGATGTTTCCTGCAGGGTGGCTGCGCTCATTGGAAAGCCGGTGTACTGCATCACGACGCGGGAGATGATTCGCCCCGGCATGTCCTCCACCGAAGGACGGCGTATCCGGTCCCCCCTCGCCTGGTGGGCGGTGCAGCGCTACCACCGGACGGTTCGCATCCCCCGGCTCGCCGCGAGGAGGCTGGTCAGCCGCCTCCGACGGCACGCCAGCCGGGAGAAGGGCCGCCCACCCTTCCCGGCTGAGCCGGACACCGGACCGAAGGGTGTCGAGGGGTAGGTCCGGTCGTGGGGGGGGCGCTTCCCCCTTCCGGGCCATCTGCTATTGATCTGCACCCCCATTCCCCCTTCATTTAGTGGCATGACCGACTTTGCCACACCACAGAAGCGCGCCTACGTCGAGACGTTCGGGTGCCAGATGAACATCGCGGACGGGGAACTCATGCAGGGGATCCTCGCCGCCGACGGATACCGCATCGTCCAGTCTCCGGAGGAGGCCGACGTGATCCTCGTGAACACCTGCGCCATCCGCGACCATGCGGAGCGCCGGGTCATCGGGCGCGTGGGCCAGTTGCACGGGCTCAGGAGAGAGCGCCCGGACATCATCATCGGTGTCACGGGATGCATGGCACAGCGCCTCGGCACGGACCTGATGGAGCAGGCCCCGCCGGTGGACCTCATCATGGGGCCCGACGCCTACCGCACCCTTCCCGAGGAACTCCGGAGGATTCGGTCCGGTGCGACGGCGGAGGGCGGCCTCGACGCGGACGCGGCGTCACCGGGCGCGCCTGACCCGGAACGGAAGATCGCCGCAGGCTCCGGGCGTCATCTCCGCACCGCCCGGGGCATCCCGGGAGCCATCCGGAAGGAACGTCTTCAGCTCGCCGTCCTCGACCTGGACACCGGAGAAAACTACGAGGGGCTCGAGCAGCGCCGCACCTCCGGACCCATCGCGTGGGTTCCCATCCAGCGTGGGTGCGACCACCGCTGCACCTACTGCATCGTCCCCCACGTGAGGGGGCCCGAGAAGAACCGGGAGGCCTCAGACATCCTGGCCGAAATCCGGCGTCTCTCGGAGGACGGGGTCTCGGAGGTCACCCTCCTGGGGCAGACCGTGAACTCCTACCGGGCAGGGGCGTGGAGCTTCCCCGACCTTCTCCGGGCCGTCGCGCGCGTGGACGGGATCCGGCGGGTGCGCTTCATGTCGCCCCATCCCGCAGACGTGACCCCCGAACTGGTGGAGGTCATGGCCACCGAGCCCTCGGTCTGCGAGCAGCTTCACCTTCCGGCTCAGTCGGGAAATGACCGGATCCTCCGGCGCATGAGCCGCCGGTACACGGTGGAGAGCTTCCTCGAAAAGGTGGAGATGGTCCGATCCGCGATCCCGGACGTGGCCCTTTCCACCGACATCATCGTGGGGTTCCCCGGCGAGACCGAGGCGGAGTACGAGGACACGCTGAACCTGATGCGGACCGTGCGTTTCGACGATGCGTTCACCTACAAGTACTCGCTGCGGGCGGGGACGCCGGCGACCCGGCTCCCCGAGGATTCGTTCGTTCCGGATGCGGAGGCCCAGGCGCGCCTGGAGGTCCTGATCCGCCTTGCCCGGGGGATCCAGGCGGAGATCAGCCGCACCGAGGTGGGACGCCTCGAGGAGGTCCTGGCAGAGAAGGCCGGGCGGGATCCGGGAGACCTTCTGGGCCGCACCCGGCGAGGGAAGGCCGTGACCTTCCCTGCCTCCGGCCACGGGCCCGGAGACTACGTGGCTCTGCGGCTGAGCGGTACCACGGGGGCAACGTTCCGGGGGCTTCCGCGCCCCGCGGCCCCGAGGGAACCGGTCGAGGCCGGGGCCACGTGAAACGTCTTCCCGGGATCGCCGCGATGCTGGCGGTCCTGATCTTCGTGCTGGTCTTCGCCCGGTGGAACGGGTCCGAGCGCATGACGCTCGATCTCGGATTCTGGACCTTCTACCGCGTCCCGATGACATGGGTCGTGTTCGCCAGTTTCCTCCTGGGCATGCTGGTCATGCTTTTCGCCGGCCTTCAGGCGGACCTCAGGGTCCGGCGCTTCCTGCGGGAACGTTTCTCTGCCGGCGAGGAGGACCTCCCCCCCGGTCGCGAGGACCGGCTACAGCAGGATCTTTTCCGCCTCGGGCCCCCGGAGGATGACGACCCGTCCATTCAACCCCCCGCCTGAGGCCCGGCGCGGTTCCCGCGCCCCCCACCGTCCCGATGCCCGCCTGGGCAGCACGGCCCCGGAGCCCCGGGGCTGATTCGCCGGATCCCTCCGGTGACCCTGCTGGCCCTGGCCCACGGCACCGGAATCGGCCTCGCCCTGGCCGGCTTTCCCACTTCGCCGGCCCTCGTTCTCCTCCTGATCCTCGCGGCGCCCTTCCTCCCATGGCGCCGCCCCGAGGTCCCGCTGCTGGGCCTGGCGCTCGCGGGGGTGGCTGGCCTCCTCGCCGGAAGCGCGGCGCTGGAACGGCAGCAGCGGGACTGCCGCCTGCAGCTTTCCTCCGCCTGGAATGACAGCCGGGTCGTCGGGGCAGCGACGGGACAGTCCCCCGGGGCCTGGCTTGTGGAGGGCCGGTTCATGTCCCGGGTGGAGCCCGGTCGAGCCTCGCCCTTTCGGGTGGAGGAAGGGCTTCCGGGAGGATGTCGTGCCACGCTGCGGGTCAGCTGGCCGCGGAATGTCGAGGTGCCCCCAACGGGCACCCGGCTCCGGGTTTCCGGCCGGTGGGATGGCCGGAGCTTCCCGGAGGCGGGGCGCGGCGAATGGGCCGGTCGCCTGGTGGTGCTGCCTGACCCCGCCCCCCATGCGGCTCCCGGCGGGGATCTCCGGGGCCGCCTTCTCCGGGTGCGTGGCGGCGTGCAGGACCGGATCCACCTTCTCTGGGGCGGGCGCGCCCCGATGGTGGAAGCCCTGGTACTCGCCCGTCGCGAGCACCTCGATCCCGAGCTTCGCGAGGCCTTCGGGCTTTCGGGTACGGCGCACCTCCTGGCCATCTCGGGCTTCCATGTGGGCGTGGTGGCCGGGTTGCTCCTGGCGCTGTTCCGACTCTGCGGCCTGGATCCCCGCCGCGCCGCCGCCGCAGCGGCGGCCGGGAGCTGGCTGTACGTACTGGGCATCGGGGCCCCGGACGCGGCCCTCCGCGCCGCAGTCATCCTGACCCTTCTTGCCGCGTCCCGGTTCAGGGGGGTCCCCGCCGTGTCCGTCGGAACCCTCTCGACGGCCTTCCTCCTCCTCCTGGTCGCGGACCCCGCGGCGCTTGGCTCGGTCGGGTTTCAGCTCTCCTTCGCGGGCACACTGGGGCTGGTGACGCTTCGTCGGCCGCTGGAACGGGGCATGGACGAACTCTGGCGCCGGGCGGGTCGGCGTCCCCCCCGGCGGGGGCCCTCGGCTGCGGCCGGCGACCGCTGGCTCAGGGGCAGCTCGGAAGGGCTGGCGGCCGGTATCGCCGCGACCCTCCCCACGCTCCCGCTCCTTGCCTGGCATTTCGACCGTGTCTCCCTCGTCGGGGTGGTGGCGACGCTGGCCGTCTCTCCCGGGGTGGCCCTCGCGATCCCCGGGATCGGCGCATCCCTTCTCCTGTCGGTCATCGCCCTGCCCCTGGGCGGCTTCCTGGCCGGCGGCGTCGGACTCATCCTGGCGGGGGTCGAGACCGGGGTCCGGTTCTCGGCGGCGCTTCCGGGGGCCTCCATCTGGGTGTCCCGCCCGGCGCTGGTGGCGTCCCTCCTCGCGGGGGCGGGGTCGGGTCTCCTGCTTCGGCGGTGGTGCAGTGGGCGCATCCGCTCCGCCATGCGTCGGGTGATCTCGGGGGTGGTGGCGGCCGTGGCGGTGATCCTCCTTCCCCTCGCACCTGGCGCGAGACCCCTGGAACTCCACATCCTGGACGTGGGCCAGGGCGATGCGGCGGTGCTCCGGCTGCCGTCCGGCGGGTGGATCGCCGTGGACGCCGGACCCTCGAGTCCGGGAGGGTGGGATGCCGGGCATCGCCGCGTGGTCCCCTACCTCCGCCGGCTCGGAGTTCGCCGCCTGGAGGCCCTGGTCCTCACGCATGCGCATCTTGACCACCTGGGGGGTGCAGCGGCGGTCCTTCGGGGCATCCCGGTCCGTGGCGTGCTCGAACCTGCCCGCGTGACCGCATCGGGAGCCTACCTCGCGGCGCTCAGGGAGGGACGTGACCGAGGGGTATCGTGGTGGCCCGCCGAGGCCGGACGCCGGATCGAACGGGGGGGCGTCACCATCGAGGTGCTCCACCCGTCGATGCGGGCCGGGGGGCTCGAGGGGGCCGGGACGCATTCAGCCCCCGACGAAGGGGCCGGCTCGGATCCAAACCATGTTTCGGTCGTGCTTCTCGTCCGCTACGGCGACGGGGCCCTCCTGCTCACCGGAGATGCCTATGCGGACGTCGAGGCGGCGCTGGTCGCCTCGGGAGCGCTCTCGCTCCGTCTCACGGTCCTCAAGGCCGGACACCATGGGAGCCGCACCTCCACATCCCGGGAACTGCTGGAAGCCACGCGACCATGGGTCACCGTCGTTTCGGCCGGGGACGGGAACCGGTACGGCCATCCCCATCCCGAGGTCCTGGAGCGGCTGGAGGCCGTGGAAAGCCGGATCCACCGCACGGATCGGGACGGAACCCTTCGCATCCGCATCCGGAGAAACGGGGGGTGGGATGTTCGCACCTCGCGCTGAAGACCCGCTCCCCTTACTCCACACCGGCCCCATGGCGTACCTTTCAGTCGAGCGTCATGACTTCCCCTCCACGCTGCCTCCTCCCGAGATCTCTGCCGATGAACGAGACCCACCTTGTCACCATCGATCGCCACATCATCGACGAGGAACGTCGTTTCCCCGACGCCCGGGGAGCGTTCAGCAACATCCTTACCGACATGGCCCTCGCGGCGAAGGTCATTTCCCGCGAGGTGAACATGGCCGGGCTGCTGGATATTGTCGGGCAGGCGGGCCACAGGAACGTGCAGGGCGAGCAGGTCCAGAAGCTGGACGTCTTCGCCCAGAACGTCATCTACCGTGCCATGGATCACAACGGCCACCTGGCCTGCATGGCCTCGGAGGAGGTCGAGGACATCATCCCCATCCCCGAGAAATTCCCGACGGGCGACTACGTTCTCGTGTTCGACCCGCTGGACGGGTCATCCAACATCGACGTGAACGTCTCCATCGGAACGATCTTCGGGCTCTACCGGAAAGTCTCCGGCCAGGCCAGGGGGACACTCGAGGACTGTCTGCAGAGCGGGGTCCGGCAGATCGCCGCCGGCTACGTCGTCTACGGCTCCTCCACCATGATGGTGTACACGGCCGGGGCGGGGGTCCATGGATTCACCCTGGATCCCTCCATCGGCGAATTCATCCTCAGTCATCCGGACATCCGCGTGCCCGAGGCCGAGATCACGCTCTATTCCACGAACGAGGCCTATTATCACCGGTGGACGCCCGGGGTGCGCGCCTTCGTGGACGGCCTCCGCACGCGGGAGGACTGCTCGGCCCGGTACGTGGGTTCGCTGGTCACCGATGTCCACCGCACGCTTCTTCGGGGCGGCATCTTCTTCTATCCTCGGGATTCCAGGTCACCCGACGGAAAGCTCCGGCTCGTGTACGAGGCCAATCCGCTGGCCATGATCATGGAACAGGCGGGAGGGCGAGCCTCCCACGGGGCCGGCCGGGTCCTGGAGCTGACTCCCACATCGCTTCATCAGCGCACGCCCCTGTTCATTGGCTCGGCCCGCCTTGTCGAGGAAGTGGAAGCCTGTCTCGCGGGGGAGTCGTGAGCGGAACCCCCCGCACCCCGCCGTCGTATCAGGAGGGATGACCATGCGCCTCCCCTGTCCCTGCTCCCGGCGAGTCCCGTTCGTCCGCATGCGTCGCGGGATTCGCCGCGGGCTTGGCCTCGTTGCAGCTTCGTTTCTCCTCGCCATCGCCACCGCGGCGTGCGACGCCGGGGCGCCGGAGGAACCGGGCACCATTCTCGGCCAGGTCACCGGAGAGGGCGGGGCACTCGTCGGGGTCGTCGTCGAGCTCACGGGTCCTGTGAACCGGGTGCTCGAGACCGATGCCCAGGGGCGCTATCGTTTCGAGTCCGTGCCCACCGGTGCGTACGTGGTGTCGGTGCGGAACCTCCCGCTGGATGCCGCGTTTCCCGCGGTCTCCCGGTCGGCGTCGGTGACCTCCGGGAGCTCGGTCGTGGTCGACTTCCAGGGGAATTTCATTCGGACCGCCTCGATTTCCGGAACCGTCCTCGCCCGGGACCGGGGGGTGAGCGGCGTGACGGTGACACTCTCGGGTCCGGATGCATCCACGGTGCAGACCGGAAGTGACGGAACGTTCACCTTTCCCTCACTGAGGGCCGGGAGCTACCAGGCCGAGATCTCCGGCTTTTCCTCGTCACTCAATTTCGCATCGACCCGCAGTTCGGTGGAGTTGCAGCCGGGACAGAGCCACACGATGCGGTTCGACGGCGATCCCGAACTCACGGCATCGCTCGTGATTCGGAGCGTGGAGCGGGTCCTTCCCGGTGGCGCACGGGAGCCCGCCGATCTGCGGGCCCTGTCCGGCCTGGTCGAGATCCGCGTGACGCTGGACCGCGGGGTGGACCGGGTGGATTCGGTCACGGTTTCGCTGGGAAGCACCGTGGTGGGCAAGCAGGTCTTCGAGGAGCCCTCGATGCCGGAGGGTGTGGAGGCGGCCGTTCTCCCCCTGGACCTCCTGTTTCCCGTCCGCACCGATGCCTTCGACGCGCAGACGGGGGTACCCCTGCACCCGAACGGCGAGAAGCTTCTCACCGTCCGGCTCGGCAGTCGTGAGGGCGGGCCCGCGGCGTGGACGGCAAGTGTGCAGGTTCGCCTCGCCAACAGGAACACCTTCGCCACGACACTCCTCCCGAGCCGGGGACCCGTCGCGGACCCGTCCGGAAACGCCTGGATCGGAGGTGCGCTCGACGTGCGGGTCCTCCCGGTCCTGTTCGACCCCGGGAAGCAGGTGACGAGCGTGACGCTGGAACTCCGCGATTCCCAGGGGGGCCTCATTGCGCGGAGCGCCGCCGGAGGTACGGCCCCCCTCCTGGTCAGATTCCCCACCGGGACCGGGGAACCGGCATCCATCTCCGGCTATGTCACACCGCCCAGCACCACGGATCGACTCCGGGTCGTCCAGGCCCGCTACGCGGACGGCAGCCTCGTGCCCGACCTGCCCATCCAGACCGCCGACACCCTCCGCATCGATCAGGTGGCCCCGGATGCGGAGGCCTTCCAGCTCCCCCGGCAGGGGAGCGCGAGTCGCTGCTGCCTCGAGAACTGGGTGGGATCGGACTTCGCCTTCGCCGGCGCTGTCCTGGGCCTTTCCGATCCCGGTGTCGGCGGGATCACGGCGAGGGTTCATGCAGGGGCGGCCACCCTGACGGACGCACAGCTCCTCGCCCTGGCGCCCGTGACGACCGGCGGACAGCTCGCCCAGACCGCATCGAATACCGCGTACCGCGCCGTCGTCGTGCTGGAGGATGCGCTGGGGAACACGCGAGTCCGGCCGCTCATGCCGTCGCCCGGGAACCCGCTCATGGGCGCGAACGGGGCAGTATTCGGCGTGGACCGCACGCCCCCGGTGGCGACGCTGGCCACCGGGGGCGGGACCCTCCCGGCTCGGAGCGTGAATCCCCCCGAGGAGTCGGCCTGGGGCTTCGGCGTGGACGACTCCGTCAGCGGGGTCGGACCCTCCCCGCTGGTCGCGACCATCCGGCGATTCGGCCCCACCGACCCCCCCGCCGGCACCTGCCTTTTCCCGTCAGGGAACTCGGACTGCTCCGCCGAG
Organism: Gemmatimonadales bacterium; assembly: GCA_007692665.1. Lineage (GTDB taxonomy): Bacteria > Gemmatimonadota > Gemmatimonadetes > Longimicrobiales > Gaopeijiaceae > SKNW01. Next base: position 34,717 of record REBP01000087.1, on the reverse strand, counting down.
CCGTCGGGGCTTCTGCGCCCGGTACCCCCGGGCACCGGAGAGGGTTACCTGCGGATCCGGGCCAGCGGTGTCGACCGGAGCGGCAACCTGTCGGCGCCCGTGGAGGCGTGGGTGCTCCGGGACCTGGCCGCACCCCAGGTCTCTTCCCTCTTCCTCGGGTCGTCTCCCATGGGCGGTGCGGAGGTCTCGGTGATCCTCTCCGCCACCGACAATATTGACCTGTTTCGAGCACGCATTCTCACCGGGTTCACCGAGGTGGACGGAAGCGGCGGAACCCTGAGCCTCGCGGCCCCCGTCGGCATCCAGTCCGTCGGCGAACCCTTCGGGGGCGATCCCGTTCGGGAGGCGAGTGTCCAGTTCCGCTTCCCCTTCGTGCACGGCCTCCAGCGCGCGGGAAGCGGGGCCGCGGGAGAGGCGGCAGGAGGGCCGCTCTTCCGGGCCGGAACCTTCCGTGCCAGTGTGGAGGACGCCGCCGGGAACGTGGGGACCCGGCAACTCCTCCTCCCGCCTCCGCCCCAGGGGGCGATGCGGGGCTTCGACGCCGCGGCCCGCGGCGCCGACGAGGCGGTGACGGTCTGGCGGGTCACGGCGGACCGCACCGTCGTCTGCAGGGCGGCCAGCGAGTCGTGCCCTGCCGGGACTTCGGGCCCGGTGCAGCTGACCGCGCTGGCACAGGGCTCGGGGGGATCCTTCCCGAACCCCTTCGTGCGGGTGCACTTCCTCACCACGGGTGACGACGCCCGCTGGATCGGCACCGCAACTCAGGGGACGGCCGCCGGAGAGGGGGGGAGGGTCTGGGAGCTTTCGTGGACGCCCGGAACCACCTTCGATGCGGGACTCGTGCCGGTGCGGGCGCTGGGGGTGGACGCCGACGGCAACGGACTTCTCACCACCGTCCTGCTGGAGCTGGAATTCCGGGAGTAGGCGTCCCCGTCTCGGAGCGCCTCAGTCCGGATCGAGCCCGGCCAGCAGTGCGTCAAGCTCGTCGTCGACCTGGGCCAGGAGAACTTCCTTTTCGTCCAGCGGGAGGAAGGCACTCTCGAAACCCATGCGCGCCACGGCGGCCAGCTCACCGGCATCGAAGTCCAGGTGGCGGGCCGCGGCACGGTACTCCTGGCACACCGTGGTCCCCGACACGAGGCGGTTGTCGGTGCACAGCGTCAGGAGAATCCCCTCGTCGAAGTAGCGGCGCACCGGGTGGGCCTCGAAGGTGTCCGAGACGCGGGTCTGGACGTTGGAGGTGAGGCAGATTTCCACCGGAATGCTGCGGTCCCGGACCCACGCGAGAAGCGACTCGTCCTCCTGGAGCCGCGTCCCGTGCCCGATGCGGGCGGCGCGTCCGTGGAGCAGGGCCTCGCGAATCGACTCCGCTCCCGCCGCCTCTCCGGCATGGACGGTTGCGGGCAGGAGACCCCGAGCGGCGATCTCGAAGGCCTCGGCATGCCGGTGGACCGGGTTCCCGGGCTCGGCGCCGGCAAGGTCAAAGGCGACGACTCCCCGATCCCTGAAGGCCACCCCGAGCTTCGCGATGGCCACCGACGTGGCAGGGTCCATGTTCCGGATTCCGCAAAGGATGAGCCCGGCCCGGATCCCCGTCTGGTCGGTCCCCAGGCGCATTCCCTCCAGCGTCGCCTCGAGGACCTCTTCCATGGAGAGGCCGCCCGCGGTGTTCAGGATGGGTGAGTAGCGGATTTCCACGACCCGGACGTTCTCGGCGGCGTGATCCTCCACCAGCTCCCGGGTGACCCGCACCAGCGCATCGGCGGTCTGGAGAACGGCGAGCGTACGCTCGAACCTGGACAGGTACGAGGCCAGGTCCGTGGCATCGTCGGCCCGCATGGCATTCGCCAGCGCCGCCGGCTCCCGGGCGGGCATGTCGACGCCGGCTTCGTCGGCCAGTTCCAGCAGCGTCTCGGGGCGGAGGCTTCCGTCCAGGTGAACGTGGAGTTCCGCCTTGGGAAGGGCGGCAATGAACGACGGGGAAACGGACTCGGTCATCACGTCAGCATCCCGGGGGGTTGGCGAACGAGGCATAGCCCCGGTCCACGTCGACAAGGGGTGACTGGTAGTCGCCGGAGAAGCAGGCGTTGCAGAACGGGCCGGCATCCTCGACGCATCCCAGCATTCCCTCGAGGGAAAGGTACCCCAGGGAGTCCACCCCGAGGATCTCCGCGATCTCGGGGATCTCGTGGCTCGAGCCGATGAGTTCCTCCCGGGACGGCATGTCGATGCCGTAGAAGCAGGGGTGGGTCACGGGGGGGGAAGCGATCCGCAGGTGCACCTCCTTCGCGCCGGCCTGGCGCAGGAACTTGACCAGCGAGGTGGAGGTCGTGCCCCGCACCAGGGAGTCGTCGACCACCACGACCCGCCGGCCGCTCACGACCTCGCGCACGGGGTTGTACTTCATTCGGGCCCCGAAGTCCCGGTCCGCCTGCGACGGCTTGATGAAGGTCCGCCCGACGTAGTGATTCCGGAGGAGCCCCAGCTCGTAGGGAATTCCGCTTGCCTCGGCGTAGCCGAGCGCCGAGGAGTTCGCCGAGTCGGGAACGGCGATGACGCAGTCCGCCTCCGCCGGATGTTCCTCCGCCAGCTTGTGGCCGAAGAGACGTCGTGCGCGGTCCACGCTGGTTCCCCAGATGCGGGAGTCGGGCCGGGCGAAGTACACCAGTTCGAAGACGCAGGGCGCGGGGCGCGGGGCAGGGGGGAGGCTCCGGAGCTCGGTGACCTTGCCCCCCTCGATGCGCAGCACCTCGCCGGGACGCACGTCGCGAACGTATTCGGCGTCGATGATGTCCAGTGCGCAGGTCTCCGAGGCCACGATGATGCCGCCGTCCTTCCGACCCAGCACGAGGGGACGGTAGCCCCGGGGATCCACGGCGGCATAGAGCGTGTCGCCCACGCTGATGACCAGCGAGAAGGCCCCTTCCAGGTGGGACAGCGCGTCGTCCACCTGCGAATCCACCGACTCGTGGCGGGAGCGGGCGATGAGGTGGACGATGACCTCCGAATCCGAGGTTGTCTGGAAGAGGGCCCCCTCCTCCACGAGACGGTTCCGGAGCTCCTGCCCGTTGGTCAGGTTGCCGTTGTGCGCGATGGAGAGGTCCCCCTTCGCGTACCGAACGACGATGGGCTGCGCGTTCTGGATGCGGCTGCCCCCGGCGGTGGAGTAACGCACGTGACCCACGGCCGCGCCCCCGGGCAGGGAGTTCAGGTCCGCGGCGGCGAAGACATCGGCCACGAGCCCGATCCCCTTCTTCACCCGCGCGGTCCCCTCCGCGTCGATGGCGCAGATCCCCGCCGACTCCTGCCCCCGATGCTGCAGCGCATAGAGACCCAGGAAGGAGAGTTCCGCGGCCTTCGGGATCCCGGACACGCCGAACACCCCGCATTCCTCCCGGGGGAGGGCGTCCAGTTCCCACGCCCCGATGTCACGGGCCTCGTCGCGGGCCTCATCGCGGGACTCGTCGCGGGCCGCGCCCGTGTCTTCGGAAGCGGACGACGTGCGGGGGGTGGAGGCAAGATCGGTGGAGTGAAGCACAGGGAGTCGCATTACGCGGGTTCTCCGCCGTTGCTGCGAGTCATGAGGGCGGGCAGGGTCGCGTGGTACTGCTCGGCGACCCTCCCGATATCCAGTTCCAGGTGGCCCCGGGGGCTTCGGATGGAGAAGGAACTCCCCGGCGCCCCGACGGCGCCGATGCTCACGGCCGGCACGCCGTGGTCCCGGGCCATGTCGAGGGCCCGGTCCACGTCTTCGGGGGCCACCGACAGGAGGACCCTGCCCTGGGTCTCGCCGAAGAAGAGCGCCACCGGCGCCAGGTTGTCCTCCAGCCTCACCTGTACCCCGAAGGGCTTCTCGGAGCCCACCGCGCACTCGGCGAGGGCGGTGGCGAGCCCGCCTTCGGAGCAGTCGTGCGCCGACCGGGCCACCCCCTTCTGGATGAGCCCGAGGACGGCGTGCTGCAGCCGGCGTTCCGCCAGGAGGTCCACGATGGGCGCTTCTCCGGCCACCACGCCCTCCTTCCGGTACAGGTACTCGGAGCCCCCCATCTCCTCGCGGTTCTCGCCCAGCAGCAGGATGGCGTCGCCCTCGGCCTTGAAACCGTGGGTCATGGCGTGGGCCTCGACGTCGTCCAGGACCCCCACCATGCCGATGACCGGCGTCGGGTAGATCGCCACGCCGTCGGTCTCGTTGAAGAGCGACACGTTCCCCCCGGTCACCGGCGTCTCGAAGAGGGCGCAGGCCTCGGCCATCCCCAGCACCGCCTCGCGAAGCTGGTGGTAGATGTGGGGCTTGAGCGGGTTTCCGAAGTTCAGGTTGTTCGTGACGGCCGTCGGGAGCGCCCCGCTGCACACCAGGTTTCTCGCCGCTTCCGCCACCGCCGCCTTGGCGCCCTCGCGGGGATTCAGCCAGCAGTAGCGACCATTGCAGTCGGTGGTGGCGGCGAGACCCCGCCGGGATCCCCGGAAGCGGATCACCCCCGCATCCCCCCCGGGACGAACCACGGTGGAGGTGCGGACCGTGGTATCGTACTGCTCGTAGATCCAGCGCTTGGAGGCCAGGTTCGGCGACTTGAGGAGCGACATGAAGGCCTCCGACAGGTCTCCTTCCGGCTCCAGCAGGTGGCCCAGGTCCCGGGCCCGGGCGACCTTCACGTCGTCGCCCTCGATCCCCTCGCGCTCGTAGGTGGGGCAGCCGTCGGTGAGGGGGAGCGCCGGAATGGAGGCCACGAGGACCCCGTTCTCGAAGATCTGGAAGTGCCCGTTGTCGGTGACCTCGCCCACCGGCTCGGCCTCGAGTTCCCACTTCTCGAGGATCTTCCGGACCTCGTCCTCGCGCCCCCGTTTCGCCACCACCAGCATGCGCTCCTGGGACTCGGAGAGGAGGATCTCGTAGGGGGTCATGCCCGACTCGCGCACCGGGATCCGCGACATTTCGAGGGACACGCCGGATCCGCCCCGCCCCGCCATTTCGCTGGCGGCGGAGGTGAGCCCGGCGGCGCCCATGTCCTGGATCGCCACGATGTGGCCGGACCCGATGAGCTCCAGCGACGCCTCGAGGAGGAGCTTCTCGGTGAACGGGTCCCCCACCTGCACCCGGGGGCGGCTCGACACGTCGTCGTCGCCGGAGAGTTCCTCGGATGCGAAGGTCGCACCGTGGATGCCGTCTCGTCCCGTGCGGGCGCCCACGGCCATCATGGGGTTGCCGACCCCGGTGGCTTCGGCGGTGATCAGCTCTTCGCGCTTCATGAGGCCGATGGCCATGGCATTCACGATGGGATTTCCCTCGTAGGCCCGGTCGAAGAAGACCTCGCCGCCGATGTTCGGGATCCCGACGCAGTTGCCGTAGTCGCCCACGCCGCGCACGACGCCGGCGAAGAGGTAGCGGTTCCGCGGCGAGTCCAGGTCGCCGAAGCGGAGCGAGTCCAGCACCGCCACCGGGCGGGCGCCCATGGTGAAGATGTCCCGGAGGATGCCGCCCACGCCGGTGGCCGCGCCCTGGTAGGGCTCCACCGCCGACGGGTGGTTGTGGGACTCGATCTTGAAGGCCACGGCGAGGCCGTCGCCCACGTCGATGACGCCGGCGTTCTCTCCCGGACCCTGGATCACCCACGGCGCCTCGGTGGGGAGGAGCCGGAGGAGGCGCTTCGAGTTCTTGTAGCCGCAGTGCTCCGACCACATGGCCGAGAAGATCCCCAGCTCCGTGAAGGTCGGGGTGCGGCCCAGGATCCCGAGGACCAGCTCGTACTCGGAGGGCGACAGGCCGTGGTCGGCGACCAGTTCGGCCGTGATCTCCGGGTCGCCGGGGCGTGGCGCCGGGGTCGCGGTGACGGGGGCCGAGGCGGTGGCCGGGGCGGGGGTGCTACCGGTGGTCGGGGCGGTGGTCGGATCGGTCATGGGGTCTGCGTCGCGAGGGTGCCGGAGAGGTGGGCGCGGAGGGATTCGAAGAGGCCGAGGCCGTCGGTCGAGCCCAGGATGTCTTCCACCGCCCGTTCGGGGTGGGGCATCATCCCGAGGATGTTCCGGGCCGGGTTCAGGATCCCGGCAATGTGGTGCTCCGAGTGGTTCGGGTTGGACTCGGGCGCGAGCCCCCCTTCGGTCGTGCAGTAGCGAAACGCGATGCGGTCCTCGCCCTCGAGTTCGGCCAGTTCCTCCTTCGAGGCGGTGTAGTGGCCGTCGCCGTGGGCGATGGGGATGCGGAGCACCGCGCCCTTCTCGTACGCCGATGTGAAGGGGGAGCGCGTCGTTTCCACGCGGAGGTGGACGTCGTGGCTCCGGAAGCGAAGGCTCGGGTTCCGCAGCAGCGCGCCGGGGAGCAGGCCGCTCTCGCAGAGGACCTGGAAGCCGTTGCAGACCCCGAGAACCGGGCCGCCGCCGGCGGCGAAGTCCCGCACCGCCTCCATGACCGGCGAAAGGTGAGCGATGGCGCCGGGCCGAAGGTAGTCCCCGTACGAGAAGCCTCCGGGGAGGAAGACGGCGTCCACGTCGCCCAGCGCCGCATCCCGGTGCCACCGGAACTCCGGCTCGAACCCGTCCAGGAGCTTGAAGGCCTGGTAGCCGTCGTAGTCGCAGTTGGAGCCCGGAAAGGTGATGACGGCGACCTTCATGCGTCCTCCAGGATCCCTGCCACCGTGACCTCGAAGTCCTCGGTCACGGGGTTGGCCAGGAGCTTCCGGCACATCTCCTCGCCCCGTTCGCGGGCTTCGGTTTCGGAGGGGGCATCGAGCTCCACGTCGAGAATCTTCCCGACCCGGACATCGGCCACGCCGGCGTAGCCGAGATCGGAGAGGGCATGGGCCACGGCCTTCCCCTGGGGGTCCAGGAGGCCGGGGCGGGGCTTCACGCGCACTTCAAGGTGATAACGCTTCAACGTTCATTCTCCGGAGGGGGGTAGCGTTCGGGGGCCAGGTCGCTGTAGTCCAGCGAGCGGTGTTCGGCGCCGGCGTCGTCCTCGTCGGCCAGGTCCAGGAGGGGGTCGCTGTCGGGGAGGCGCTCGAGGAGCCCCATGACGAAGGTACGTCCGACCCCCTGCAGCGTGTAGACCACGAGGAAGGGGAAGATGAAGTACTCGGGGATCACGATGGCGGTCACGGCGGACACGGCCAGGAAGACCGTCATGAACCGGGCCTTCCGCGTGCGCACCCCCACCCTCGGCATGATCTGGTAGGGGACGTGGCTCACCATGAGGAGCGCCACCCCGATGAGGATGACGCCGAGGGTCTGGGTGGGCGGGAGGCCGCCCGTGAAGCGGGCCACCCCGGGCGCCGTGAAGAACGGGTAGATCGTCGCGATGATCATCCCCGCCGTGGGCGACGGGAGCCCGTGAAAGGACTTCTTGGCCTCGCCGCCCTGCTCCACGTTGAAGCGGGCCAGCCGGACCACCGCCGCCGTCACGTAGACGAAGGAGAGGATCCAGGCCCACGTCTGATCGGCGAACGAAAGGTGGTAGAGGATGAACGCCGGGGCCACGCCGAACGAGATGGCATCCACCAGGGAATCCAGCTCCGCCCCGAACCGCGACCCGGTGCGGGTGAAACGCGCGATGCGGCCGTCCAGCATGTCCAGGATCGCCGCGAACACGATGCACCACCCCGCCCACTGGAAGTCTCCCCGGGCCGCCGCCACCATGGCGAAGAGCCCGAAGAACAGGTTCCCCAGCGTGAAGGCCGAAGGGAGGATGATGATGCCCTTCTGAAGCCCCGCGCGACCGTTCGTGGCACGGCCGGGTGCGGCAGGGTCGTCGGCGACGCGGTCGGGCCCGTTGCCGCGGGTTGGCCTTGGATTCATGTCAGGACCCTCCACCGAATTCGGGGGGCACGAAGTCGTCCAGTTCGGACCCGGTGAGGCGCCGGAAGATCTCGAGGTATCGCGCCGTCGTGGCGGCGACCACCTCCGGCGGGAGGGCGGGGGGGGGCGGCGTCCGATCCCACCCCGGCTGAAGTGCCAGCCAGTCCCGCACCGGCTGCTTGTCCAGCGACGGCGGATTCGTGCCCGGCGCATACCCCTCCTCCGGCCAGTACCGCGAGGAGTCCGGGGTGAGTACCTCGTCGATGAGCACGATGCGACCGTCCTCGTCCTCTCCGAACTCGAACTTGGTGTCGGCCAGCAGGATGCCCCGCTGCCGGGCCGTGCGCCGCCCCAGGTGGTAGATCCCCAGCGACAGCCGCCGGAGTTCCACGGCCCGGTCAGGACCCAGTCGCTCCACGACCCCCTCGAAGGCAATGTTCTCGTCGTGGTCGCCCAGTTCCGCCTTCGTCGCCGGCGAGAAGAGGGGAGGGTCCAGGGGCTCCGCCTCCCGCATCCCGTCGGGGAGCGGCTCGCCCGCCAGCGTCCCCGAGGCGCGGTATTCCTGCCAGGCCGAGCCGGACAGGTAGCCCCGCACCACGCACTCCACCGGGAGGGGCCGGGTGCGGCGCACCAGGAGGCTCCGGCGCGCCCAGAGCGGACGGAGCGCCGGGTCGGCCAGCGCCGGAATCCGGCGCGCGATCTCGTCGGGGTCCGCGGACACCGCGTGGTGGCGGAGCCCCTCCACGCCGCCCTCGGGACCGTACGCCGCGGCAGCGCCCAGGCGCCCGAGCCACCAGGCCGTGAGCTGGGTGAGGACCTCGCCCTTCCGGGGGATCCGCTCCTCCATGACGACGTCGAAGGCCGACACCCGGTCCGAGGCCACCATGAGGAGGAGCCCGTCGCCGGCGTCGTACATCTCCCGCACCTTGCCCCGGTTCACGAGGTCCAGGGGAAGCAGACCGGTGTCGGGAGCGGCGAATCCGTGCGCCATGCTCAGACCCGGACCTCTGGAGCCGCCAGCTCCATTGCCGCCTCGAGTCGCCGCTCGAGAACCGGGGCCACCCAGTCCCGGAGGAAGGCATCCACCTGCTCGGGGGCGCGCCCCACGAAGCGGCGCGGGACCATCAGCGCGCGGATCCCCGCCTCGTCGATGCCGAAGGCCGGATCGCCGGCGATTCGCTCCACCAGGTCGGCCTCCTCCCCCTCCTTCATGCGCGCGGCGGCGGCGAAGGCGTGTCTGCGGATCCGCTCGTGGAGTTCCTGGCGGTCGCCTCCCCGGGTCACGGCGTGCATGAGGATCGTCTCGGTGGCCATGAACGGAAGGTGCACCTCCAGGTTCCGGGCCACCACCGCCGGGTGCACCCGGAGGTCCGAGGCCACGTTCTCGTAGAGCACGAGGGCGCCGTCCAGCGTGAGGTACGTGTCCGGGATGGACAGGCGCCGGTTCGCCGAGTCGTCCAGCGTCCGCTCGAGCCACTGGGTGGCCGCCGTGTTCGCCGGATCCTGGAAGAGGGTGATGGCGTGGCGGCCCAGCGCACACATCCGCTCCGCCCGCATGGGGTTCCGCTTGTACGGCATGGCCGACGACCCGATCTGCTCCTCCTCGAAGGGCTCCTCCACCTCGCGGAGGTGGGCCAGGAGCCGGAGGTCGTTGCCGAAGCGCGAGATGGAGGCGCCGATCCCTGCCAGCGTACCGGCCAGAGCCGCATCCACCTTGCGCGGATAGGTCTGCCCGCTGACCCCGTAGTTCTCGGTGAAGCCCATCTTCTCGCCCACCAGCCGGTCCAGCGCCTCCACCTTCCCGTGATCGCCCTCGAAGAGTTCGAGGAAGGAGGCCTGGGTTCCGGTGGTGCCCCGCACGCCGCGGAAGCGGAGGGTCTGGAGGCGGAACTCCACCTCCTCCACGTCCAGCAGGAGGTCCTGGATCCAGAGCGTGGCCCGCTTCCCCACCGTCGTGGGCTGGGCGGGCTGGAAGTGGGTGTAGCCCAGCGTGGGGAGCTCCCGGTGGGTCCGGGCGAACCCGGCCAGCGCCGCCACCGACCGGACCATGCGGGCACGGAGCAGTTCCAGCGCCTCCCGGTGCAGGATCAGGTCCGTGTTGTCGCCGATGAAGGCCGAGGTGGCGCCCAGGTGGATGATCCCCCGTGCGGCCGGGGCGGCATCGCCGAACAGGTGCACGTGGGCCATCACATCATGGCGGAAGCGGCGCTCGTACTCCGCCGCCGCAGCCAGGTCCAGGTCATCCAGGGTGGCGCGCATCTGCTCCAGCGCCTCGGCCGGGATGTCGAGTCCCAGCTCCTGCTGCGCCTCGGCGAGGGCCAGCCAGATTCGCCGCCAGGTCCCGAACCGGTGGGCCGGGGAAAAGACCCGCTGCATCTCCGGGGATGCGTAGCGCTCGGAGAGCGGATGGACGTAACGGTCATGGGATGCGGAAATTTCAGACACCAGGGGTCGCCTGTGCGGGATTGGGCTGGATGCGGAGTTCCGGCATGAGATGCGTGGGATCCATGGGAATTCTGAAAATAACGTGTCGGGGCGCCGGGCGGGGGCTAGCGCCCCATGACGAAGTCGCGCCGGGAGAGCCCGCGGTTCCGCTCGACCCAGAGCGTGACCCGGGCGCCGGCGGGAACCTGTTCCAGGATGGCGGCCAGGTCCGCGGCACTCGAGACCCCCTGCTGCCCGATCCCCACGATGACGTCGCCTTCCCGGAGCTGCAGCAGGTTCGTGCCCCCGGGGTCCACCCCCGTGACCAGGACGCCGGCCTCTGCGGCCACGCCCTGGGCATCCCGAATGGAGGGCGTCAGCGTCGTGACCTGGATGTCGCGGAGGATCGTGACCCGCTCCGCCCGGACCACCGGGCTCTCTTCCGCCCGGAGCGACACGGCGCCGGTCCTCCCCTCCACCTCCAGCGCCACCTGGTCACCGGCCCGGAGGTCCAGCAGGACCGCCTCGAAGTCCAGCGGCGTGGTGAGCCGCAGGTCGTTCACCCGCACGAGGCGGTCGCCGGCGGCAAGTCCCGCCCGGCCGGCCGGGGACTCCGCCGGGGCACGGGAGATGCGCACCCCGCGGGTCCGGCCGAACTCGTCCGCATCCACCGCCTCGACCTCGACGCCGATCCACGCGCGGCGGACGGCTCCATGGGCCACCAGGTCGTCGGCAATGCGAAGGGCACGCTCGATGGGGATGGCGAAGCCCAGCCCTTCGCTCCCGCCGCCGCGGGAAAAGATGGAGGCGTTCATCCCCACGACCTCGCCCAGGGCATTGACGAGGGGGCCCCCGGAATTCCCCGGATTGATGGCGGCGTCGGTCTGGATCATCCCCAGGTAGAAGCCGCGTTCCTCGGTGCCCGGCACGATGTGACGGCGGATGGCGGAGATCACCCCCACGGTCACGGTGGGTTCAGGGTTCGAGATCAGGTTCCCGAAGGGGTTCCCGAAGGCGATGACCCACTCGCCGATGCGGAGGTCGTCGGAGCGCCCGATGGGGGCGGCCCGGACACCGTCCAGGTTTGCCCGCAGCACGGCCACGTCGGTGGCCTCGTCGGAACCCACGAGCTCCGCCTCCACGTCCCGTCCGTCGGGGAAGGTCACGAGGATTCGCTCCGCCCCCCGCACCACGTGGTCGTTGGTGAGGATCAGCCCGCTCTCGTCGACGACGAACCCGGATCCCAGCCCCGGCACCCGGGCGGACTCGGTGCGCCCCCCGCCCATGAGGCCCCCGAAGAAATCGGAAAACGGATCCCGGACCCGGACCTGCCGCGTCCGGATCACGTTCACCGACACGACGGAGGGCGAAACCCGCTCGGCGGCCCGGACCACCGCGGTAGCCCGCTCGTCGGCAATCTGCCCGCCGGCCTGAGCGATGGCGCCGGAGCCGGCCTGCGCACTTCCGATCCGGGATTCGAGGGTACCCACCGGCGCCGAGGTGACCGGGGCCTCTCCGGCGGCCGGGGCCCCCTCGCTGGAGGCCAGGTCGCATCCGGCCAGCCCGGCCCCCAGCCCCGCCAGCAGAACCAGGGCCAGCCCGGGCAGCCCGGCGGAAGCACGACGGGGCGGGGAGGCGTCCCTGCCGTGAGCCATGGGCCCGGCCTGGAGGCGGAAATCGCGGAAGCGCGGGAGATGGCGCGGGGTGCGCATGGAGTTCAGAGGTCCTTTCCGAGGCCTTTCCAGTCTTCCATGAACCGCGCGAGCCCCGAGTCCGTCAGGGGATGGCGGAGAAGCTGGTAGAGCACCGAGGAGGGAAGGGTGGCCGCGTCGGCGCCGGCGAGCATGGCCTCGAGCACGTGGCGGGGGTGGCGGAGCGACGCCGCCAGGATCTCCGTCTCGTAGCCGTAGGTCTCGTAGACCTCGCGGATCTCGCCGATGATCTCCATGCCGTCATGTCCGACATCATCGAGGCGTCCCACGAAGGGGGACACGAAGGTTGCGCCGGCCTTCGCGGCCAGAAGCGCCTGTGCGGTGGAAAAACAGAGCGTCAGGTTCGTGTCGATCCCCTCGCCCGTCAGCGTCCTGCACGCCCGGAGTCCGTCCTCGGTGATGGGCAGCTTCACGACGATATTCTCGTGGAGGGCGGCGAGTTCACGCCCCTGCGTCACCATTCCCTCCGCATCCAGCGCCACCACCTCCGCCGAAATCGGTCCATCCACGAGGTCGCAGATCTTCTGGAAATGCTCCCGGGGGTCCCCGTCGCCAAGCGCCTTCGCCATGAGCGACGGATTCGTCGTGATGCCGTCGATGAGCCCCGCGTCGGCGGCCCTCCGGATTTCGTCGAGGTCAGCCGTGTCCAGGAAGATCTTCATGTGGTGCCCTTGTTCGGGGATGGGAGGGTGGCGGATCTGTGCATGGCGGAAGGCCTCCCGGGGCGGCGGTGGTGACGGGAGGCCGGTCCGACGCGGGGTCGCAGGCCCGGTCCGGGGCGGGCTCGGGATCCCGGTCCGGATCGTTCCCGAAGGCTCCTTCCTCGTACTCCACCCTGCTCAGAAAGAGCCCCTCCGGGGGGGCCGGCGGAGAGGTCACGAACGGGGAGCCCGGAACGTTCAGGAGCGAATCGAACTCGGCCAGGGGACGGTCGCCCCGGGCCACGGCCATCATCGTTCCCACCAGGTAGCGAACCATGTGGTGAAGGTAGCGGGTGGCGGTGACGTGGAAGCGCCACCCGAGGGGCGTTCCGTCTCCGCCCAGCCAGGGCGTCCAGGCTGCCTCGAAGACCTGGGAGCGATCGCCCCGGGACTCCTGCCCGGCTCGGGCGAAGGCCTTCCAGGAGCGCTCGCCGGGCACGAGGGCCGCCGCGGCCGCGAGCAGTTCGCCGTCGGGGGGGCGCTCCAGCACCGGCCAGCAGAAGGCTCGCAGGAAGGGGGATGCGCTCAGGGGAACCGTGCCCACCTGGTAGGCGTAGCTGCGCCGCCGGGCCCCGAACCGCGGGTGGAATTCGTCGGGAACCCGGCGCACCTCCTCCACCCAGATCGAGCGAGGAAGAAGCGCGTTCAGTGACTTCCGGAGTTCGGCCGCGGCCCAGCGGGAGGGGAGGACCGCCGTCACGACCTGCCCGGTGGCGTGAACCCCGCGGTCCGTGCGGCCCGAGCCGGTGACGGGAACCCGGATCCCCGCGTTCAGGCGTGCCAGCACACGCTCGAGCTCGCCCTGGACGGTTGGCGCGTTCAACTGGAGCTGCCACCCGTGAAAGGGAGCACCATGGTAGTGAAGGATCAGCGCAAAACGCACGAATTCCGGGGCGCTCACGGCCGAAAGCTACCCGCGGGCAGGGGCGTGTCAACCCGCGTCCCCCGCCTCCGGTTGACCTGCGGCCCGCCCGGGTGACAGCTTCCGTCGCGTTCCCCGTCCTCCCGGTTCCCTCCGTGCTCCTCCGTCCCCGCAAATTCATGGACCTCAAGGATCTCATCGCGTCGGTCGCCGCCGGCCACAACCTCTCCGAGGCGGAATCGGAATCCGCCTTCGGCCACCTCATGTCGGGGACGGCCTCCCCCGTGCAGATCGCCGCGCTCCTGGTGGGGCTTCGCGCCAAGGGCCACACGGCGGCCGAGGTGGCCGGCGGGGTACGGGCGCTCCGGACGGCGATGATCCCGGTCCAGGTGCCCGGAAGCCAGTCGGAACTGGGCCCGCTCGTGGACACCTGCGGGACGGGCGGAGGTGCCGTGACAACCTTCAACATCAGCACGGCGGCCGCGCTGGTGGCGGCGGGGGCGGGCGCCAGGGTGGCGAAGCACGGGAACCGGTCGTTCACCTCGAAGAGCGGAAGCGCCGACGTGCTGGAAGCCCTCGGCGTGGAGATCCAGCTCTCGCCCGAAGCCATGGGGGCGGTCCTCGCCGAGGCCGGCGTCGTCTTCATGTTCGCACCTCTCCTGCACCCGGCCATGCGGCACGTCGGCCCGGTCCGGCGGGAGCTCGGCATCCCCACGATCATGAACCTCCTGGGGCCCCTCACGAATCCGGCCGGGGTACGCAGGCAGGTCGTCGGGGTCTCCGAACCGGAACTGGTTCCCCTCCTGGTGGATGCCCTCCAGGCCCTGGGTCACGAGCAGGCCATGGTCGTGCATGGCTTCCCGGGCATGGACGAGATGAGCCCGATGGGGCCGACCCGGGTGGCCGAACTCGTCGGCGGCCGGGTGCTCCATCACGAGGTGACGGCGGAACTCCTGGGGCTGACGCCGGCGTCCGCAGACGAGATCGCCGGTGGAACCCCCGCTGAGAATGCGGAACGCATCGAGGCGGTACTGTCCGGAAGGGACCGGGGCGGGGCCCGCACCGTGACGCTCATGAACGCCGCCGCGGCCCTCCGGGTGGGGGGTCTGTGCGAGGACCTTCCCCATGGCGTCGCGAGGGCCGCCGAAGCGCTGGATTCGGGCGCGGCGCTGGACCGCCTGGAACGCCTTCGCAGCGCGACCCGCCGCTACGGCGCGTCCTGAGACGGAGGCCTGCCGTCGACCCCGGGCGTCGGGGTGGGGGGCTCCGGTACCTCGCCCCCCGAGTCTTCGCCCCCCGACTCCCCGCCCTCCGCAGGGAGGGGGTCTCCGGGGCCATCGCCTCGGACCAGGGCCCGGAGTGTCCAGGGTCCTGGAAAAGGGCGGGGAACCCGGCCTTCGGGAACCAGCAGCTTCTTTCGTCCCGGGTCGTCGCCGGCGGAGCTTCCGCCGGCCAGGAAGGGAATTCTCATGGGTTGCTCCGTGTCGGATCGAGCCGCTCAGTACTTCCGGATGACGCCGACCACGATCCCCTGGATCCGCACCTCGTCCGCGTCGAAATACATGGGGCTCATGGCCACGTTGGCAGGCTGGAGCCGAATCCGACCGTCTCCCTCCCGGTAGAGCTTCTTCACCGTGGCGGCCTCGCCCCCGATGAGCGCGACGACCATCTCGCCGTTCTCGGCCGTGGGGCGGCTGTTCACGATGATGTAGTCCCCGTCCCGGATCTGCTCCTCGATCATGGAGTCCCCGACCACCCGCAGCACGTAGTTCTCGCCCTGCTTCCGGAGCAGATCCGGGGGGACGAGGACCGTCTCCCGGTGCTCGATGGCCTCGATGGGCAGTCCGGCCGCCACCTCGCCCAGCAGGAGAAGCTCCACGGCTCCCGGGATCGCCTCCCCCTGCACCAGCTCGATGGAACGGCTCTCGTTGTACGCCTTCCGGATGTAGCCCTTTCGTTCCAGATTGCTCAGGTGCTCGTGCACGGTGGCCAGCGACGAGTAGCCGAATGCGTCCGCAATCTCCTCGAAACTGGGCGCATATCCCTGCTCACCGATGTAGGCCCCAATGTGATCGAGGATCTGTTTCTGTCGTCGGGTGAGGGGCATGTCGCCTTCCTTGGAATCGAGTGGAGTGGATCTGCCGTGGCGCCCGTCGCTCCTGCTGCCGGCGGAGGGCACGGACAGAGCCGCCCGAAGAGGACCCGAATCAAGTTTACCCGAAGGTTGCCCGAAGCGCAAGGGAATTCATGACCGGTTCGCCCCGCCCGTCCCGTCCGTCAGGTTCGCCCCCACCATCGTCTTCGCCCGGTTCGTCCGGCTCCCGGGGCTCCGCCGGCCCGGCTGCGCCGACCACCCCCGACGAGCCCGGCATCCTGGACCGGATCGTCGCGACGAAGCGCGAGGAGGTGGCCGCCCTCGCCTCCTCCTTCGCCGACCTCCGGGCGCGCGCCGCCGCCGCCCCTCCCCCCCGTCCCTTTGCGGCCGCGCTCGCCGACCCGGCCCGTGTTTCGCTCATCGCCGAGGTCAAGCGCCGCTCACCCGGGGCCGGCGACATCGACCCGGCGCTCGATCCCCCGACCCTGGCGGCCCGCTACGAGGCGGGAGGGGCTGCCGCCATCTCGGTGCTCACCGACGGGCCCTGGTTCGGGGGGAAGCTTGCCGACCTCGAGGCCGTCCGCGCCCGGGTTACGGTCCCGTGTCTCCGGAAGGACTTCACGCTGGACCCGGTCCAGCTCCACGAGGCCCGGGCCCACGGCGCCGATGCGGTCCTCCTCATCGTCCGGATCCTTTCCGACGCGGCGCTCCGCGAACTCCGCGAGGAGGCCGAATCGCTGGGGCTCGGTGTGCTGGTCGAGGCCCACGATGCCGAGGAGGTGGACCGGGCCCTGGCCTCCGGGGCCGCCATCATCGGGGTGAACAACCGGGACCTCTCCAGTTTCACGACCTCCCTGGACGTGACGTTCGGACTCCTGGACCGGATCCCGGACGGGGTGACCCTCGTGTCGGAGAGCGGCATCCGAACCGCCGCCGACGTGGCCTCCCTGGCCGCCGCGGGTGTCGACGCGATCCTGGTGGGCGAAGCGCTGGTACGCTCCGGGGATGCGACGGGGGCGGCCCGGGAACTCTCCCGTCACCGGCCGGAAGGGCGGGGGAGGGGGGCGTGACCACCCCGGAGCGGCGCGCCCCGGCCTCCGCCCCCCCGGGTGGAGAGGTGGCGCCGCGCCCAGGCATCAAGATCTGCGGCCTGACCCGGCCCGACGACGCCCGACTCGCCGCCGATCTCGGTGCCGACCACGTCGGCGTCATCCTCGTTCCGGGCACGCCCCGCGTCCGCACGCCTGGCCAGGCCCGTGAAATCGGCAGGGCGGCCGGTCGTCCGCTGGTCGTCGTCGTGGCCGGGGGGACTGCCGACGAGGTCGCCCGCCTCGCGGAGGAATCGGGTGCAGCGGCGATTCAGCTGCATGGGAGCGAATCCACCGAAACCCTCGTCCGGATCCGCGAACTCGGCCCGTGGGAACTCTGGAAGGCCGTGCGGGTCCGATCCGGAGAGGAGATCCTTCCGGAGGCGCGGCAGTGGGCTGGATTCGCCGACCTCCTCCTCCTCGACGGGTGGCATCCCACGCAGCTCGGGGGTTCAGGGGTTTCCTTCCCATGGGAGGCGCTGGAGGCCATTCGGGCGGCGTGGCCGACGGGCCTCGGGCTGGGGGTGGCGGGCGGGCTGCGTCCCGACACCGTGCGGGAGGCGGCGGAGCGGCTCCGGCCGCACCTGCTGGACGTGAGTTCGGGGGTGGAGGTCGCCCCCGGGGTGAAGGATCCGGCGCGGCTGCGGGCATTCTTCGCCGCCGTCGCCCCCCCCGGCCAAAGGGAGGACGGGGCCGACCCCCGCCACCGCCACCAGTGATCGCCACCGCAGCGCCACGCCCTTCACGGCTTCCTTCCAGATCCTACCCGAGAGTGTCTTCATGAACCCCGACGTTGCCGTTCCCGAAGCGCCCGCCCTCCAGGACCCGACCCGTTTCGGAGCCTTCGGTGGGCGGTACGTGCCCGAGACCCTCATTGCGGCGCTGGATGAACTGGAAGCGGCCTACGCCGAGGCCGGCCAGGACCCCGCCTTCCATGCCGAGTTCGAGTCGCTCCTGCGGGATTTCGTGGGACGGCCATGCCCCCTCTACCGGGCGCGGCGCCTGGAGAGCGCGGCCGGTGCCGGTCCCATCTACCTCAAGCGGGAGGACCTGAACCACACCGGAGCCCACAAGATCAACAACACCATCGGGCAGGCCCTGCTGGCCCTCCGCATGGGGAAGCGCCGCATCATTGCCGAGACCGGCGCCGGGCAGCACGGCGTGGCCACCGCCACGGCGTGCGCACTCTTCGACCTGGAGTGTGTCGTCTACATGGGGGCGGAGGACGTGGAGCGGCAGGCACTCAACGTCTTCCGGATGGAGCTGATGGGGGCGGAAGTCCGCCCCGTGACCTCGGGGACCCGGACCCTCAAGGACGCCACGAACGAGGCGATCCGCGACTGGGTCACGAATGTCGAGGACACGCACTACATCATCGGTTCGGTGGTGGGACCCGCGCCCTTCCCCCGCATGGTGCGGGATTTCCAGTCCGTCATCGGACGGGAGGCCCGGGCCCAGATGCTGGAGGCAGAGGGTCGTCTTCCGGGCTCGGTGGTGGCCTGCGTGGGCGGCGGCTCGAACGCCATGGGCATCTTTCACCCCTTCGTGGGTGACGAGGGCGTGCGTCTCATCGGGGTCGAGGCCGCCGGCGAAGGCGTCGAGACAGGTCGGCATTCAGCCTCGCTTTCGGCCGGCAAGCCGGGTATCCTGCATGGAGCCCTGTCCTACCTGCTCCAGGACGACGACGGCCAGGTGGCACCGGCCCACTCCGTCTCCGCCGGTCTCGATTACCCCGGGGTCGGTCCGGAGCATTCCCACCTGCGTGACGCGGGTCGGGCCGAATACGTGTCGGTCGGGGACGAGGCGGCCCTCGGCGCCTTCCACAGGCTGTCGGAACTGGAGGGCATCATTCCGGCCCTGGAGACATCGCATGCCATCGCCTACCTGCTGGAGCATGGCGCTGAACTCGCTCCCGACGGCCCCATCCTGCTCTGCCTGAGCGGGCGGGGGGACAAGGACGTGGCCCACGTGGCCCGAATCGAGGGCAGGGGGTCCATCCTCTGATTCCGCGGGTCGGGCGCCGGGGATCGGCGTGACGATGCAGACAGGACGTGCAACCCAGAGCGAGGAGAAGGTTCGAGTTGAAGTTCGAAGCACCCTCTGCCGGAATGCTGGATGACCTCGAGGGTCCTCCGCCCGGCACCGACCTGCCCGACTGGGAGGACTCGAAAGTCCTGCCCCTGGTCGAGGTGCGCGAGCTCTTCCTGGTCCTGGGCAAGGCACTGCGGGCCTACCAGCTCTACGACCGGAAGAACCCGGTCTATCACCGGTTCCTCGACGCGCTGGTCCGGGCCTTCGAGTTCGTCTGGACCACGGAGGAGGCGCTTCACCTGGTCGTCGAGGAGAACCGCATCACCTGGAAGGGCGAGGAAGTGTACCGGAACGACCAGCGCTCCGACTCCCTCGCCTTCCTTCTCTACCGGGACGGGGTGCGCGAATTCACCCCGATGGCGGGGATCGAGGATGCGGAGCTGGAGCGTCTCCTGGACGCCCTCCATCGCGCGAAGCACGCCCGAGGCCACGCCGACGACCTCGTCACCCTTCTCTGGGACCAGCAGTTCCGGTACCTCCGCTACGAAGTCGTGGACCTGGCGGCCGAGAACGTGGACGTGCCGGAAGCGGGAAGCGGGGTGCTGGAAAACCCGCTGGACATTCTCCGCTCCGAGAACTTCTCGCTCCTGGACACCGGGGAGATCGTCGAAGACCCCGCAGCCGACGCGGAGTCGGACGCGGACGATTCGGAGGGGGGTGCCACCGACGGGTCCGTCCGCCTCGAGGACTTCAACCCGACGCTTCATGCGCTGGAGCCCGAGGACCGGAAGTACATCGCGGGGCTGATCGAGGACGAACTCGAGCGCGATCTCCGCATCGACGTGCTCCGGGCCCTCTTCGACCGGTTCGAGGAGGGAGGACGCCCCGAGCGTCAGCGCGAGATCTCCGGCATCCTGGGCCAGCTCCTTCCCAACCTGCTGAGCCGGGGCTGGATGCGGGAGGTCGGCTTCATGCTGGCCGAACTCGAGGAGGTTCGACGGAGCGGATCCATCGATCCGGTTGCCGAGGCTCAGATCAGCGAGGCGCTGTCGACGCTGGCAAGCCCGGAGTCGGTGGCGGAGCTGGTCCGGGCCATGGAGGACGGATCCCTCACCACCAGTTCGGAGGAGCTCTCGATCTTCCTGCGGCACCTTCGGTCCTCGGCGCTGGCCCCGCTCCTCTCGGCGGTGGAGACCACCCAGCATCCCCAGATCCGGCGCCGCCTCCAGGACGCCATTCGCGAGATTGCCCGCTCCAGCCCCGAGGGGGTCTTCGAGCTCCTCCGGTCCTCGGACGTTCTCGTGGTTTCGGGCGCCGTTCGTCTCGTGGGCACGCTGGGCCTCCCCCAGGCGATGCAGACGCTGGCCACGCTCCTCGCCACGGCCCCACTCCCGGTCCGGCGCGCCGTCGTCGAGTCCGCCATCGAGCTCCCGTCGCCGGCCCTGGCGGAGGCGCTGGGAAAGAGCCTCTACCACGAGGACCGGGACCTCCGCATCGGGGCGGCTCGGGCGCTGGGTGCCAGCGGGCATGCGCCGTCGGCCCCGGTCCTCGAGGAGATCCTCGCAAGCCGCGAGTTCCGCGAAACCGACGTGGCCGAGAAGGTGGCCTTCTTCGACGCCTACGGGCGACTGGCTGGAGAAGGGGGCGTCCCGGTCCTGGACCGCATGCTGAACGGTCGACGGCTTCTCGGCTTCCGGGAGCCCCCCGACATCCGGGCCGGAGCGGCCCGGGCCCTTGGCGTGGTGGCCACGGAGGCGGCAAGGCAGGCGCTCCGGAAGGCGGAAGGGGACAACGACCCGGTCGTGCGCAGCTCCGTGAGCCGGGCCCTCCAGGTGCGGGATGGAGGCGAAGAGCGGTGAGCACGGCAGGAGCGGGGGTCCTCCAGGACGAGGGGCGTCGGGTCCTCGTGACCCTCTACGCTGCCCTCCGGGCCATTCGGTTCTACCCCGTCGACAACGAGACCGTGCAGCGGGCCCTCGGAGACCTCCACGAGGCCGTGGACGGCATTCTCGGGAAGGAGGAGGGGATGTCCTTCCGGACCGTGGGCGAGTTCTTCTTCCTCAACGAGGTCCGCCTGCGTCTCGATCTCAGGAACTTCTCGACCTTCGGGGCGGTGGCCCGGGCGCTCCAGCAGCACGGCATCGGGGAGGTCGTGGTGGTGCCCGGCATGACGAGAGAGGAGTGGATCCCCTTCCTCTCCCTTCTCCTCCGCGCACCCGACGAGGCGAAGCCCTACGACGCGTTCCTCGAGGGTCTCAAGGCGACCCCCGTCCGGCACCTGACCACCGGTGCCGAGCGCGAGTTCCTGGAGCTGGACCTGGAGGGGGAGGCCATGGAGGTGGCCCGCCGGACCTATGCCCAGTCCGTGCAGACCGCGAAGGAGGTGCTCACGGACATCCGGATCGGCCGCGCCGTGAACGTGCGCAAGGTCAAGCGGGCGGTGCAGGGCATCGTGGACCAGGTGCTGAACAACGAGCCCTCCATCATCGCGATGACCCACCTCCGGGAGTTCGACGAGTACACCTTCACCCACTCGGTCAACGTCTGCATCTTCTCGGTGGTCATCGGGCAGCGGCTCGGCCTCGAGCGCCGCAACCTCTACGAACTGGGCCTCGGCGCGCTCTTTCACGACGTGGGGAAGATGCGGCTTGCGCCGGAGATCCTGAACAAGGCCGGCGCCCTCGACGAGCGCGAGTGGATCGCCATGAAGGAGCACCCCTCCGACGGCCTGCTCGAGCTCTTCCAGCTCCAGGGTTTCGCCGACATTCCCTATCGCCAGATGCTGATGGCGTACGAGCACCACATGAAACTCGACCTGAGCGGCTACCCCCTGTCGCGCCGCCCTCGCGAACTCTCGCTCTTCTCGCGCATCGTCGGCGTGGCCGATGCCTTCGATGCCGGGACCTCGAAGCGCTCCTACCAGTTTCGTCCCTGGCCCCCGGACGCCGTGCTCCGGGAGATGCGCGACAACCCGGCGAGAGGCTTCGACAAGGTCATCGTGAAGGCCCTGATCACGGCCACCGGCGTCTATCCGGTCGGGACCCTGGTGGTGCTCGACACCTACGAGCTGGCGGTGGTCACCCGGGCCAACACGGTCCCGGAGCGTCTCCACCAGCCCGAGGTGAAGATCCTTTCGGATCCCATGGGCGTGCCGGAGGCCCGCCCGTACGTCGTGCGCCTGGACGAGGTGGATCCTTCGACGGGGCAGTTCCGCCGCTCCATCATCAAGACGGCCAACCCCGTCCGCTACGGCATCGACGTCGCGTCCTTCGTGACCTGAACGCCCTTCATCCTCTCCCTCCACATCCCTGGACCTTCCCCGGATCCCCATGACCGTCCCCATCCAGCCGGACCCCGCGGCCACCCCCTCCTCGCCCATCTCCCGCGCCATCCGTGCCCGCAATGACCGGGGTCAGGCCGCCCTCATCCCCTACGTCTGCGCCGGGTATCCGGACCGGAACGCCTCCCTGGACCTGCTCCTTGCGGCCGCCGATGCCGGGGCCGATGTCCTCGAGCTGGGGATCCCCTTCTCGGATCCGCTTGCGGACGGGCCCACGATCCAGCGGGCCACCTTCCACGCCCTGGAGGGCGGCATGACGGTGGCGGGAGCGCTGGACATCCTCCGGGAATTCCGGAGTCGGCGGGACACGCCCGTCGTTCTCTTCACGTATCTGAACCCTGTCCACCACTACGGCATGGACCGCTTCGTGAAGGAGGCGGCGGAGGCAGGGGCGCAGGGCCTCCTCCTCACCGACCTCCCCGCCGGGGCCGACGCCACGCTCGAGGGGGCAGCCGCGCGGGGGGGGCTGGACCTGATCCGGCTGCTGGCACCCACCACCTCCCCGGAGCGGATCCCGCGCGTCGCCGAGGGCGGCGGGGGCTTCCTGTACTACATTTCGCGCACCGGGGTCACCGGAGCCCGCACGGAGCTGCGGGAGGCCCTCGCCCGCGAGATCGAGGTCATCCGGGCCCGCGTCTCCCTCCCCGTGGCGGTGGGGTTCGGCATCTCCTCGCCGGACCAGGCGGCGGCCGTGGCCGCCGTGGCCGACGGCGTGGTGGTGGGGAGCGCCCTCGTGGACGCGATGACCGAAGGGGGTGCGGAGGCGGGTGGCCGCTTCCTCGCCGAGCTGCGGAGGGCCATGGACGCGGTGCCCCGGAACCTGGACGCCGTGGCGGCCTCGGGGGTCACGACTCCGGAGGGGTGAGGCGCTCGGGGAGTCCGGGGTCCGGCTCGACGAAGACGGTCTGGACCCGGTCGGGACGCACGGCGCCCGGCGGTGCCTTCCTGGGCTTCCGCACGTACTTGCGCCGGGTCCAGTCCACCGGAACCATCCCCGAGTGTCGGGCCTCGGAGTTCAGCGCGGCGAGCCCCGCCGCCTCCTCCAGGTCCCTGGCGGGCGGGTTCCCGCTCTCCTGCCAG
The DNA here is from genome assembly GCA_007692665.1 of Gemmatimonadales bacterium. Classification (GTDB taxonomy): domain Bacteria; phylum Gemmatimonadota; class Gemmatimonadetes; order Longimicrobiales; family Gaopeijiaceae; genus SKNW01. The sequence goes on along the minus strand of REBP01000087.1, from coordinate 11,599 downwards.
CGCAGCACCACGTGGGCGCCGGGTACCTCCCGCACGTGGAGCCAGACGTCGTCCGGGGCGGCGTGGTGGAAGGTCAGGTCGTCGTTCTTCCGCGCCCCCCTGCCCACCCGGATCTCGAGGCCGCCCGAGCTTCGAAAGCTGCGGTAGGGGAGGGAGGTCCCCGGTCCCTGACCGGCGCGTCCCCCTCCGGCGCCGCGCCCTCCCTGGCGCCCGCCGGGGCCCCCCCCCGCCGGCTCCGACCCGACCCGGGCCTCGAGTTCGGCGGGTTCGGCCTCTCCGGTCCCCACCCGCTCCAGCAGCGAGGCGAGCTCCCTCGCGGCCTTCGCGGCCTGCTCCACCTTCGCCGGGAGTTCGGACCGCGCCCGTTCCGCCCGGGCCGCCTCGTCGTAGTATCTCCGGGCGTTTTCGTGCACCGGGAGGGCGGGGTCCAGCGCCACGTCCACCGTCTCGCCGTCGAAGCCCACGAGTTCGGCGGTGCTCTTCCCGGTGGGAACCTCGCCGAACCGGGCCAGCAGGAGATCGCCCAGGGCCCGGAGCGGTGCCGGATCGGGCGCCCCTGCCAGCTGGCGGCGGAGCGCGGCTGCCTTTCGTTCGAGCCGCCGGAGAAGATCCTCTCCCCGGGCCACCAGGGCGGCGGGGAGGAGGAGGGCGCCCGCCGGGACGTGCTCGCCCTCGGATCGGAGGATTCGCATCCCCTCCAGCAGGGAGGGCACGGGCTCGGCCCCGGCTGCGGCGCCGTCCAGCCGGAGAGGGTAGACGATCCTCCCCTTCGGCGAGGGAGTCAGCCACGTCCCCCAGCGCTCCGGGTGCCGCATGGCGAGCAGGAACGCCCACCCCGCCGGCGGGGGGGCGAGGAGCGCCTCGACGTTCATGGAAGAGGCCCACGCCACGCCCCCGAGGACCGCACCCCGGCCTTCCGCCACCAGCTCCCCGAATTCCGCCTCCGAGAGTGGCGGACCGCCCGGACCGCCCCTGCGGCCGCCGGTGGGAAGGGGCGACCAGGGGGCCCCGGGCACGAGGGCCCGGCCGCCGGTCTCCCGGGGAATCAGGACATGGCGCACCTGGCGACTCCGGTGACCGACCACGATGGCGTTCCCCCGCCCGGCGGCGAACTCGAGGACCAGCTCCACCCCTTCGTCCTTCCCCCGGATCCGCTGCAGGTCCAGCCGGATCGCGCTCTCGTCGGGAAGGGCCTCCACCCCGAGGATGCGGCAGGGGAGTGGACGGGCATCGGCCACGGGCTCTGCGGCCTCCATCAGCGAGATCCATCCGGCCCGGGGGTGGAGCTCGACCGCGAGGGTCGCGTCCCGCAGGTACAGCACGACCCGCCGCGACGCTCCCTCCAGGAGGAGCGCACGGACACGCCGGCCCCGGAGGGCCTCGTCGAGCTCACGGGCCACGGCCCGGGCCAGGAGGGGGTCCCATCGCATGCTCATCCGGTACGATACTCAAGGCAGACCGGGTTTGACACTCCTCGCTGCCTTGTCTATCGTCCGGCGCGCGCCGGCTGCACCCGTTCCGACGCCTGGCGATGGGGCTGGCCTCCGGGCCCGGATCCGGCCTTCGAACCCCTTCCTCGAACCCCTGGTGACCCCGTGTCCGAATCCCCCAGCGGAAGTCCGCGGAAGCGGGCCACCATCCGGGATTTCCTGGCCATGAAGGAGCGGGGGGAACGCATCACGGTCCTGACCTGCCACGACGTCCTCTTCGCCCGGATCCTCGAGGAGGCCGGGGTGGACATGATCCTGGTCGGAGATTCGCTTGGCCAGGTGGCGCTGGGGTACGACTCCACCCTCCCGGTGACGCTGGACGACATGATCCACCATGCAAAGGCGGTGGGGCGGGGTGCCCCCGCGACCTTCACGGTGGTGGACCTCCCCTTTCTCTCGTACCAGGTCTCGGCGGAGGACGCCCTCCGGAGCGCCGGGCGGGTGCTCAAGGAGACCGGCGCCGAGGCGGTGAAGCTCGAGGGGGGGGATGCGGCGGCGGTCGCCACCGTGGCGCGGCTGGTTGCGGCCGGCATTCCCGTCATGGGCCACCTGGGGCTGACCCCGCAGTCGGTGCACGCACTGGGCGGGTACCGCGTGCAGGGTCGGGGCACCGGGGCGGCGACGCGGATGCTCGACGAGGCCCGAGCCCTCGAGGAGGCCGGTGCCTTCGCCGTGGTCCTGGAACTCGTGCCCGGACCGCTGGCCGAGCGGATCTCGGGAGGGCTCACGATTCCCACCATCGGGATCGGGGCGGGCCCGGGATGCGACGGACAGGTCCTCGTGCTCGCCGACGCGCTGGGGCTGAACCCGGGCTTCACGCCCCGGTTCCTCCACCGTTTCGCCGACCTCCACGGGGAAGCCCTGCGGGGCGCCCGGGACTTCGTGGCGCAGGTGCGGGACGGCGCGTACCCGGGGCGGGCTCACACCTTTGAATCCGAGGGGCCCGCATGACCCCGGTCACCTGGTCCGCGTCGGGGGACGCTCCCGGGAAGAACCGTGGCCTCCGTGTCGCCCGGACACGTGTCGAGCTCGAGAGGGAGCTGGCCCAGCTTCGCAGCGGGGGCGCCACGGTGGCCTTCGTGCCGACCATGGGGTTTCTCCACCCGGGCCACCTGGCCCTCCTCGATCGGGCCAGGGAACTCGCGGACCGCGTCGTGCTGTCGGTCTTCGTGAATCCCCTGCAGTTCGGTCCGGAGGAGGACCTGGACCGGTACCCCCGGAGCCTGGGGCGAGACCTGGAGCTGGCGTCGGCGCGGGGTGCCGTTCTGGCCTTCGCCCCCTCGGTGGAGGAGATGTACCCGGGGGGGCCGCCCCGGGTAAGGGTGCACCCGGGACCCGGTGGAGAGCTGCTGTGCGGGGCCTTCCGCCCGGGTCACTTCGAGGGCGTGCTCACGGCGGTGGCTCGACTCTTCGGTCTCGTCCGGCCCGACGTCGCGGTGTTCGGCCGGAAGGACGCCCAGCAGGTGGCGCTGGTCCGGCAGATGGTCCGGGACCTGGAACTCCGCGTCGAGATCGCCGTGGCCCCCCTGGTCCGCGAGATGGACGGGCTGGCCATGAGTTCGAGAAACGCCTACCTGACGCCGGCGGAACGCGGGTCGGCACCGGCGCTCTTCCAGGCGCTCTCGGCGGCGGACATGGCCTTCCGGGGAGGAGAGCATCGGGGCGCGGAGCTGGAGGCGCTGGTGCGTCGTCGGCTCGAGGCGTCTCCGGAGGAAGGCCCGGACGCTCCCCGACTCCGCCTCGACTACGTGCAGGCGGTGGATTCGGGAACGCTGGACCCCGTGCAGGCGGCCCGCCCCGGTCACCTGCTGGCCGCAGCCGGCTGGATCGGAGAAACCCGGCTCATCGACAACGTGGTCCTCGGCGCCGATGCCCCGGACCCCCGCGTCTCCATGTCCGGTCGGGAAACGTGAGCCACCCCCTCGTTGCGGCGGCGGCCCGGGGAACACTTCCCGCGTGGGCGGAGGCCGGACCCTCCCGGCGTGAACACATCGAGCGGGTCCGGGCGCTCCTCGACGAATGGGCCGCGGCGCTGGATCTTCCGCCAGCCGAGCGGGCCAGATGGTGCGCGGCCGGCGTCCTCCACGATGCGCTCCGGGACGCACCGCCCGAGGAACTTCGCCCCCACCTTCCTGCGAAGCTTCGCGAGCTTCCCGCCTCGATTCTCCACGGACCGGCCGTGGCCGTCCGGCTCCGGCGGGAAGGTGTCACGGACCGGGGGCTCCTCCGCGCCGTGGGCTTCCATACGCTCGGACATCCGCGGCTCGACGACGCAGGGCGGGCCCTTTTTGCCGCCGACGTCCTCGAGCCGGGCCGGAAGTCCCGACCCGAGTGGCGCCGGAAACTCCGGGCGCGCTTCCCCCGTCGGCCGGTGGAGGTCACACGTGAGGTTTCCAGGGCCCGGATCGCGTGGCAGCTCGAGGACGGCCGCCCTCTCCACCGGCATTCGATGGAGTTCTGGAACGTGCTCGCCCGCAGCACGCCATCCTCCCCCGACAAGGGCGGGTCATGACGGGGCGGAAGGGGAGGAAGGGGAGGAAGGGGCCGGGGCGCCGCCCGAGCCCGGTGGCCGGGCTGGTCGGCCTCCTGGTGCTCCTGGTTGCGGGTGCGGGGATCTGGTACGGGGCGCAGTTCGCCGACGCGGAGGGCCGGCTCGTGGCCCGATCCATGGACGCGGAGGCAGAGGCGGAGACGCAGCGCCGCAGCCGTCTCCCCATCCCGGCAGCCGGCAACCGGATTCGCGTCGAGGTGCTGAACGGGGGCGGCGTCCGCGGGGTTGCGGCATCGGCCCGGGACGAACTGCGGGACGCGGGCTTCGACGTCGTGCACTACGGGAACGCCTCGACCTTCGGCCACGAGGAATCGACGGTCCTTCTCCGCGCCGGCGACGCCGACGCCGCCCGGGCGGTAGCCAGGGCGCTGGGAATTGCGAACATCGAGGTGGAACACGAGCCGAGCCTCCTGGTGGAGGTCACGGTAATCCTGGGATCGGGCTGGCAGGACCGCGCGGCGCGGTCGGCGGCCCCGGACCGACATCCATGAGGGAGCGGTGACGTGACGAAATCGGGGAGGGGTGGGCGCGGCGACGCAGGCCGGGAGCGCAGCCGGGACCGGAGCCGGAGCCGATCCGGCACCCGGGGCGCCGCGGCCGGCGGCCGGCGCCGGGGCCAGGGGAGGGCGGACCGCGAAGGCGGTGGCTCCGAGGCCATGGAATGGGTGAAGTCGCTGGGAATCACCATCGTGCTTCTCATCATCATTCGCACGTTCCTCGTCCAGACCTTCGTCATCACCTCGGGGTCCATGGAGGACACGCTCATGGTGGGTGACTTCCTGATGGTGAACCGCCTGGCCCTGGGTTCCCGCATCCCCGGCACCGGCATCCGCACCCCCGGCTACGGGTCGGCGAGTCTCGGGGAGGTCGTGGTCTTCGACCCCGCCCACGAAGACGACATGAAGCTGGTGAAGCGAATCGTCGGCATGCCGGGAGACACCCTCGAGATGCGCGACAAGCACCTGTTCCGGAACGGCGAGCGGACCACCGAGCCCTGGGTGAAGTGGGAGGACTTCTCCGGCGATCACGAGCATCCCTGGATGGCGTGGCAGCAGGCGCACCTCCTTCCCGGCACCGATGTCTCGGCGTACCGACCCACCCGCGACACGTGGGGCCCTCTGGTGGTACCGGAGGGAAACTACTTCATGCTCGGCGACAACCGTGACTTCTCGCTGGACTCCCGCTACTGGGGGCTCATCGAGGCGTGGAGGCTGGAGGGGCGCGCCATGTTCTTCTACTTCTCCTACGACCGGGATTCTCCCGAATCGCTCTCGTGGATCCGGGAGGTCCGCTGGGACAGGATCGGGCGGCGGATCCGCTGACGATTTGACGGGAGCCTGCCCGGGGTCTAGATCTATCTGGCTCATTCCCAACATGCAGACTGTGGTCCAAGGAGGCTCCATGAGGTGCCGGTCCCTGCTCCTCCTGGGCGCTGCGGCGCTCATTCCCCTCCCCCTCGTCGCGCAGACCGCGCCGACGGTGGGGCTGCGCGACAACACCCCCGGCTTCCATGCCCTGACCGGTGCCCGCGTCGTCGTGGCCCCCGGAAACGTGCTCGAGGGTGCCACGGTGGTCATCCGTGACGGGGTCATCGAGTCGGTGGGAGCCGGCATGGCCGCGCCTGCCGGTGCCAGGGTCTGGAACCTCGAGGGGAAGACGATCTACCCCGGGTTCCTCGACGCCTACGCCGACGTGGGAATGCCCACCTCCGTGCCCGAGGACGGGGACCGCGGACCGGTGAACTGGAACCGGCAGCTCCGATCGTTCACCTCGGCCGTCGACGAGTTCTCCGACAACGGCGAGCGGACCGAAGAGCTGAGGAGCCAGGGCTTCACGACGGCGCTGACGGTGCCCAGGATCGGAATCTTCAGCGGCAACGGGGCGGTGGTGAACCTGGGGTCCGGCGAGGCCGGCACCCGGGTCATCCGGGGAAACGTGGTTCACGGGCTCTCCATGACCCGCGACAACCGTGCGGGCGGCGGCTACCCGACCTCGGCCATGGGAGCCATCACCTTCATCCGGCAGAACCTCCTGGATGCGGACTGGTATGATCGGGCGCACCGGGCCTGGGAGTCGAATCCCCAGGGCCTGCGTCGCCCCGAGCAGGATCGGGCACTCGCCGGCCTGGTTCCGGTGGCCCGGGGCGATCGCCCCGTCATCGTCCGGACGACCGACGAGGACGAACTTCTCCGCGCGCTCAACCTCGCCGAGGAGTTCTCCCTCGATCTCTGGATTCGGGGAAGCGGCTTCGAGTACCGGGTGCTGGACGAGGTCCGGGCTGCCGGCCGTCCCCTTGTCCTCCCCGTGACCTTTCCCTCGGCGCCCAGCGTCGGATCTCCCGACGCCACCCTCGGGGTGAGCCTCGAGGCGCTCCGCCACTGGGACCTCGCCCCGGAGAACCCCGGACGCCTGGCCGATGCGGGAGTGGAGTTCGCCTTCACTGCCGACGGGCTCTCCAACGGGAACGACTTCCTCCGGAACGTCCGCCGGTCGGTGGAGCGGGGGCTCTCTCGCGATGCGGCACTCGCCGCCCTCACGACGACACCTGCGCGCCTCCTCGGCGTGGACCGGACCCACGGAACCGTGGCCGCGGGCAAGGTTGCGAACCTCGTGGTGACCGACGGTGACGTGTTCGCCGACGGCTCGAGGATCCTGGACGTCTGGGTCGACGGTGCGCGCTTCGAGATCACGGCCGGAGAGGGGCTGGATCCCCGCGGCCGCTGGGTCGTGGCAGGGCTCGGCGGCGCTGCCCTCTCGGGCGAGATCGAACTGCGCGGCCAGCCCGGCCGCCTGACCGGAAGCTTCCGGGCCGGCGGGCAGGAGGTGGACCTGACAAACGTGGCCCTTGCGGGCGCATCCCGCCGCCTGACCCTCTCCATGCCCGGTGACGTTCTCGGGCAGGAAGGGTCGGTGAGGCTTTCGGCCACCGTGGAGGACAACACCCTCTTCGGCTTCGGCGAGCTCCCCGACGGGAGCCGCCTCAACTTCCGCGGGGACCGCGCCGCATCCCCGGCGCCCGCCATCGGCGCCGAACCCGGAGCGCAGGCATCCGGCAACGGGAACGGCTACGCCAACGGCGGAGACAGCTTCCAGCTTCAGTCCGTGGACGGGCGCCTGAGCTTCGCCCCCGTCAACTACGACGACCTCCCGCCGGCCATGGAGTTCGGCCGGAACAGCATTCCCGACCAGCCGGAGCACGTCCTGGTCAGGAACGCCACGATCTGGACCCAGGGCCCGGAGGGTCGCCTCGAGAACGCCGACCTGCTGGTCACCCGGGGGCGCATCGTCCAGGTGGGGCAGGGGATCAGCGCTCCCTCCGGAGCCGAGGTCATCGACGCCACAGGGAAGCACGTGACCCCCGGGCTCATCGATGCCCACCTGCATTCGGGGCTCTCCGGCGGCGTGAACGAGACCGGCAACGCCATCGTCGCCGAGGTTCGCATCGGTGACGTCCTCACCTCCAACAACATCTGGATGTACCGGCAGCTTTCCGGCGGCCTCACCACCGCCCACGTCATGCACGGCTCGGCCAACCCGGTGGGTGGGCAGAACCAGGTGGTCAAGATGCGGTGGGGCGCCCGTCCGGAGCAGCTCAAGTTCGAGGGTGCTCCGCGGACGGTGAAGTTCGCCCTGGGCGAGAACGTCGTCCGGAGCCCGAACCGCTACCCCAACACGCGCATGGGCGTGGAGCAGATCATCGCGGACCACTTCCAGGCAGCCCGGGAGTACGAAGCCGCCTGGGCGGACTGGGGCCGGAACTCCCGCGGCATCCCGCCCCGGCGCGACCTCCGCATGGAAGCCCTCCGTGACATCCTGAACGGCGACATCTCGGTGCAGTCGCACTCCTACCGGCAGGACGAGATCCTCATGCTGATCCGCCTTGCCGAGGAGATCGGCTTCCAGGTGGACGCCTTCCACCACGGGGTCGAGGCGTACCGGGTGGCGTCCGAGATGGCCGAGCACGGCGCGAAGGCCGTGGTCTGGAGTGACTGGTCCTCCTTCAAGGTGGAGGCCTACAACGCCACCACCTACAATGTGCGGATCCTCCTGGATGCGGGGGTGGTCACCTCGCTCCATTCCGACAACTCCGAGATCGCCTCCCGCATGAACTGGGAAGCGGCGAAGATGCTGCGGACCGGCGTCGGCGAGGAGGAGGCCCTCTCGCTCGTCACGCTGAGCACCGCGAAGGTCCTGGGGATCGACGAGCGGGTGGGATCCCTCGAAGCGGGGAAGGATGCCGACTTCGTGATCTGGAGCGCCAACCCGCTCTCCACGCTGACGGCCGCGGAGCAGACCTGGATCGACGGACGCCTGTACTTCGACATCGACGAGGACCGGCGTCTCCGGGGCGAGGTCGAACGGGAGCGTGCACGCCTCCTCCAGAAGGCGATCTCGAGCCGATGAGTGCCATGATGCGCGAGCGTACCCGGCCCACGGCGACCGAACCGATGACCGAACCGACGACCGAGACGGAGAATCCAGGCATGAGTTCGACCCGAACCTTCCATCGCACCGTTGCCGCGGCCGCCCTCGCAGGCGCCGCGCTCCTCGCGCTTCCTGCCCTCGGGATCCCCGGGAGTGACCTCGAGGCCCAGGTCCCCGCCCCGCGCCAGGATCGCCCCATCGCCCTGGTCGGCGGCACGATCCACCCGGTTTCCGGGCCGGCCATCCCCGGCGGGACCCTGGTCTTCGAGAACGGGGTCATCACCGCCGTCGGCGCCAATGTCACGGTGCCCGAGGGGGCCCAGCGCGTCGACATCTCCGGGAAGCACGTCTACCCCGGCCTCATCGACGGCTGGAGCCAGATGGGACTCACCGAGATCGGCGGCATCGACGTGGCCACCGACCTGAACGAGTTCGGAACCGTGAACCCGAACGTCCGGGGTGCGGTGGCCTTTCATCCCGAGAGCCGTCACATCGGGACCACGCGCTCCAACGGCATCCTGGTGACCCTCTCGTCCCCCTCCGGCGGGCTCATCGCCGGCATGGCCTCGGCCATGATGCTCGACGGATGGACCTGGGAGACCATGACGATCCGGGACCGGGCCGGCCTCATCGTGAACTGGCCCGGGACCCAGAACCAGAACGCCTACAACGAGAGCCTGGGTGATCTGCGGGATGCCATGGCCTCGTCGCGGGCCTACCTCTCCGCCCGCGACGCCGCCGAGGCCGAAAACCGCCGCTTCGCCACCGATCCCCGGTGGGAGGCCATGCGGCCGGTGGTCGAGGGTGACGTCCCCCTCCTCGTTCTCGCCAACGATGTCCGGCAGATGCAGGACGCGGTGACGTGGGCGGAGTCGGAGGGGCTCGAGATCGTGCTCATCGGCGGGCGTGACGCGGGGTACATCGCCGACTACCTGGCGGCGAAGGATGTCCCGGTGCTCCTGAGCGTGGTGAACAGCCAGCCCGGGCGGAGCTGGGAGGCGGTGGACCACTTCCACACGCTCCCTGCCCGACTTCACGAAGCCGGGGTCCGGTTCGGCATTGTGGGCGGATCCGGAGCGGCCTACGCCAATCGCCTCCCCTACGAGGCGGGCGTCGCCATTCGCGGCGGGCTTCCGGAGCTGGAGGCGCTCCGGGCGCTGACCCTCTACCCGGCCCGCTTCCTCGGCATCGACGACAGGGTCGGATCGCTCGAGGTCGGGAAGGATGCCACCGTCCTCATCACCACGGGGAACCCGCTCGAGTATGCCACGACCATCGAGCAGGCCTTCATCGAGGGGCGGGACATCGACCTGATGGATGCCCATCGGCAGTTCTACGAGCGGTACTCCGAGAAGATCCGCCAGATGCAGGGCCGCCCGGTCTTCTGAGGCGACACCACGTCAGGTCGGGGTCGGGAGGGTCAGCCGCCCGCCGCGTCGGGGACCCGTGCCCTGGCCCGCGGGCGGCTTTCCTCGTCCAGCTGGACGAGGGCGTTGGCCCGGAGCTGTCCGCAGGCGGCGTCGATGTCGCGCCCCCGCGGCTGCCGGACCTGGCACGCCACCCCACCGGCCTCCAGCGTCGACCGGAAGTACTCGAGGCGCTCGGGCGTGGATGCGACCCAGTCCTGGTCCGGGATGGGGTTGAAGGGGATCAGGTTCACGAAGGCGTGGAACTCGTGGGCGAGTTCGGCCAGCAGGGGCGCAAGCCTCTCGTCGTCGTTGATCCCGCGGATCATCGTGTACTCGAAGGTGATCCTGCGGCCCCCTGCGTCCCGAAAGGTCCGGAGCGCGTCCAGGAGCTGGGGAAGGGGGTGACGCTGCTCCAGCGGGATCAGAGAGGCGCGGAGTTCGCTCTCCGGGGCGTGGAGCGAGATCGCCAGCCCGAACTGCTCCGGACGCTCCGCCAGTTCCAGGATCCCCGGCACGACGCCCACCGTGGAAACGGTGATCTTCCGGGCGCCCAGGCCAAAGCCCCGGTTCAGGATCGAGAGCACCGGGTGCACGGCCTTCCGGTTCGCCAGCGGCTCCCCCATCCCCATGAAGACCACGTTCGTGACCGGGCCATATCCCTCCGCCTCGGCCCATGCCCGGCTCCCCCGGTACTGGGCCGCGATCTCCCCGGCCGTGAGCTGCCGCCCGAAGCCGCCCCACCCCGTCGCGCAGAAGGTGCACCCCATGGCGCACCCGGCCTGCGAGGAGATGCACAGCGTCAGACGGTCCCACGAGGGAATCAGGACCGACTCCACGAGTTCCCCGTCGGCGAGGCGCCACAGGTGCTTGGCCGTCCGGTCCCGGGAGCGGGAAATGGTCTCCGCCTCCGGGGCCTCGAGCCGGAAGGCTTCCGCCAGTGCTTCCCTCCCGGAAAGCGGGATATTCGTCATTTCGTCGAACGACGGCACGCCCGATTCGTAGATCCAGTGACGAACCTGCCCGGCACGGTACGCCGGCTCCCCCCGGGCCTCGAAGTGCCGGGTGAGGATGGTGTCCAGCTCCTCGGGCACGAGGGAGAGGAGGTCGGGTCGGGGGTCCTGGGAAGCCATGGCCGAGGGGGTTGCGTGGTGGGAGCGGGAGCCTTCGCGAGGGCCGGACGTGAACCGGGCGCCGGACCGGCCCTGCGGGCAGGACCACGGCGGGGGCACGGGCGAGGGCAGGCAATTCCTTGAGCCCTTCCCACCCGCCGGTTACCTTTCCCGGATACCCCGGGCCACGCCCGGAGGTGCGGTGCGGCGCAGGGAGCCCGGAGGTCCGGGCCACACGAAAGGTAGTTGCATCGTCGGGCCGCCGGTACTTGACCGCAGGCGACCCCCGGGGGTCATCCCTCGAACCCGGGCCGGAGCGCCGGCCCGCTGCATCCCCCGGGTCACCTCCCCCGACACGTTCCCCGGCGCCGTTCCTGGCGCACCACCTCTCCCCATCCCGGGTCCGGCCCCGACACCATCCGGACGCCCGCGTGCCCGATCCGGACCCGAGCCTTTCCCGATCCCAGAACCGAGGTCTTCGCATCCCGTGAATTCCAGCACCCCGAAATCGCCTGCCGCCACGCCCGAGACCCCCTCCGGTGCCAGCTCCGAGGCCACCCCCGAGGCCACCTCCCTTCGCACCCGCATGGTCGGAAGCCTGCGCGCCGCCCACGA
>REBP01000210.1 GCA_007692665.1 Gemmatimonadales bacterium | reverse complement strand
CACGAGCTGGACGTCGGCCTCGAGCATCTCGAGGGAGATCACGTGGGGCGCGCAGGTGTCGCCCCTCTCCCCGGCCGAAGCCCCGGTCACCGCCGCGCCGCCGGCCAGCGCCCGGACGAGGGCGTGGCGCGTTCGGTGTCCCAGCACGTCGTCGTGGATCTCGCCCAGGAGCACGACCCGGGTCGCCGAGGCCGCCTCGAGGACGGCCTCCCAGGTGGAGGGCGTTCCGTCGCCCCGGAAGACCCGGACCCCGGCCGGTAGCGCCGCCGGGTCCACCGGAACGTCTGCCGCGGCCGGTGCGGCTGCCACCCCCCGCTCTCCTGCCCGCTCGGCCCCCGCAGGTGCACTCGCCGCAGGATCGATCCCCGCGTAGCCCCCGCCACCGCCGGAGGAGGCGCACCCTGCGACCAGGAGGCCGAAGGCGAGGGCGGCGGCACGCCCGGCGCTCCGCATCCCCGGGAGCAATCCCCCGGGCGGGTGGTGAAGCCCTCGGGCGAGTCCGGAAGAAATCCGTGGATTGGAGAGCATCTGCCTGGGGAAGCTTGAGTGGACAGTGGGCAGGAGAGCTGCTGCCGGGAGGTCACCGACGACCGTGCCGTGAACGCCGCTCGTGCGGTACGCGCGTTCCGTACCTCAACACCATGACCGGGACTTTCGGTCCCTGCGGGAGAGCCGGAACGGGGCTGGCCGCGATCCGTGGGGGTTTGCCGACTCGCGGAAGGAGGTCGTATGTTCGGCAGCCGTGGGATGGGGGGCCCTGAGAACTTTCCGGGCAGTGGCCGAATGGCCCACCGACCCTGGTCCACCTTCCTGGTTTCGAAGGAGTCTTCGTGCTCAGATCCTGCTGGTGCATCATCGTTGTCGCGACCGCCATGTCCGCCTGCACGGGACCAGCGCGCAGTGCCCCCCCCGAGGCGATGACGTTCACCTCTTCGTCGCTCCTGGTGGAGGGAAGCTCCGCCCTGCCCGGATTCCAGGTCGCGCGAGAGCCCAACCTCGAGGGCGGTGAATGCATCCCGGGAGACCTGCCCGATGCCGCCGGCCAGCGCCTGACCGTGCACTTTCCCAACCGCCGCGAGCCCGACACGCTCATCGTGCTCCTGAGTGACTCGGCGGGGCAACTACTCCGGTATACCGAGACGCGGGGTGTGCCTGCGCCGGCCGGCACGATGGCCGAAATGGAGGCACAGATGGCTCGAATCGTCCGGACCCAGATCCGGCTCGACTATGTCACCGGAGAGGCCATGGTCGTGAACAGCGGGGCCGGACAGCAGCCGCGCGGAATCCGGGGGGCCGTCACCGAGTTCGAGAATTCGGCCACGCTGGGCGACCTCCGGGAGCGCGCCGACCTGGTGCGTCGGGTCTGCGCGCCCTGACGCCCCCCCTGCAAGGGAGATGAAACGATGATCCTCTCGGACCCGAAGGCCCGACAGCACCCCGGGGCCCCGGCGGCCCGGGCGGCCCCCGCCCCTGACCCGGTCTCCGACCGCTCCTGGGCCCTCATGGCCGTGACGGCGTTCTTCCTTGTCGGTGGCGTGCTCGCCGCCATGAACTTCGGCTCGGGCGGGATCCGTCACGCCCGCCTGGGGCTCGGCATCCTTGGGCTCCCCATCGGGATCGGGCTCCTGCGCCGCCGTCCGGGATGGCGTACCGTGGCCCTTGTGATGACCGGAGTCAATGCACTCGGGGCCCTGGCCGTCGCCTTCGTCTCGCTCGCAGGCGTCGGGCAGTTCACGATCCGGGGTCCGGGAGGGGATTCCTGGGTGCCCTCCGAGCCATGGATCGGGTTCGCCTTCCTGGCAACGCTCGCGGCCCTGTCCGGATGGATGATGTACGTCCTCCTCCGACCCGACACCCGCAGGCGCTTCCAGGACCATCGGCCCGACCGACCCTGGATCGAGTGGACCGCCCTGGCCGCGCTGCTCGTCGTCGCCTACCTGGTGTTCTGACCCACCCGACTCAGACGTCCAGGTTCCTCACGTACCGCGCGTTCTTCTCGATGAACTGACGCCGCGGCTCGACCTCGTCGCCCATGAGGCGGCTGAAGATGGAGTCCGCACCGGCGGCGCTTTCCATGGTGACCTGGAGGAGGGTCCGCGTGTTCGGGTCCATGGTCGTGCGCCAGAGCTGGTCCGGGTTCATCTCGCCCAGTCCCTTGTAGCGCTGGATGTTGAGCCCCTTCGCATCCTCGCCCTTCCCGTTGGTGAGGCGCTTGACCACTTCCTCGCGCTGCCCCTCGGAGTAGGCGTAGACCTCTTCCTTCCCCTTGGCCACGCGGTAGAGCGGAGGCTGGGCGATGTAGATGTAGCCGGCCTCGATCAGTTCCCGCATCTGGCGGAAGAAGAACGTCAGCAGGAGGGTGCGGATGTGGGCACCGTCCACGTCGGCGTCGGTCATGATGATGATCTTGTGATACCGGGTCTTGTCCAGGTTGAAATCGTCCCGGATGCCGGCACCCAGCGCCGTGATCATGGCGCGGATCTCGTCGTTCCCCAGGATCTTGTCGATCCGGGCGCGCTCCACGTTCAGGATCTTTCCCTTGATGGGAAGGATGGCCTGGAACGACCGGTCCCGCCCCTGCTTCGCCGAGCCACCGGCGGAGTCACCCTCCACGATGTAGATCTCGGTCATGGAGGGGTCCGAGAGCGAGCAGTCCGCGAGCTTGCCCGGGAGCACGCCGCCTTCCAGCGCGTTCTTCTTCCGGGCCAGGTCCCGCGCCTTCCGCGCCGCCTCGCGGGCCCGGGCGGCCTGGAGCGACTTCTCGATGATCGCCCGGGCGGCCTTCGGGTTCTCCTCGAGCCAGATGGCCAGGTGCTCGTTCACCGCCGTCTCCACGGCGCCCCGGACCTCGGAGTTCCCCAGCTTCGTCTTGGTCTGTCCCTCGAACTGGGGCTCCATGACGCGCACGGAAAGCACGCAGGTGAGTCCCTCCCGGACGTCGTCGCCGGAAAGGGATTCGTCGGCCTTCTTGAAGATCCCGTTCTTCCGGGCGTAGTCGTTGATGGTCCGCGTCAGGGCGGCCTTGAGCCCGGTGAGGTGCGACCCGCCTTCGTGCGTGTTGATGTTGTTGACGAAGGTGTGCGTGTTCTCGGAGAACCCGTTGTCGTACTGGAGCGCCAGCTCGATGTCGGCTTCCGGCCGCTCGGCCTGGAAGTACACGACGTTCTCGTGCACGGCCTGGCGCGCGCCCCGCAGGTAGATCACGTACTCGGCGAGCCCGCCCTCGTACTGGAAGGTCTCCTCGCTCACCGGCGACACGCGCTCGTCGCGGAGCGAGATCTCGAGGCCCTTGTTCAGGAAGGCCATCTCGCGGAGGCGGGACGTCAGCGTCTCGAGGCTGAACTCCGTCTCGGTGAAGATCTCGGAATCGGGCTTGAACCAGATCCGGGTGCCGGCACTCGTGGCCGGGCCCGTGTCCTCGAGTTCCTTCTGCTTGATCCCCCGGTGGAAGCGCTGGTGCCAGACCCGCCCCTTCCGGCGAACCTCCACCTCGAGCCACTCCGAAAGGGCGTTCACCACCGACACGCCCACGCCGTGCAGTCCGCCCGACACCTTGTAGTTCTGCTTGTCGAACTTTCCGCCGGCGTGAAGCACGGTGAGGGCGAGCTCCACACCCGGAAGCCCCTCGGTGGGATGGATGTCCACCGGAATCCCGCGTCCGTCGTCCACCACCGTGATCGAGTTGTCGGCGTGGATCGTCGCCTGGATCGAGGTACAGAACCCCGCCATGGCTTCATCCACCGAGTTGTCCACGACCTCGTAGACGAGGTGGTGCAGACCACGGGCGGACGTCGACCCGATGTACATGCCGGGACGCTTCCGGACGGCTTCCAGGCCCTTCAGGACCTGGATCTGTCCGGCGCCGTACTCGGAGGACTGGGAGTCGGGTGAGGTATCGTCCATCGATCGCTCGGTGGTGGGGCTGAAAAAAGGCACTCCAAAGACCCTGAAATCTAGCGAAATCGGGCTCTGAAAGCCATTCCCGCCGGGGGCAGGGTCAGGGCGGTCCCGAACCACCCTCGGGGGCGTCCCGGTCCCTCCCGAAATCCCGCCCCGCATCCTCCGCCTGCGTGAACACGATGCGCTCCACCCTGCCGTCCCCCGCCCCCGCGTTCAGGCGCGTCATGAGTTCGTGGCGCATCAGGTTGAGCTCGGTGATCCAGGCGCTGGACCGCACCTCGACGAACAGGATGCCCCTCGACACCGATCGTGCCCGGGTCACCTCCGCGATCTGCTCGCCCACCACGTCCGCCCAACGCTCGAGGACGCCCTGCCGCGCGACCTCCTCGTGGATCCCGAGGTTCCGGAGCAGTCCGCCCAGCACCTCGTCCACCTTCCCCATGCCGCGGTCGCCGCCCCGGCTGCGGTCCGATCCCTGCCCCGGAACGTTTCTCCGGCCACCGTCGCGGCCCTCGCCTCCTCCGCGGCCATCGCGCCCATCGCTCCCGAAGCGCCCCCCACCCCCGTCACCCACCCTCGCCTCCGGTCTCGATCCGCCCCCCGGAAATCCGCCAGCGGGGAAGCCTGTCGTGCCTGAACCGGACATCGGCATCCTTGGGCGCCGTCAGCACCACCTGCCCCGCAGCGGTCCGGTCCAGGAGCCCGAGCACCCGCTCGGAACGGTCGGCATCCAGCTCGGCAAAGACGTCATCGAGGAGGAGGAGTGCCGGTCGTCCGCGGCGACGAAGCACGGTTTCCGCTTCCAGGATGCGGAGGGCCAGGGCAGCCGTGCGCTTCTGGCCCCCGGAGCCGTATTCCCGGAGGTCCCGCCCGCCCTTCGGCGCCGGGTCCTCGCCATCCGGCTCCAGCCCCATGGTGAACTCGTCGCGGTGGGGGCCGATCAGCGTCGTCCCCCGGCGGCGATCCGCCTCCAGCCCCTCTCGAAGCGCCCCGGCGAACCAGTCCCCCCAGGGCGCGTCGATGGACGCCGCCTCGTGCTCGTCGGGCTGCACTGCCGGGAACGCCCCCGACCCGGGGGTCCCGGGGTTCCCCGGGGCCCCTGGCCCCCCCGGGACCCCCGGCTGGTACGCGAGCACCCCCCGCTCCCCGCCGGACACCTCTTCCACCACCGAACGAAAGGTCGGCGCTCCCGCCCGAACCCAGGCGGCGCGCATCCGGAGCACCCGTGCGCCGGCTCCTGCCAGCAGCGGATCCCACGCCTCCACCGTGGCCCGGGGGGCGCGGTCCCGGAGGGCGGCGTTTCGCTGGGCCAGGACCTGGCGGTAGCGCTGAAGGGCCTCCAGGTACCCGGGGGCGTTCACCGAGAGCACGATGTCCAGGAAGCGGCGGCGCTCCTGGGGCCCGTCCGCCACGAGCCGGACGTCGTCCGGGGTGAAGAGCACCGATCCCATTTCCCCCAGCGCATCCCCGATCCGGGGCGGTTCCTCGCCGTCCACCGTGACTTTCTTGATGGGCCCGGCCCGCTGGACCGCGGCGGCCACCGACCGTGAGCGCGGCGCATCTCCGCCCGGTTCCGGGACCGACGACGCGCCCGGACCGATCCTCGCCTCCAACCTGAAGAAGTCCTCCCCGAACCGGATCAGCCGGGTGTCCCGGGTTCCCCGGCAGGAACGGAAGATCTCCAGGTAGTGGATCGCCTCCAGGAAGTTGGACTTTCCCTGCGCGTTCGCGCCCACCAGGGCGACGCCCTCGGCGGGCAGCTCGAGGGTGGCATCCTCGAGGTTCCGGAAACCCTGGAGGCGGAGGCGGTGGAGGGTCACGCGCCCCGGAAGTCCGGCTTCCGCTTCTCGAGGAAGGCGGTCATCCCCTCGCGCATGTCATCGGAAGCGGCCAGCAGGCCGAAGAGGGAGGCCTCGTAGCGCATGGCCTCGTCGGTGGAGGCGTCCTGGGCGTGATGGATCGCCTCGAGGGCCATGCGGATCGCCAGCGGGCCCTTGGAGGCCATGGCCCCGGCGAGTTCCCGGGCCTTGTCCATGAGTTCCGCCGGCTCCACCACGTGGGTCACGAGCCCGATGCGGAGGGCCTCGTCGGCCTTCACCTGGGCACCGGTCAGGGTCAGTTCCACGGCACGCCCCAGGCCGATGAGCCGGGACAGTCTCACCGTCCCCCCGTACCCGGGGATGATGCCGAGCCCGACCTCGGGGAGGCCGAAGCGGGCTGCCGTGGACGCCACCCGCACGTGACAGGCCAGGGCCAGTTCGCATCCCCCGCCCAGGGCGAAGCCGTTCACCGCCGCAATGACGGGGCAGCGAAACCGCTCGATGCGCCGGAAGATCGCCTGCCCGTGGGCGCTGATTTCCTTCCCCGAAAGGGGCGACATCTCCACCAGCGCACCAATGTCGGCCCCGGCCACGAAGGCGCGGTCCCCGGCGCCGGTCACGATGACCACGCCCACGTCGTCGCGGGATTCGAGGGCCGTGAAGGCAGCGTCCAGGGCGTCGAGAACCTCGCGGTTCAGCGCGTTCAGCTTCTCCGGCCGCTGGATCGTGACGGTGGCGATCCGGTCCGCGACTTCGGTTCCGACGAGCAGGGTTTCGGTCATGCGACGACTCCGGGCATTCGTTGCGGGAGGAGAGGCGAGCGGGGGGCGCAAGGCTCCTTCCGGAAGCTACCCCCGGCCCACCCCGAAAGCCACCACCACGACCCCGTCACGGCATGGCCGCGCCCCGGGCGAGTCGCTACCTTCCCAGCCGGTCCGAAACAGGCCCGCGCGCCACACGACGACACCGAACCGTAGCGTCACCGATACGTACGACGTCGACACGTACGACGCCGCCACGCACCCCCAAGGAGGATCCCCCATGAGCCGGTCCCTGAACAAGGTCTCTCTGATCGGAAACCTCGGAGCCGACCCCGAGATCCGGACCACACCGTCCGGAACCAAGGTGGCAAAGGTCTCCATCGCCACCAGCCGGAGCTTCCAGGACCGGAGCGGCCAGACGCAGGAGAAGACCGAGTGGCACCGGGTCACCTTCTTCGGGAAGCTCGCCGACATCGTGGAGCAGTACGTGACGAAGGGGGACCGCCTCTACGTCGAGGGACGTCTCGAGTACTCCCAGACCGAGGACCCCCAGGGCAACGTGCGCTACTGGACCGACATCGTGGCCTTCGAGATGATGATGCTCGGAGGTTCCGGCGGGCCGGGCCAGGGCGGGGGGGGGGGGGGGGGGGGCGGGGGGGGGGGGGGGGGGGGGGGGGGGGGGGGGGGTGGCAACCGGGCGCCGGAGCCGGACCTCTCGCAGCCGGACGACGACCTGCCCTTCTGACACAGGTGTCCCTGGCGCTTGTCCATTGACGAATCGACTACCCATACGGGGGTCGATGCCCCATCCACCTGATTTCGGGTGGCTCGTTGGGGAGTTCGCTACCGCCGGACGGGGCCCAGCGAACGGAGACCTTCACCGTCGACCCCGAGGGAGCGACCCGCAGGGATGTCCGCCTCCAGCCCGAGGCCATCGCCATGGAGGGGGTTGCTGCCAGGGTTTTCCCGGGGGCCCTCCTCCATGAGGCCACCCTGAGCGGGGCCCGGGCGCGGCGGGAACGGTCCTCCTCGGGGGGGAGCACTCGCGTGCTGGCGCGCGGCGACCCGTACCCTGCGCCTTCATCGACGCCCTATCGGCGGGGTGGATGGGGCCCGGCGGGGCTGACCCGGTAGTGGACCTGCAGGCCGGATGACCGACCGAGTTACATCCGTCACCGCGGGCTCACCGCAGTCTGGACCGCGGAGCCCCGCGTTGAGGGTCCGGGATCCATCAGGGAGCGCGCGCGATGGTCCTCGATCCGAACACCGGCTCCATTGGAGGGGGTGGTGCGTGCCGCGAGTTTGAGTGTGGCACTGGCCGACCGTCGGCGGCGCTTCCCCGTCGCAAGGGCACAGCATCACCATGTCGACGTCACGACGCCCTCCGGGGGCACCCGCCCCGTTTCCGCCGGCCACCGCGTTCTTCCTGGCGTTCATGGTCCTGGCACCTGCCGCGCCGGGGCTCGCGTCGGGGCAGGAGCCCCCACGGGCCGATACCGTGCCCGCGTTGCGGCAGACGCTGGGAGCGCTCGGTCCGGGGAGCGTGCTCCGCCTGCAGATGACGGCTGGGGGTGAACTGGTCGGGCCGCTGGGCGCCGTCACACCCGACGCGCTGCTTCTGGGCGAGCGGCATGTCCTCTTTCGCGAAATCGACGCCGTCTCCCGGAGGGACCGCGACACGCGCCGCGGCGCAACGATTGGCGGACTTGCTCTCGGCGGCGCCGGCCTCGCCTGGTTCGGGTTCTTCGGAGTCGTGCTCGCGGGCGAGGGGTCTTCCGCCGGCGAGCTGATTCCCGTGGTCCTCGGAGGCACACTGGTGAGTGCAGCGGGGGGGGCGGCGCTCGGCGCCGCCTTCGGTGCGACGAGGCCCCGCTGGCGTCCGGTCTGGCACCGGCCGGGCGCCGTTGCGCCGCCGGCCGCCGCCCCGGCGGGGGGTGCCTCGGTGGACGACCCGGGCGGCGCGCCCGTGCCCGAGCGCCGTTTTGCCGCCGTGGAGGGGGCCCTCGCCTACGGCAGCTCCGGGGAGGACGGCGGGACCGACGGCGGTCTTGGTGCCCGCATCGGGTTGCTCAGCGAGTACGGCACGTTCGGTGTGCGGGGCGGCATGCGCCCCTTCCTGGCGTTCGGCCCGGAAATCGGCATGCAGCGTCTGGGCGTCACCGGGCCCCGGCAGGCCCTGCGGTTCAGCTCCGAGTGTGACGAGCAGGGGAACTGCGAGACGCGGACCGACACGATCATGGTGCGCCGCGGCTACAGCATGACGGACGCCGGCGCACTCCTCCGGGCCGGCCTCGACGCGGGGATTGCCGCGCCCTACGTGGTCCTCGGCACCGGGGTCCTGGCGCGCCGCGTGGCCAGCGCCGCCCTCCAGCCGGGCTCCCTGGACGCCGATCGCTCGGAGTCCCACTACATCGTGGGCTACAGCGCGGGGGCCGGCGTGGAGATCCGGCCGGGCACCCGGGGGCTTGGCGTCAACGTGGAG
>REBP01000209.1 GCA_007692665.1 Gemmatimonadales bacterium | reverse complement strand
CAGAGCGGGTTCGAGCCCTACGTTCCGAAGACGCGCCTCGTGCTCTTCGAGGCCGCCATGGCCGCGGCCTACGGGCTTTCCTTCGAGGAGGCGCTCCGCACCATCACGCTTGCGCCCGCCCGCATCCTGGGGGTCGACCACCGCGTGGGTTCGATCGAGGTCGGGAAGGACGGGGACCTCGTCCTCTTCGACGGCGACCCCTTCGAGTACCTGACCCGCGTATGCGGCGTCATCGTCGACGGGCACGTCACCGACGAGGAGTGCTTCTGACCCCTGCGCGCACTCAGCCCAGGAGCTGCGCCACCGTGTCCGTGAGCACCTGCACCGAGAAGGGCTTGGGCAGCACCGCGTGGGCACCGAAGAGCTTCGCATCCATCAGCGGCCCCTCCTCCTCCTCGGTCCCGCCCGCCCCGGAGACCGCGAGAATCCGCACGTCGGGAAAATGCTCGGTGAGTTCCTGGATCGTCTCGATCCCTTCCTTCTCGGGCATCAGGAGGTCCGTGATCACCAGGTCCGGCGCCTCGGCCGCCACCTGGCGAAGCCCCGCATCGCCGTCTCCCGCCTCCGAGACGTCGTGCCCGGAGCGCTCCAGGATCTTCCGCATCGTGCCCCGAAGCGCCGGGTCGTCGTCGATGATCAGGATCTTCGCCATCCACTCCCTCCAGAGTCCCCGCTCGGTCCCCACGGTGGTCCTTCGATGGGGCATTATACCCTGAAACCGCTCAGTTCACGAGGGCGGACGGTTCTCCGTCGCCGCGTATCCGGTCAGTTCCGCGTAGCCGCGTCCCCCCACCGGCGCGCCCGCCGCGGTCCCCTCCACCGCCAGGGCACCCTCCCAGTAACGAAACGTCACGTTCATTTCCTGGTCGCGGACCCGGGGGGTCAGCGTGAGGTCGATCTCCTCTTCGGGGATGCGGAGGCGCCATCCTGACGGGTATTCCGTCCCATCCAGGGGGCTCCGCCACCGGTCCAGAACCTCGATTTCCACCTGGTCGCCCCCCAGGTGCCGCACCGTTCCGTCCACGGCCACCAGCGCCCCGTGGTTCAGCGGGTCGCGGGCGCCGTCGGCGCGCCGGAGTTCGAAGAACATGAGCTCGCGCCCATCGTCCAGCTGAAGGGAGAACCAGTCCCACCCACGGTGGACCTCGCCCAGCGCCGACGTGCTCCACTCCCGGTCCATCCACCCCTCGCCGGTCACGGCCACGGGCTCCCCGTCCATGGTGACGGTGCCCCGGAGCGGCATCCGGGTCCACGACAGGTAGTAGGAGGCGTTCCCCGGCTCCGGTCCCTTCTGGGAGAGGCCCGCGTCGCCCTGGAGCACCGGTGGCTTCCCCTCCGCCACCTCCAGCTCGAGGGCCTCGCCCGACGCCATGGCGGCGCGCAGCCGGAAGGGGAAGGCGTCGCCGGGGCGTTCCCCGTCCAGCTCCCACCCCTCGATCCACACACGGAAGGGGTCGGCCGTGGCCCCGGCGAGCCCCACCGCACCCCGGGCGAAGCGTTCCTCGTGGACATGGCGTCCGCTCTCCACGTCGGTGATCGCGAAATGCCCCATCCAGAGCTGGTTGGTGGACCAGGCCGAGGCGCGCTCCGGCGGCGTCGGGGACAGGGCGTTCCGGAAGAAGGTGAGCTGGAAGCCGAAGGACCGCCCGTCGACGGCGTCCAGGTGGCCGGTGAGGTACCACCACTCGGTCCGGTAGTCGGGGTGCGGACCATGATCGTCGGGAAAGACGAACGCCCGGGGCTCGAGGGCCCGGGCGAACCCTTCCGTGTCTCCGCCGGCCAGCGCCTCCGCCGCCGAGAGGGTGGCGCGGACCTCGCTCCGTTCCGGGGGCGCAGCCATGCGAACCGCCCCCCAGACCAGGAGGACGGCCACGACCACGGCGCCGAGAACCGTGACCAGCCCCGGGGTCGCCCGCCCCGCCCGCGCCTTCCGCATCCCCGTGTGCAGCATCATTCCCCCCGAAGGGCCGCCGAGGGCGGCGTTCGAGACATCTTCCACGACGGATAGATTCCGGCGAGGACGGCTCCCGTCACCGCCAGCGCCACCGCCTGGAGCGGGAGCGCGAGGCCGACCTCCATGTCGAGGGACCAGCCGAAGGAGCGCCGGTTCACGACGTGGATCATCACCGCCGCCAGCGCCACACCCACCGGGAGCGCAAAGAGCCCCGACACCACCCCCATGATCCCGGTCTGCGCGGTGACGAGCCCCCAGGTCTGCCCCGGGGTCATCCCGGTGGCCCGAAGGACCCCCAGCTCCCGGCTCCGCTCGAGTTCCAGGGCCATGAGCGCGCTCAGCACTGCGATGAAGGCCACGACGAAGGCCAGGAGCCGGAGGACCCGGGTCACCTCGAAGGTCCGGTCGAAGACTTCGAGCGTCAGGGCCCGGAGCTCGCGGTTGGACCGGATCTCGAGGGGGGCGCCTGCCGCCCCCCGGAGCCCGGCCTCGATGCGCGCCACCGCCTCCGGATCGTCGGCGACTCCAGGGTCGAGGAAGAGCCCCAGCGAGGTCACGCGGTCGTCGGCGGCGTCCCCGAGAAGGACGTCCCATGCCGGGCGGGCGATCATGACGGTGCCGGCCTCGGAGCCGTAGTCCCGGAAGATCGCGAGTACCGGGAGCGTGCCTCCCCCCGCCTCGCGGGAGGCCGGGTCGGACGCGGGAAGCACCACCGGATCGCCGACCCCGACGCCGTGACGAAAGGCGAAGGGCTCCGACACGAAGACCCCGTCGCCGGCCCTGAAGCGCTGGAAGACCTGCCCCTCCGCATCCCCCCCCTCCATGAGATCCAGGGACCGCTCCCCCCGGGGGTCGAGCCCCAGCGCCACGAACCGGGTCACTCCGTAGCTCTCGGTGACGAGCTCCGTGCCCAGGTAGGTGCTGACCCCCGCCACCCCCGGCAGCTCCGCCGCAGACGCAGCCAGGGCGACGGGGAGCCGACCCTCGGGGCGGTTCGCGACGACGCCGGGCGGAGAGATGTAGAGATCGGCCTGGAGCGTCACGTCGAGCCACCGGACCACGCTCCCCCGAAACGACTGGATCATGATGCCGAGCCCCACCACCACCGACACGGCAATGACCAGCGAGGCCAGCGCCGGCGCGGTCCGCGACAGCGAGGTCACGACCCCCCGCGCCGCCATGGCCCCGAGGACCCCGGCGACCCGGGCCAGGACCGGCCGGACCGCGGCGAGCAGGAGCACGGTGGCTGCCGGCACGATCAGCGCCATGCCGGTGAGAACGGCGAAGAGGCCCCCGAAGGCCGCGCCCAGCGAGCGAGACGTGAGAAGGAGAAGCCCGGCCCCGGCGGCGACCATCAGGGCCCCCAGCAGCGCCGCCTTCGGGACCATTTCGCGGACCCTGGACTCCACGGTGGAGCGGGCCATGGCCTCCCGGGCCGACACGGTGGTGGCCTCCCAGGCCGGCGGGAGCGAGGCGAGGAGGGTGGCGCCGATCCCCAGCAGGGCACCCCGGATCAGGACGTCGGGGGGGAGGGCCAGTCCCTCCACCGAGACCACGAAGTAGAGGTCGTTGATGGTGCGGGTGACGAGGCGCACGAGGCCGCGGCCCAGCACGATGCCGAGGCCCACGCCCAGCACGGCCCCGGCGACCCCCAGGGCCATGGCTTCGCCCAGGACCCCCGCGAGGATGCGGCGGCGCGTGGCCCCCAGCGCCCTCAGGGTGCCGAAGAGCCGGCGGCGCTGCACCACCGAGAAGGTCATCGTGTTGTAGATCAGGAATACGCCGAACAGGAGCCCCAGGAGCGAGAGCGCGGTGAGGTTCAGGTCGAAGGCGCGGACCATTTCGCCCATGGTCTCCTCGCGGGTACCGGCAGGGACCAGGCGGGCGTCGCCGGGGAGGAGGGACTCGATGAGGGCGAGGAGGGCGGCCTCGGCCTCGGGCGAGGCACTGATCCGCTCCGGGATGCGCAGGTCCAGTCGGTCGACGCGCCCGGGGGAGCCGAGGAGGTCCTGGGCCTCGGAGAGGTCCACGACGAGGAGGTCGCGGAGCCCCTGCCGCGCAAGGGCGTCGGTGGGTTCGAGGACCCCCGCCACCCGGAGGGTCGGCTGCGTTCCCCCGATGCGGAGGGGAAGCGGGTCGCCGGCTGCGACGCCAAGGGAGAGCGCGGTCCCCTCCGAGAGGAAGACGGCACCGGCCTCCGTGACCAGCCGTGCGCCGTCCACCTCCCCGGTGGGTCCCCCGCCGAGCCACGGCCGGAAGGGGGCCTCCGAGAAGGGGTCCACCCCCAGGATGCGCAGGGGTCGCTCCGGCTGGTCCGGGTGCACGCCCCACCCCTCCACCACCGGGGCCACGTCGCGAAGGCCCCCCTCGATGCGGAGCCTTGCCGCCAGGCCGTCGGGAAGGCCGGCGGGGCCGGCCAGCACCTGGTGCGTGGCCCGGCCGGTGATGGTTTCGCCCGAGACCCTGAACGCCTCTCGCGAGGACTGGATCGCCAGGTCGAGGGCCACCGTCACCGCCACCCCCAGGCTGACCCCCAGGAGGGTCAGGACCAGTTGCCAGGGGTGACGCAGGAGGTGGCGGCGCGTGGCCCGCGCGACCAGGTCCGTCACGGGCGCGCCCGTTCGGTCAGGGCGCCGCCCCGGATCTCGAGGATCCGGTCTGCCCGGGCGGCGGCCTCCTCCGAGTGCGTCACCATGAAGAGCGTGGTGCCGCTGTCCCGGACGAGTTCCTCCAGGAGCGACAGCACGCGTCCACCGGTTTCCAGGTCCAGGTTGCCGGTGGGCTCGTCGGCCAGGATCAGCTCCGGCTGGTGCGCCAGCGCCCTGGCCACGGCCACCCGCTGCTGCTCTCCCCCGGACAGCCGGTCCGGCCAGGCACCGGCCCGGTCCACGAGCCCGACGCGGTCGAGGAGGGCCAGGGCCCGGGCTCGGTCGGCGTCGGTGGTGCGGCGCCCCAGCTCCATGGGGAGGAGGAGGTTCTCGAGCACCGTCAGCGTGGGGATCAGGTTGAAGAACTGGAAGACGAAGCCCACCCGGTCCCGGCGGAAGAGCGTGCGCTCCCGCTCACTGAGGGCGTGAAGGGGAACCCCCGCCACCTCGATCTCGCCCCGGTCGGGGGCATCGATGCCGCTCACGAGGTTGAGAAGGGTGCTCTTTCCCGACCCCGACGGACCGAGGAGGGCCACGAATGTGCCCCGGGCCACCTCCATGTCGAGGTCCTCGAGCACGGCTCGGCGGACTCCGCCCTCCATGAACCCGCGGGAGACGCCCCGGAGCCTGAGGATGGGGACCCCTGCGACCCGGTATTCGGACGTGACAACGACAGGGGTGATGAAATCGGATGCGGACACGAAAGAACCCGGCAAGGGTGGAAGGGGAGCAGGACCTACCCCTCCACCCCGACCGGGTTCAACCGGGTGGCCGCGCATGCACGCGGGAACTCACACGGCGCCGATCGTCACATGCCGAGCTGCTCCGGCAGCGTCACGAGCTCGCGGATCTTGTACCGCCGTTCACCGCGGGGCAGCTGGACGGTCACCGTCTCTCCCCGCTTCGCCCCCTGGAGACCCGACCCGATGGGCGAGGCCATGGAGACCTGCCCCCCCTCGAGATCCATGTAGTCACCGGCGACCAGCGTAAACGTCATCTCCTCCTCCAGGTCCAGGTCGACGATCGTGACCTTCGAACCGAAGCCGACCCGGTCCGCCGGCATGGATTCGACGTCGATCTTCGAGAGTTCCGACAGGCGGTGGCTGAGATGACCGATCCGGGCCTGGATGAACTGCTGACGTTCCAGGGCCGACTTGTACTCGGAATTCTCGCGGAGGTCGCCAAGCTCCACCGCCTTCGAAATCCTTTCGGGAAGCTCCACGTTCAGCTCCCTGGTAAGGGTCTCGATCTCCGCCTCCAGGCGTTCACGAATGTGGTCGAGCATGGAAGTCCTCCTGGTGTTGAATGGACCGGCTCCGAGCCGTGCACCGCAGTCCCGACGTGAGCCGCCGGACTGGCTCCGGCATATTAAAAAAAACCGGAGGCCCGCTGTCCCCCGATGAACCTCATCGACTGGACGAGCCTGCGGATATGACCTCCCGGCGACTGCAACCGCGACATGGAACTGAATCGTCGCGAAGTGATCGAGGCGCTGCGGGAGTGCCGAAATGCTTTTCGTTCCCGAATATAGCATGAATTCCGGGGCCGGGCGAGATTGCCGTGCCCGGGCAGCCCGGTCCATGCATCCACCCGAGGCCGGGCCATGTTCGGCCCCTTGACCATGTCGCCCCCACTAATGATATTGATTTTTCGTTAAGCTGCCTGCGACCTGTCGCCATGGGCGTTTCTTCCAGTCCCGCGGTGCGTTTCACCAGAGGATCATGCGTCGTTTCTTCCCGCATCCGTGGGGGTGGGCCAGTGCGGCCCCCATCCTCTGCGCAATCCACTGCGCGCTGACGCCGATCGTGGTGGTCATGGCCCCGGCCCTGGCGCTGGGAGACACGGTCGAGTTCGCCCTTCTCGGCATCACCATCGTTCTCGCCGCCTGGGCGCTCACCCGCGGACTCCGGCAGCACGGCGACATGAGGCCCGTCCTGCCCATCGCCATCGGGCTCGTGGCCTGGGGGGCTTCCCTCCTGGACTTCTTCCAGCCGGTGCCGGAGGAAGCCACGACGATCCTCGCCACCCTGGTCGTGGCGGGGGGGCTGATCTGGAACGCGCGTCTCCACTGCAGCACCGACGCCGAAATGCCGTGTGCGCACCATGGATGCGAGGCCGACGCCCCCTTTCCCGGGCATCCGGAACCGGAAGCAGTCGTGTCCGGGGGAACGCCTGAACCGGCCGCGCGGACCGAAGCGGTGTCGAGGACCCCGGCAGCTTGACCGCCCGGGGGTGTTCCCGCGAGCGTGATCTGACCGCACGCCCTCACCCGGGCGTGGCCAAGCCGGAGTGATGATGCAGAGAGAAACCAGACAGCGACGGGCCATTCGGGAGGCGCTCGAGGTGGCGGGTCATCCCCTGAGCCCCCGGGAACTGCACGAGGCGGCGCAGGCCCGGGTGGACGGGATCGGGATTGCCACGATCTACCGCAACCTCAAGGCCCTCCAGGAAGACGGCTTCCTCGTCCCCGTGGAACTCCCCGGCGAGCCCCCGCGGTACGAGGTCGCCGGCAAGGCGCATCACCACCATTTCCACTGCCGGGCGTGCGACCGCGTCTTCGAGGTCGAGGGATGTCCCGGGAACCTGCGCTCCGTGACCCCGCCAGGCTTCAAGCTGGAGCGGCACGAGTTCGTGCTGTACGGCCTCTGCGAGTTCTGCGTCGCCGCCTGACTCGAGCCCCGGGAGTGAACGCGAGCCGGGCCTGAGGCACGGCCCGGCTCGCCTCTCGCCGGCTCACCCCTCGCCGGTGCGGTCCGCCAGGCCCGCCAGCTCTTCCAGCGCCCCCCGCACCGCGTCGGCGTCGGGACCCCACAGGTTCAGGTGGCCCACCTTCCGCCCCGGCCGCGGCGACTTGTCGTAGAGGTGGAGCGCCCGCACCACCGGCCCCTCGGCTCCGAGCGCCGCGCTGCGCTCCGGGATCCCCCCGATGAAGTTCACCATCCCGGCGCCGCCCCCTGCGCCACCCCCTGCGCTCCCCCGGAGCCCCGTGGGTCCCAGGGGGAGCCCCAGGATGGCCCGAAGGTGGTTCTCGAACTGCGAGGTGAACGCGCCGTCCTGGGTCCAGTGTCCGGAGTTGTGAACCCGGGGGGCCATCTCGTTCGCCACGAGCCCGTCCCCCGTCTCGAAGAACTCCACCGCCAGCACGCCCACGTAGCCCAGCGCGTCGAGGAGGGCCCTCCCGTGCCGTTCGGCCTCCTCCTGGAGCGCTGCCGCGCGCCCGGCTCCCTCGATCCCCGCGGGCACGAAGCTCGTCCGCAGGATCCCCCGCCGATGGACGTTCTCGGTGAGGGGCCAGGCCCGGGTCTCCCCGGTCGTGGAGCGGGCGACGACGAGGGAGAGTTCCCGGCGGAAGGTCACGAAGCCCTCGAGAACGAGGGGGGTTTCCCCGAGGCGTGCCCAGGCGGCCTCCACGTCGGAGGCCTCCCGGAGCAGGGCCTGGCCCTTCCCGTCGTAGCCGAAGCGGCGGGTCTTGAGCACCGCCGGAAGCCCCAGCGCCGCCACCGCCGCATCCAGCTCCTCGCGGCTCGACACCGGGCGGGACGGCGCGATGGGGATGCCGAGGCGCTGGAAGGTCTGCTTCTCGACCCATCGGTCCTGGGCCGCCTCCAGCGCTTCGGGGGACGGGTGAACCGGCACCCGCTCGGCCAGCCCCCGCACCACCTCCGCCGACACGTTCTCGAACTCCCACGTCACCACGTCGAGCCCCGCTCCAAAGCGCTCCAGCGCGGCCGGATCGTCCCACGCTCCCTCCACCACCTCACCCACGGCGGCGGCGGGAGACCCGTCGCCTCCGGGGTCGAGGAAGCGGAACCGGAGCCCCAGCGGGATTCCCGCGAGCCCCAGCATCCTTCCGAGCTGCCCTCCCCCGAGGACACCCACCCGCAGGGGACCCGTCACCGGCCACTCCCGCCGGGCGCCGGAAGACGGGGATCCTCGTCGGCCATGACCGCCCGGGTGCGACCGTCCCGGTACCGCCGCAGGGCCTCCCGGATGTCCGGGAACTCGGCCCCCAGCATGGACGCAGCCAGGAGCGCGGCGTTCACCGCCCCGGCCTTCCCGATGGCCAGCGTCGCCACCGGCACCCCGGCGGGCATCTGCACGATGGACAGGAGGGAATCGAGCCCCTGGAGCGCCTTCGACTGGACCGGCACCCCCAGCACGGGAAGGACCGTCTTCGCGGCCACCATGCCGGGGAGGTGCGCAGCCCCGCCGGCCCCGGCAATGATGACCCGGAGCCCCCGGCCCTCGGCCCCGCCGGCGTAGTCGAACAGGAGGTCCGGCGTCCGGTGGGCCGACACCACGCGGACCTCGTGGGGCACGTCGAGGGCCTCCAGCGTCGTCACCGCATGGGTCATGGTTTCCCAGTCGGAGCGCGACCCCATGATGACGCCCACCAGTGGCGCGAGGTTCGAGGGCCCG
>REBP01000086.1 GCA_007692665.1 Gemmatimonadales bacterium | reverse complement strand
TGCCGGCCCAGGGGAGCTATGTGCCTGGCAGGACGGGGCTTTCATAGGTCAGGCTGCAGTCCTCGCCCGGAGACCTGAGAGAGATTCCGGCTCCGGCTTGAGTGCTGTCGCGTGGGGAGTTGAGGGCTGTCAGGTAGGAGGTCGACGCGCGTTACCCAGGGAGGTCGCATGCCGAGGATCAATCCAGGAGAAGACGTGCAGCCGCCGTCCGCCTTTCGGGCGAAGGCAGCGGTGCCTCTCGACCCAGGGCAGTGCGAAGCGCTCGTCGAGGAAGACGAGCTGGTGCGGGACATCCGGCAGGCCAGGGCGGCGCTGGCATCGGGCCAGGGCCTGTCCCATGAGCAAGTGGTGAAGGAACTTCGCGCGAGGCTGCCTCCAGGCGCGGCGCTCCCCTCCGGCCCAGCCTGCAGCCTGTCACGCTTGGGAATGAGCCGATGCCCTCCGGAAGGAGGATGACCAACGGTACGCGGGTCGGAGGGCCGGAGGACCGGACATGGTGTGTCGCGACCGAGATTGACTTCGGAGCGCATCGGGGTGGAACCTTTCGAGGCCGGCGCGTCGTCCTCGTTTGCCTGCGCGTACCCGATCGCCGATACTCCGGGGACATCTGGCGCAGGAGATTGGCCTCGCGCGGCAGGCGTCACACCGCGGCGTTGGTTGCGCGCCGGAAGGTCGGGACAGCGGGTTCGATTCCCGCGATGGAAACCGGGTCCCGAAGCCGGCGTCGAGGTTCGAGTCCTCGCGCGGTGACTTCATGCACCTGGATGGTCCTCCGGATTCCGATGGACCGATCGAGCAGGTGATTCAGCCCTGGTGGCGAGGGTGCCCGGAGCCTCCTTCGTGCGCCGGAGTCAGAAAGACGGGCGCCCAGTCGTTCCTGAACATGGACGCCGACGGCAAGCCTCTCGCAACGGGAC
Source organism: Gemmatimonadales bacterium (assembly GCA_007692665.1). Classification (GTDB taxonomy): domain Bacteria; phylum Gemmatimonadota; class Gemmatimonadetes; order Longimicrobiales; family Gaopeijiaceae; genus SKNW01. The sequence continues at coordinate 8,201 of REBP01000086.1, read as the reverse complement.
CATCAGCATGCTCAGGAGCATTCTCCGCGAACCCCTGGTCCGGGGTTTCACGTGCGTTGCCCTGGCCTTTCTGGCCGGGGCCTGCGGGATTCTCGACCCGAGGGTCTGCCACACCGGGGTCTTCATCGAGGTGGATCCGATCACGGCCACCCTGGCGGTGGGGCAGAGTGTGACGCCGACCGCGACGATTGAAACCTGCCCGGAGGGAGTGCGGCGCCTCGAGCTGTCCTGGAGCGCGCAGGATCCCGGCGTGGTGCGTGTGGCTCCCGAATCGGGACAGATTACCGGACTCAGGGAGGGCGAGTCGGAAGTTCGGGGTGCCGACGTGGAAGGGGCGGTCGTGGTCACGGTGTCCGTCACGGTGCGCGACCCCTCGTAGTCCATCTGGCTCGATGAAACCCTGCTCCGGTTCGAGGTAGCGTTCCGATCACGATCCCCCCCGGGTTCGGTCAGTCGGACCGGGTCGGTCCGGTGCCGGGCGCGGGCCGTGCACGAAGGCAACCCTGCGGCGGGAGATTCAGTCCAAGGGGGTCGTGGCAATGCCCCTCCCTCTGGAAGAGAACCTCGAATGAAGCCCAACTGCATGTCGTGGCTGATCCTGACCTGCGCACTCACGGCCGCTGGATGCGGAACGGACCCTGGTCAGAGGGCGGGGGTGCATGTCGAGGTCCCGGCGCTTCCGGACACCATCGTGAGCACGGAATCGGGGTTGATCGGGGGGTTGGCGGATTGGGCCGTGCACCCGGATGGGTCGCTCTTCCTGCTCGACGCCCGGTCCAGGCGGGTGCATGTGATCGATGGCATGGGACAGCTTCGCCGGACGATCGGTCGGCCGGGCCAGGGACCCGGCGAGCTGGAGCGCCCCGCCTCCCTGTTCCTGGGCGGTGCGTCGCTCACCGTGGTCGATCCGGGAAATGGCAGGCTGCAGCAGTTCACGCTGGATGGGGATGCGACCACCTCCGAGGCCATCTCGACGTGTGCGAGTGGTCCCGCGCCTCCGGCTCGGGGCCCTGACGGGACCCTGGTGCGACCCACTCTCGGGTTCGGCGCGGGGCTGGCGGTCGTCTGCTCCGCCTCGGGAGAGGAACGGGGACGCCTTGGAGCACTCCTGGCTCCCGGTCAGGTCGTGGTCAACATGGCGGAGCTGCGGGCCCAGGCGATCGAGGGAGAAATCCCGGCGCTCCTCCTGAATGCGGCCAGTGCGGTGGTCGGGGAGGATGGGGCCGTCTGGCTGACGGTTTCGGCAGCGAAGCAGGTGGAGCGATATGACCCACGCGGCGATCGGATCTTCCTGACTACGGTGGAGGAACCGGGGTTCGACGCGGTTCTGGCTGCATGGATCGAGCAGAATCGCGAGATGGACGACTTCAATCTCGCCGGCCTGGACTATCTCCTCCGGGCCCGGGAAGTCCGGGGGGACCTGTGGATCCTGACGAACTCTGGCGAGCGACCGGGCGCCAGACTGCTCGTACTCTCCGGCGAAGGCCAGGTCAGGGAGCGACTCGAGTTCACCCACGTGACAGGAGCGGGAAACTTTGTCGTGGACGAGGAGCGAGGCCGGGTTTATTTCTATATTCCCGGCACTGCTGAGGTCCTGCGGGTGTCGTTCGATGTGATGGCAATGTGAAGGCGATGTGAAGGGGGCGTACTCGGGGTAATCATCCGCTCACCGTGCGCGTGGCGGGTCGGGTGGTTCGGGCCGATAATGGGAGGACGCGTGATGCCGGACGGGGAAGAACCCATGTATCCGTTGACCGATCTCGATCTCGCTCGACGGCTGGAGGGTGCGGAGGCGGCGGCGAACATCGCCCTGGTCCAGGCCCGGGCAGGCCTGGAGCCCGAGGTCGGCGCGACGCACATCAGGGTGGAGGGCGCGAGTGCGATGTTCGACGGTCCGGACTCCCCTCTGACGCAGACCTTCGGGCTGGGCCTTTCAGGCTGCGTGGATGCGGCGGAGTTCGAGGCCCTCGAAGGCTTCTTCCTGAGCCGGTCCGCGCCGGTGCATCACGAGGTCAGCCCCCTCGCCACTCCCGACGTCCTGGGCCAGCTTGGCGCCCGCGGCTACCTCCCGATGGAGGTTTCCACGGTGCTGGTGCGCCCCACATCGCTTCCCGTGGCCGGTGACGGCAGCGTCCGGGTGCGGACCATCCGACCGGAGGAGGGGCCGCTCTGGTCGAGCATCGCCGGGGCCGGGTGGGCGAGTGAAGCCCAAGGGCTGGCCGACTTTGTCGATGCGCTCGGAAAGGTGATGGTCCGGGCCGAGGGCGTGCACTGTTTCCTGGCGGAGATCGAGGGGGTTCCCGTCGCCACCGGGTCCCTCTGCATCGTCGGCGACGTTGCGCTTCTGGCCGGCGCCAGCACGATTCCCTCGGCCCGGTGCCGGGGAGCCCAGCGCACGCTCCTCGCGGCGCGACTGGAGTTTGCCGCATCCCGGGGAGCCTCCCTGGCGATGATGGTGGCCCACCCCGGAAGCGGATCGCAGCGAAACGCGGAACGACAGGGGTTCCGAACGGTGTATACCCGAACCAAGTGGCGCCTCCGGGCGCCGGGGTCGGCTGCGCCATGACGTCGATGAACTCGGAACGATCCGGTGGCCGGGAGGGGACTTCATGACGGCGGGAATCGATCGCTGGAGCGAACGCATCGCGTCGGTCAGCGTGGCGGTGAAGCGCGACTTCGGCCAGCTCGATGCCCGGCAGCTGAATGCCCGACCCCCTTCGGGAGGCTGGAGCGTCGCCCAGAACCTCGACCACCTCATCCGGTTGAACGAGTCCTACTGGCCGGTGGTCGAAGAACTCCGTCGAGGCGAGCATCGGCCTCCGTTCACGGCACGCCTTCCGTTTCTGCCGCAATCACTGGGCCGGATGCTGCTGAAGGGGGTTCAGCCGGATCGGAAGCGAAAGATGCGCACCTTCCCCGTCTGGGAGCCGGCGGACGAGGAGATCCCGGGCGACATCGTTCCCCGCTTCCTCGCGCACCAGGAGGAACTGCGGTCCCTCATCGCCTCCTGTGGGGATCTGGTGGAAGGTCAGGCGGTCATTTCGTCCCCGGCCAACCGGCAGATTGTCTATCCGCTGGATGCGGCGTTCGACATCATCGTGGCCCACGAGGAGCGCCACCTGGCGCAGGCCAGGGAGGCGCTGGCCGCCGTCGCGGCGAAGCCGGAAGTGGGAGGGAAGAGGTAAGCCCCGGCGGCGCTGCGGATTGCGAGGTGCCCGCGCCGGATCTATTGTGCTCCCCTCCTGGGGGAAGGGTGAAGGAGGAGAGAGGCGCGAGGGCTGCCGAGGGAGCGTAGTCCGGGCCGAACCATCCGACGAGGAGTGCTGCAGATGATTCGAGAACGCCTTCCGGTGAAGGGCGCCGGTCGTCACGGATCAACAGCTCGTCGACGAGATCGAGCCGGTGCCCAGGTCCTCCAGGGCCCGGCCCCTCCTGAAGGTCTTCCTTCTTCAGTGCGTGACCACCGTCGTGCTCCTGCGAGCCGGGAGCGTGTGGGCCTCGGAGGGGGCCATCCGCGAGCCCCCTGGAGCGGGGAGCCACTTCGTGCCTTCGGACGGGAGAATGCATGACAATCGAGGTTCGCCCGGCAACCGTGTTTGCCGACGTCGAGACCATGGTGGGACCGAAGCGTCCCGATGCGAACGTCTGCTGGTGCCTAAGCTACCGCATCCCCTCGAAGGAGAACGTGTCGCTCACCGGGCCGGATCGAGGCGCGAGGGTTGCCGCCCTCATGGAGGAGGGGCCCGTGGGGGTGCTCGCCTACGATGATGATCGGGTCGTAGGGTGGGCGGCGGTGGCACCACGCGCCGACACGGCCTTCGCGCGGAGCCGGACGATCCCGCAGCTGGACGACCTCGACGTCTGGTCGGTCTGGTGCATCCGGGTGCGGCCGGGAGAGCGGGGCAGGGGGATCTCCCATTCGCTCCTCTCAGGCGCCGTGGAATTCGCGCGCTCCCGGGGTGCGCCGGCCATCGAGGGGTATCCTGTCGACAACCGGGGCGAGAAGGTCGATCTCACCATGGCGTACGTGGGCACGCGCGCGCTGTTCGAGAAGGCGGGATTCCGGAAGGCGGCCGACACGTCGTCGGTCATCAACGGCTTCCCGAGACTCGTCATGCGGCTGGACCTCGGGCAGGCCGGGTCTCCTGCCCCCTGATTCTTCGTGGAGGACCGAATGAACAGCATCACGAGGCATTTCCCCAAGGCCTGCTTCCGGGCCCTGGGCTACTACCCGGCCAGCATCGGCGGATTCGATTTCAGGGTGGACCCGTATCACATCAGGTTCTGGAGCGGGGCGGCGAGAGGGAAATGGGAACCTCGGACCTTCGAGATCCTGAAGGAATTCCTGGCCGAGGATTCGATCTACTGTGATGTCGGGGCATGGGTGGGGCCCACGGTCATCTACGCCGCCAGGCTCTGCAGGGAGGTGATCTGTTTCGAGCCGGATCCGGCGGCGTACCGCTACCTGTCCTGGAATATCGAGCTGAACGAGCTGGACAACGTGAAGCCGTTCAACTGTGCGCTGGCGGACCGCCGCGGGATCCGCAGGATGTCGAGCTTCGGCGGGAGTCGCGGCGACAGCATGACGAGTCTGCTCGATCCCGATTCGGCCGGCACGAGCGTGGGCACGAGCGTGGATGTCCTGACGCTGACCTGGAACGACGTGCAGGAGATCCCTCACATCGACCGGATCGACATGATGAAGATCGACATCGAGGGTGGGGAATTCGAGTTGCTGCCGGCCCTCAGGGACTTCCTCGCCGAACGCAAGCCTGTCGTGTATCTCTCGACGCACGCTCCATATCTCGAGGAAGATGAGCGCGAGGAGAAGATGGCGCTGATCGCGGAAGTTATGGGGGTCTACGGGAAGTGCCTGGACGATGAGTTGAATCCGGTGCCGGTCGACCAGCTGACCGGGCGAGATGCCCGGGAGAACTTCCGGGCCTTCGTCTTCATGGATTGAGGCGCTCCGGCTGGCGTCGATGCTGAACCGTGCCGTCGCATGGCGGCTCTACCCGAAGGGGCACATGGCCACAACGGACAGCAGGATCCTCGAGCCCGCTCGGCGGGAGGGGCTTCTGGCGGCACTCGCTACTCGCTTCGAGCGGAACGCTCACCGACGTCCCGGCATCGCGTGGGAGGAGGTTCGAGCGAGGCTGGAAGCCAGCCCCGACAAACTCTGGTCGCTCAACGAGATGGAGCGAAGCGGCGGAGAACCGGACGTGGTCGCCCGGGACGGGAGGACGAAGGGACTTCTCTTCGTCGACTGCTCCCCCGAAAGCCCGGCGGGCCGAAGGAGCCTCTGCTACGATGGAGCCGCGCTGGCGGCACGGAAGAAGAACAGGCCGGACGGCAGTGCCGTGGAAGCGGCCACGGCCATGGGGGCGGAGCTCCTCACCGAAGCGGAGTACCGCCTTCTGCAGGACCTGGGGGCGCACGACACCAGGACTTCGAGCTGGCTCAAGACCCCGCCGGCCGTCAGGAGCCTGGGGGGTGCCATCTTCGGCGACCATCGATTCGGAACCGTCTGGGTCTATCACAACGGCGCGGAGTCCTACTATGCCGCCCGGGGGTTCCGATGTGCCCTGAGAGTCTGACCGGGGAACTCCCTGCGCCGAAGTCCCCGTCGGGCTCGGGCACCCGGTTTCCGGCCCTCCGCATCCTCCACATCCTCCGCATCCTCCGCCTCGGACGCATCCGGAACGCCTACATGATCCGGGGGCTGGCCCTCTGGATCGGGCTCCGCCTCGCCGCATCGATCCTCGGCCAGGTTCACCTGACGCCCCTGGCCTCGCTCTTCCTGCTCGCCGTGATCGCGCTGGCGACGTACCTGGATGCCCGCCGGCGGGGAGAGGACATCTTCCTGGGGAACCTCGGCATCCCCGGGACGGGAATTCTTCTCGCGGCGCTCCCGTTTCCCCTTCTCCTGGAACTGGTCATCCGTTGACGGCCCCGACGAACGTTCTCGAGGCCGATGGGCTTGGAAAGGCGTTCGGACGCCAGGCCGTGCTCAAGGCCGCCTCCTTCAACGCGTCGGCCGGGTTGATCACGGCGCGAGTGGGCAGAGACGGTACGGGGAAGTCGACCATGCTTCGCATCGCCGCGGGCCGGATGCGGGCGGACTACGGGCGCATCCTCTGGAAAGGCCGGTTCGTGGAGCGCCCCTCGCTTCCGGTGCTTGCGAGGGACGGGCTCATGTACAGCTCGCAGGGGTCGGCCCTCACGCGGCTCTTCACCCTGGGGCAGCACCTGGATGCATTCGTTTCCGTGTATGGGGGCGGCGACCGGGTCGACCCGATGCTGGCGGGACTCTTGCTCGGGGAACTCGTGCACCGCAAGCCGACCACGATGTCGGGAGGCGAAAGGCAGCGTGCCTCCCTGGGGCTGGCCCTGGTCCGGGCTCCCGAATGCCTCCTCATGGACGAGCCTTTTGCCGGCGTCGCCCCCCTGGACCGCCCGCTCATCGCACGGGGACTGCAACTGATGAAGGCGCGGGGTGCGGCCATCGTGATCTCGGGGCACGACGTGGAGGATCTCTTCGCCTTGGCGGACCAGGTGATCTGGGTGGTGGCGGGGACCTCGCACTGGATCGGAAGGCCCGAGGAGGCGAAGGAGCATGCCCAGTTCACGTCCGACTACCTGGGCTCTTTCTGGCGCGGAGGAGGCGAGGGGGGGAAAGTGCTGTCTTTCTGCCAAACGAGGTTTCCCGAAAGACGGTTGGCAACAGGTTGCTGCCCCGGCCGGTCATTCATGCCAACGGGCGTGCGCCGGATGGCAGAATGGCAGAATGGATGCGCCATGGCACGCCTTTCCTGCCAGTCGCGAAATGCCGAGGCACGATTGGCAGATGCGCGAGGGATGACCGCCACGGAAATCCGCGGGAACTCCGGACCGCACGGACCCACTGGCGCGGCAGTGAGGCAGCCCCCAGGATGGCCGGGGATTCGCGTCACCTCTCCCTGGACTGCGTGCAGCCGGTCACCGGTCAACCGTCACGGGCGTCATCGGCACCCTCGCGAGGACCGCGATGGTTCTGGGGCGCACGAAGGCCATCGAGCCGCTCCGGGGGCGCCCGAAGCGGCCTGGCGTGGATGGGGCCCACCCCTCCTGAGCGGCACGCACTCGTTACGCTTTCGGCGTCCGTTCTTTGCAGGGGGACGGTACGATGGGGGGTCGATCGATGCGCCCCCCGAGGAGTCCGCACAATGCGTCCGTTCCGCCTGATGTTCCCGCTTCCCGCAGTCCGCACGATCTGCCTGCATCCAGCGATGCACGTCGGATCACCCCGCCGGTGGGCACGCCCCGGCCCCGCAGCCGCCCTGCTCGCCGCCCTGGTCCTTCCGGGCGGGGGATGTGCGTCGGATGCGGGTGAGGCGGTCGCGGTCGCGGCCTCGGCCACGGTCTCGGCCTCGGAGCTTCCCACCTGTGAGTCCGTCGAGGCGCCCGAGCCGGGGTCGTGCCGGTTCGAGACCACCGGCTTCTACACGACCAAGGAGCCCTATTCCCCCCGGCAGATGCCGGACGACGTCGACGCACCGCCGGCGGGGTTCTCCATCGTCATGATCCAGCACGTGGCCCGACACGGGTCGAGGGCGCTGTCGAGTGCTGCCGACGACGACCTCCTGTTCCAGCTCTGGACGCAGGCGCGGACCGAAGAGGCGCTGACCCCCCTGGGTGAGCGACTGGGTCCGGTCCTCGAAGACATCCTGCGTGTACACGGTGAGGTGGGATACGGCCAGATCAGCAGGCTCGGCGAACTGGAGCAGGAGGGCACGGCGGCCCGGATGGTCCAGCGTCACCCGGGGCTTTTCGATGCCATCGTGGCACGGGGCGACCGCATCGACGTGCTGCACTCGGGGCGGGACCGCGCCGACGAGAGCGGAGTCGCCTTCGTACGCGGCCTGGCTGCGGCGGTGCCCGGGCTTGACGCCCTACTGGAGCCGGGCGAGGCCGCACCGACGACCCTCTATTTCAACTCGGCGGAGGGGTCCGAGGACTACCAGGCCTACAGCGACGGGGATGCCCGGATGCTGGCCACCGTTGGAGCCATCGAGGGTCATCCGAACACGCGGGCCATGGCGCATCTCATGCTGCGCCAGCTCTTTGAAGAGGACTTCGTCGACCGACTTGCCGCAGGGACTTATCACTTCGTGGCCGCGGCGGATCCCGACGACCAGCTCGCCGACGAACTCGATGCCGCC
>REBP01000207.1 GCA_007692665.1 Gemmatimonadales bacterium | reverse complement strand
TCTTCTTCGAATCCCACGCCGGGGAGCGAGGGCTTCCCAACTGGCGCCTTCTGGCCGGGTCCGGGGAGTTCCTCTGGTTCTCGCAGCGCGACGGGTGGGGTCACCTCTTTCTCTACGACCTCGAGACCGGAACCATGAAGTCCCGGGTCACGGGCGGCGACTGGAACGTCCTGGACGTGCTGGCCGTCGACACCGACCGTCGCACGATCCTCTTCACCGGCGTGGGGCGGGAGGCGGGGCGCGACCCCTACCACGCCCATCTCTACCGGGTGGGGCTCGACGGCGGAGGGTTCACCTCCCTGACCCCCGACGAGGCGAACCACGAGATCTCGCTCTCTCCTTCCGGGGAGTATTTCGTGCACCGCGCCTCCACCTTCCAGGAGCCCCCGGTCACCACGCTCCGGCGCACCCGCGACGGCGGCTCGATCATCGTGCTGGAGGAAGCGGATGCCAGCGAACTCGAGGCGCTGGGGTGGACGGCTCCCGAGCCCTTTCGGGCGAAGGCCCGGGACGGTGTCACCGACGTTCACGGGATCCTGATCCGGCCCTCGCACTTCGATCCGTCGAAGCGCTACCCGATCATCAACGCCATCTACCCCGGGCCGCAGTCCGGGAGCGTGGGGACGCGCTCCTTCTCGGCGAGTCGGAGGGGGCAGGCCCACGCCCTCGCCGAACTCGGGTTCGTGGTCGTGCTCATCGACGCCATGGGCACGCCCATGCGCTCCAAGGCCTTCCACACGGCCTACCACGGCGACATGGGAGACAACGGGCTCCCCGACCACATCTCGGCCATGCGGGAACTGGCGGCGCGGCACCCGTGGATCGACCTCGACCGCGTGGGCATCTTCGGTCACTCCGGCGGCGGTTTCGCCACGGCGGCGGCGCTCCTCCGCCATCCGGAGTTCTTCCATGTCGGGGTGGCGGGGGCGGGCAACCACGACAACGCCGGCTACACGTTCTACTGGGGGGAGAAGTACCACGGCCCCTTCGAGGTGCGGGAGGACGGAACCACCTCCTACGACGTCCAGGCCAACCACCTCCGGGCCGAGAACCTCCGGGGGAAGCTTCTCCTCTCCTACGGCACCATGGATGCGAACGTGCATCCCAACACGACCCTTCTCCTCATCGATCGGCTCATCGCCGCGAACCGCGACTTCGACGTCATGGTCATGCCGAATCGAGGTCACGGGTACGCGGGAGAATCCTGGGTCGTCCGCCGGACCTGGGACTACTTCGTCCGCCATCTCTCCCAGCGGGAGCCGCCGTCGGGGTACGAGATCGGCCGGTGACTTCCTCCCCCCGCTCCACGACCGGTCTCCCTCCCCTGGTGTCCGGCTCGGTCCTGGTGTGGCGAGGTACCCTCGATCCACCACCCGAAGTGTCGGCTCTCCTCGACACCGCCCTCACCCCGGAGGAACGGGCGCGGGCCGACGGGCTTCGCATGCCCGCCGTGAATCGTCGATTCCGCGCTTCCCGGGGCTGGACCCGGCTCGTGCTTGCCGGCTACGTGGGCACGGCGCCCGGGCGCCTCGTCTTCACGCGAAGTCCGACCGGAAAGCCCGGGATCGAGGGAGGCCCTGCCTTCAACCTCTCCCACAGCGGGGACCACCTGCTCCTGGCCATGGCGCCGGAGGGGGCGCTGGGGGTCGACGTGGAGGAAGGCCGCCGACTCCGGGACCTGGACGGGCTTGCGAGTCGTGTCTTCTCCACCAGGGAGCGCGAGGACCTCTTCCAGCTTCCTGCCGGACCGGCCAGGGAGGCAGCCTTTCTCCGGGGGTGGACCCGCAAGGAGGCGCTGGTGAAGGCCATGGGACAGGGGCTCTCGCTTCCCTTCCACCTCATCACGGTCGACATTCTCCAGTCGAAAGGCTCGCTTCTTCGTCGGATCGATCCTTCGGTGACGGCGGGATGGGAGGGCGACCCGGCGGGCTGGAACATCGTGGATGGGGGGATCGCCGCTCCGGCCGCGGGTGCGGCGGCCGTCGCATGGGACCGTCCCATCGGCTCGCTCCAGGTGGTGGATCTTCCGCCTGATCCGGCATCCGCAGCGTGGATGGCCCTTGCGAGGGAGATGTGAACCGCAAAAAGCAGTCGGTGTTGCACCACCCCCACAGGCTGTGGATCGACCACCTCCCACCTGCGGTCCCCGTAAGTTGTTGAAAATCCAAGGGTTTCGCGCGAACCTGGGCCCGGGCACGCCTCTTGCTTGAAAGATTGACACGAACCGCGTGATCCCACGAACACCCGTGCCCGAACGAGACTGAATGAGACGGACTGCCGACTCAGCCAAGAGGACCTTTGCCGGACATGGCCCCCGCCAGACCCCGGGGTCCACCTATTCCAGCGCCGGTCTTGTGCTGCCAACCCCGCGACAGCAGACCCTGGTGCTGCGGCCCGACTCCCTGCCGGCAACCCCCCGTTCCGAACTGACGGATGTTCCGAGGTGGCACGCTGTTGCACGCCGCGGTATCAACGTGGTGGTTTCCCTCCTCCTGATCCTGCTTACCGCCCCCCTCATGCTCGGCATTGCCGTGGCGGTCAAGCTGACGTCCAGGGGACCCGTGCTCTACCGGCAGAAGCGGGTGGGGCTGGACCGGCGCCGGGACGAGCCCGGAGCCCCTCCCCATCCGCGCCGCCAGCGCGACCTGGGCGGACGGATCTTCGAAATCCTCAAGTTCCGCACGATGACCCACCGTCCGGAGAGCGAGGACTCCCAGGTGTGGGCGGAGGCGGACGACCCCCGCGTGACGAAGGTGGGCCGGATCCTGCGCCGCTACCGCCTGGACGAGATCCCGCAGCTCTTCAACGTGCTCAACGGCGACATGAACCTCGTGGGGCCCCGCCCCGAACAGCCCGAGATCTTCCGCCGGCTGCGCACCGAGATCGACGGGTACCAGTATCGGCAGCGGGTCCTCCCCGGCATCACGGGGCTCGCGCAGGTGAACCTCCACTACGACCAGTGCCTCGAGGACGTGCGCCGGAAGGTCTGCCTGGACCTCATGTACGTCGAGAAGGAATCACCGCTCGAGGACCTCAGGATCATGGCCCGCACGGTGCCCGTCGTCCTCTTCGGACAGGGCTCGCAGTAGCGGGTTGCAGGGGGTCGGCGGCTTGCCGACCCCCAACCGAATGCAGCGACGCCCCGGCGACCCCATCGGTCGCCGGGGCGTTTCCGCGTCCGGGTGGGTGCCGGGAAAACCCTACCCCATGTGAGGGTACCGCCAGTCCTTCGGCGGCACGAAGGTTTCCTTGAGGGACCGGGGCGAGAGCCACCGGTAGAGGTTCAGCGCCGAGCCCGCCTTGTCGTTGGTCCCCGAGGCCCGGGCGCCTCCGAAGGGCTGCTGTCCCACCACGGCGCCGGTTGGCTTGTCGTTGATGTAGAAGTTTCCGGCGGCATTCCGGAGGGCGCCCAGCGCCTCGCCGGTGGCGGCCCGGTCACGGGAGAAGACGGCCCCGGTGAGGGCATAGGGGCTCGTCTCGTCCACCAGCTTCAGCGTCTCCGACCACTTCGCATCCTCGTACACGTACACCGTCAGGATCGGCCCGAAGAGCTCCCGCTCCATGGTGTCGTACTTCGGATCGTCGGTGACGAGCACGGTGGGCTCCACGAAGTAGCCTTCGGAATCGTCGGTGCCTCCACCCACCAGGACCTCGACGCCGCTCGCGTCCCGCGCTGCCGCGATGGCGTCCCGGTGCCGGCCAAACGCCCCCGCATCGATGACCGCTCCCATGAAGGTCGACAGGTCGCCCACGTCGCCCATGGTGATGTCCTCGGCCAGCGCCGCCAGCTGGTCCCGCACGCCGGGCCAGAGCGACTTCGGGATATACGCCCGGGAGGCCGCGGAGCACTTCTGCCCCTGGTACTCGAAGGCCCCGCGCCCCATGGCCACCGCCAGCGCCTCCGGGTCCGCCGAGGGGTGCGCCACGATGAAGTCCTTCCCGCCGGCCTCGCCCACGATGCGCGGGTAGCCGCGGTAGCTCTCCAGGTTCTCCGCCGCCTTCTGCCAGAGACTCCGGAAGACCGCCGCCGACCCGGTGAAGTGGAGCCCCGCGAAGTCCCGGTGCGACATGGCCACGTCGCTCACCATGGCGCCGTCGCCGTTCACCAGGTTGATGACGCCGTCCGGGAGTCCCGCCTCGCGGAAGATCTCCATGGTATAGTGCGCCGACAGCGCCTGCTTCTCCGAGGGCTTCCACAGCACCACGTTCCCGAGCATGGCCGGCGCCGACGCCAGGTTCCCCCCGATGGCCGTGAAGTTGAAGGGCGACACGGCGAGCACGAACCCCTCCAGCGGCCGGTAATCGGTGCGGTTCCAGATCCCGTCCGAGGACATGGGCTGCCCGGCGTAGATCTCCTCCGTGAAGGCCACGTTGAAGCGGAGGAAGTCGATGAGCTCGCAGGCGGCATCGATCTCCGACTGGTAGACCGACTTCGACTGCCCCAGGATCGTGGAGCCGTTCAGCGCGTCCCGGTACGGCCCGGCCATGAGTTCGGCGGCCTTGAGGAAGATGGCGGCCCGCTCCTCCCAGGGCATGGCGGCCCACGCCGGCTTCGCGCGCGCCGCCGCCTCGATGGCCTCCGTCACCTGTGCCTCGCCGGCCGCGTGTACCCGGGCCAGTACCCGACCGTGGCGGTGGGGCGACACCTGCTCGAAAGTCCCCTCGCCGGTGCGCTCCTTCCCGCCGATGACCATGGGAATCTCCACGGTCTCGTTTTCATGGGAGCGGATCCAGGAGGCGAGCGAGATCCGCTCGGGAGAGCCGGGCTCGTAGTCCTGGATCGGTTCGTTGCCGGGGAGGGGGGTCAGGAAGTGGCCGTCGGTCATGAAGCGCGCTCCGGGGGTTCCGGGTCATGGAAGGGGTGAATCCTGCTCCCTTCAATCTGGGATGCGGAGGTGGCGCCGGGAACCCCGGGGTCACTCTCCAGGCGCGGGCGCCTCGATCAGCCGTCCACCAGCGCCTGCAGCTGCGCCTGGTCGATGCGGTAGGTATGCCAGTCCGACAGCTGCTCGGCACCCCGCCGTTCGTAGAAGCGGATCGCCCCCTCGTTCCAGTCCTGGACCATCCATTCCATGCGGCCGCATTCGAGGCGCACGGCCTCGCGGACCAGGTAGTCGAACATGGCGCCGCCGAAGCCGCGCCCCCGGTACTCCGAGAACACGAAGATGTCCTCGAGGAAGAAGGTCGGCCGGGCCAGGAACGACGAGTACGCCAGGTAGGTGATGCAGTAGCCCACATCCCGGCCGTCGATGGTGGCCAGGTACGCCCGGTACCGGGGCGGGTCGGACAGGGCATCGCGGACCAGGCGCTCCCGGGCCTCCGGGGTGGGCCGGTCCATGTTCTCGAAGTCGGCGTGGGCATCCACCAGCGAAAGGTAGATGTCGGCGTCCGCCGCCATCAGGGGGCGAATGCGCACGTCGGAGTCGGGGGAAGGGCGGGGGGATTCGGTCATCGTGGGTCTCCTCGGGGGGCGGCACCGAGCCCGGGTATCGCCCGGGGCGCCGCGGGGGGGATGCGCGAGCATCACCGGGGAAATATGATCGCCCCTTGGGCGCCGAGCCGAAAGACGGGTGAACGTTTCCGGCCCTTCGGCCGTAGATGGAGGAGGGGCGTCGCCCGACCCCTGCGCCCCCGCCAACCCAGTCTCATCACAGGTCTCACCATGTCGGATCCCCGGATTTCAGAAGCCGAAGCCCGTCGACTCTGGGAGCGTGCCGCCGAGCTGCAGGCCCAGGCCATGCACCAGCTCGAGGCGCGGGCCCGGGAGCGCCGCGAGGCGCGGACGGCCCCGGCCGACGACCCCTTTCCGGAAGACGGCTTCGCCCTTGAGGAAGTCCGGGAGGCGGCGCAGGAAGCCGGGATCGGTGCCGACTTCGTGGATCGGGCGCTGGTGGAACTGGAGCATGACCGGCGCGGGCTCTCCACGCCGCCCGACCGCGTCGACCGCATGGCCGATCGCCTCCTCGATGCGCCCACCGGGAGCCTCGTCGTGCAGCGCACCCTGGCGGGCGACGGCAAGGCGCTGCTGGCGGCCCTCGACCGGGTGCTCACGGGTCCCGGCTACGGCCTCACGCTGGTGGACCTGGAGGGCGAGGATCCCCTCCAGGGCGGCGTGCTGTCGTTCCGGGTGCCGAGCTACATGGGAATGTCGGGAAAGGACTTCGCCTACCGGGCGTCGTGGCTCTGGTCCGACACGCTCCTCGTGACGATCCGTCCGGCGCAGAGCGCGTCCGATCCGGAGCGCACGGAGACGCCCGACCCGGCGCCCGATCCGGCCTCGACGGCAGCGCCGCCCGAACCGACGCGCTGGAACGTGGAACTGCGCATTCCCCTTCGGAAGGGCCGGAGGGTCAACGCATGGGGGTCCGTCTTCACCGCCGGGACCACGGGGGGCCTCGGGGGGGCCATGGGGGTGGCCGCCGGCCTCGGCCTGGCGGGCCTCGCGGCCCTCCCGGCCGTCGTCGCCGGGGCCGTGGTGGTCGGGGCGGCGGGAGCCGGGCTCGCCGGCTCCTCGTGGGGGGGGCTGGCCCTCTACCGCGCCGGGTGGCGTCACGGGGCGAAGCAGATGCGGGTGCTCCTCGACGAGACGCTGAACCAGGTGGCCCTTCACCTCAGGACCGGAGGGGCGTTTTCTCCCCCGACGAAGGACGGCTCCGGGAAGGACGCCGCGAGCGGGGCCCTGCTCGCGCCCTGGATCTACTCCGGCTGACCCATTCTGCCTGACTCAGTCCGGCTGACCCCGCGCCTCGAGGATCCTCTCGCCGCCCTGATCGAGGAGGCGGAGCACGTCGAGAATCGTCTCCACGGCCTCCAGGTAGAATTCCGGCGTGATGTCCTCGAACACGTCGGTGGGGTTGTGGTACCCCGGGTGGTCCTCCACGCCGAAGTAGAGAAACGGGATCCCCGCCTGGTGGAACGGCCCGTGGTCCGACGACATGGTCCAGTCGTCGCCGGGCGGAAGGTCGGGACGGTCGTGGCCCATGAGGAGCGAGATCCGGCTGCGCCCGGCCGCTTCGGCCACCATGGGAGCGAGGAACGGGTAATGGTACGTTCCGGCGGCGTAGAGTTCGTCGGCGGTGTTCCGGCTGACCATGTCGAGGTTCACGTTCATCAGCACCTGGCTGAGCGGGACCGGCGGATCGGCGATGAACGCCCGCGCGCCCTGGAGCCCCTTTTCCTCGGCGTCCAGCGCGGCCAGGATCACCGAGTGCCGGGGGGGGTTGGACTGGAGCCAGCGCCCGATGGCCATGATCGCCGATGTCCCGGAGGCATTGTCGTCGGCCCCGTTGTAGATCTCGCCGTTTCGCACCCCGAGGTGATCGTAGTGGGCGGTGACGACGATGTACCGGTCCGGGTAGTCGGTGCCGGGAACGAGGCCCAGGACGTTCACCCCTTCCAGCGGCTCGCTGCCGCCCCTGGGCGTGAAGGTGAAGTTCCGGGTGCGATCCCCGTCCACAGTGGCGAAACCGAGGGCGTCGAAGCGGTCCACCAGGTAGCGCCGGGCCCGCTCGGCGCCCGGGGTGCCGGTCTCCCGCCCCTCCATGGAGTCGTGGGCGAGGGTTCGAATCCCCTCGATGAGCGCCGCCCGGTCAATGCGTTCCCGCGCCCCGATGGTGTCGGCGGCATGGGTCGGTGTGGCCCCCGCAGGCTGGACCAGGGCGGGGGGAGCAGCAGCCTCCGCCGGCGCGGCGGGGGCCGTCCGGGCGCATCCCGGGAGCAGGACCAGGGCAAGGCTCAGCGCCGCGAGCATGGCGGAGGAACGGGACTCGAGGGACCGCGGGGCGAAACGCCAGTGCGACATGGGTACTCCGCAGGGGTATGAGGGAAAACCCGCAAAGGTGCGATGTTTTCAGTTCCGGGGTACACCCCCGTCGGGCGCCGGGGTCCCGGCGGCCGACCCGGGGGGCCGGTCCCGGTGCGGGCGGTGAGTCCCGGGGGCCTGGGTCCAACATGCGCTTCCTCCACATCTTCGCCATGGTTTCGCACATGCAGAGATTTCCGATGCGTTTCGCACCCGGTTGGCTCGGACTCGTCGCGGCGGCCCTTCTCTCGGCCGCTGCCGCGGGTCCCCTTGCCGCCCAGGTCACCTCCGACGAGTTCGCCGACCGCCGGGCCGCCCTGGCCGCGGCCGTGGGCGACGGCCTGATCCTGGCCATGGGGAGCGCCGCCCCGCCGCAGGACTACATCCCGTTCCACCAGAACAGCCTGTTCCGCTACCTCACCGGCTTCACCGAGCCGGACGCGGCGCTGATCATGGTGGCGGCCGGTGGCGACCTCCACGAGATCCTCTTCGTGAACCCCCGCGATGCGGGGCGCGAGACCTGGGAGGGCATCCGCATGGGACCCGACCGCTCCCTCGAGGCCACGGGCATCCCCGGCCGGAGCGTGGCGGAGCTGCCGAGCGTGGTGGACTCCCTGCTGGCCCATCACCAGGAGCTGCGCGTGGTCGGTCCGTACCAGCCCGCCGGCGTCGTGCAGAACGACGTGACCCAGCGGGTGCGCCTCCTGGTCGACGCCCACGACGGCGTGTCCGTTCGCACCATCAACTCCGACGTGAACGCGCTCCGGGCCCTCAAGTCCGACGCCGAGCTCGAACTCCTCCGGCGCTCCGTGGCCATCACGGTGGAGGCCCACCGGGAGGTGGCGGCCCACCTGGCGCCCGGCCGGAACGAGTTCGAGATCCAGGCCGTCCTCGAGATGACCTTCCGTCGCTACGGCTCCGAGCGCCCGGCCTTCGCCTCCATCGTGGGCTCGGGTCCCAACTCCACGATCCTGCACTACAACGCCAACGACCGGTTCATGGACGACGGCGACATGGTGGTGGTGGACATCGGCGCGAGTTACGGGGGCTACGCCGCCGACGTGACGCGGAGCTACCCGGTGAACGGCCGATTCACGCCCGAGCAGCGCGCCATCTACCAGCTCGTCCGGGACGCCCAGGCCGCCGCCGAGGAGATGGCCGGCCCCGGTGCCTCCATGGGGGCCATGAACATCGAGGCATCGCGGATCCTGGCCGCCGGGCTCGCCGAACTCGGGCTCATCGAGGGCCCGGACGCCACGTACGAGACCGCCATGGGCACGCAGGCCCCGCAGCTCCAGCTCTACTACATGCACGGCCTCGGCCACGGGATCGGCCTCGACGTGCACGACCCGGCCCCCACGCCGCTGGAAGCGGGCGCCGTCATCAGCATCGAGCCGGGGATCTACGTCCGGCCGAACCTCCTCACCGAGGTCGTGGCCGACACGCCGGC
>REBP01000203.1 GCA_007692665.1 Gemmatimonadales bacterium | reverse complement strand
ACCTGGAGTTCCTCCACGAAGAGGTGCATCCCCTCGGCGTCGAGGACCTCGCGCACCTCCATCTCGGCCAGGTCGCCGACCTCGGCGATCCGTCCGCCAAGCTCGGCCAGCGGATGGTCGAAGTTCACGAGGAGGTCGCCCACCAGCGGCACGAGTCCCGGCCCGTGCAGCGTGGCGCCCCGGATCATGAGATCGCCGAATCGCCGGCCGTTCTGCGGGAGCCCCTCGTAGAGGGCCGTGTCGAGCCCGACGTAGCTCTCGTCCACCATGGCATCCAGCGCGGTGCCCAGCGCCACGAAGTTCAGTTCCCGCAGGAACTGCTTCTGCGGATCTCCCTCCCACCCGCCGGACTCGATGAGGATCGTGCTCACGCCCCAGGCCTGCATCAGATCACCGAAGGCCCGCGGGTTGAAGGTATCGTCCCACTTGGCCATGTAGCCGCCCACCCGGGGCTCGAGGGCGATCCGGATCAGCGCCGAGATCTCCTTGGCCCGCCGACGTACGTCGTTCACCTCGCGCGCCTCGTTGAAGGGCGGGGCCAGGAGGGCGATGGCCGTGCCCCGGTCGGTGCGTCCCACCCGGGTGCCCACGGCCTGGTCGTGGAGGTTGAATCCGAAGACGGGGCGGAGCCGCTCCTGGAGCGCCTTGAGCGCCTGCCCCTCGGGGGTGGCCAGCGCCCGTGCATCCCGGTTCAGGTCCACTCCCTGGGCGTTCCGGCGCTGGAAGCGCTCGGCGCCGTCGGGGTTCATGACCGGGAAGAGGTGGATCGTGAGGGCCTCGCCGAGCCTCCGGACCCAGGGGTCGTCGGGGTGGGATGCGAAGAAGTTCACCAGGTCGGCCAGCGCCATGGACGCCGTGCTCTCGTCGCCGTGCATCTGGGACCAGAGGAGGACCGGCATCGGACCCGACCCGAAGCTGAGAAGGCGGAGGGGCCGGTCCTCGGCGCTCCGGCCGATCTCCTCGAGCCGCCAGGGGGAGTCCGGCGCCAGGCCGTCGCCGTCGGCGGCAGCCCGGCCGGCGGCGGCGCGGCCGGCGGCGGCGCCCGCACTCGCGGGCTGTACCAGCGGCAGCACGATGTCCCACCATGCCTCGGGAGAGAACGTCCGGTCCTCGAGACCGTCGACCCTCACCTCGGCGTAGCGTGCCTCCAGGTCGGCCACCACCGGCGGAGGTGAGGGGACCACCTGCGTGCTCGATGCGTCGGCGTTCCCCCCATCCCCACCCGCACCCGGTCCCGCCATGCACGCGGGCAGGCCGCCGAGGAAAGCGCCCAGCGCGAGGAGGGTCGCGCTCGTGCGCAGCCGCGTCCGGAAGACGGCGGCGCGGATCGGGAGAGTCGGGGGGCGGCCGTCGGACGGGGCGCCTCGGCTCGTTTCTGGAGAATGGCGCATGGTCGGGGCTGGCTCCTGGGGAGGGGCATCCGTGGGGCTGCCGCGGGGTCCTCGGGGGTCCCTCGGGCTCGCGTTCGGGACCCTGATGATACCGGGCCGGCGAAGGCTCAGCCAGTCATGGCACGGGACCCGCCGCAGGACCCCACGCGGGACCGGCGGTTGGGGCATCGTCAGGCGAACTGCTACATTCGGCGGCATGAACGCCCGCAACCGAAACGAACTCTGGGCCCGGGCCCTGCTGGACGAGCTGGCCCGCTCCGGCGTGCGAAACATCGTCGTGGCACCGGGTTCGCGCTCCACGCCCCTCGTCCTCGCCGCCGCCGCCGACCCCCGCTTCCGCACCGCAGTGCAGGTGGACGAGCGTTCGGCGGGGTTCCTGGCCCTGGGGGTGGGGAAGGGGACCGGGGTCCCCGCCGCGGTCATCACGACGTCGGGGACCGCGGTGGCGAACCTCCTCCCTGCCGTGGTGGAGGCCTTCCAGGCCGAGGTGCCGCTGCTGCTGCTCACCGCAGACCGCCCCCCCAGGCTCCGGGGCGCCGACGCCAACCAGGCCATCGAGCAGCCCCACATCTTCGGGCGCTACACCCGGCTCTTCCAGGAGCTCGCACCCACCGAGGTCTCGGACCGCGCCCTCCGCCACCTCCGGGCCACCGCCAGCCGCGCCGTGGCTGCCGCCGTCGGGGACCCCGCGGGTCCGGTGCACCTCAACCTGGCGTTCGAGAAGCCGCTGGAGCCGGTGCCGGTGACGGGCGACCTCCCCGAGGGGCTGGCCGGTGTCTTTCCCCTCGCCGTCGACGGCCGTGCCGGGGGCGCCCCCTTCACCCGCATCCATCCCCGTCGGCTCCTCCCCCCCGACGCGGTCCTCGAGGCCCTGGCGGCCCGGCTCGCCGCCGCCCGTCGGCCGGTGATCGTGGCCGGCCCCGCCGCGCATCCTCTCGAGAGCGGCCCCCGGGTTCGTGCGCTGGCCCGCGCGGTGTCGGCCCCCCTCCTCGCGGACCCCCTCTCCGGCGCGCGCGGGCGGGATGCGGGGTCCGGGTACGACCTGGGACTTCGCATCCCGGAGGCCAGGGCGCAGCTCGTGCCCGATCTCGTGCTTCGGTTCGGCACGACGCCCTCCTCCGCCTCCCTGGCCGGCTGGCTTGCGGAACTGGGCCAGGCGCCGGGGGTGCCGCAGGTGATCGTGGACGGGGGCGACCGGTGGAAGGATCACCTGGCGGTGGCATCGGAGGTCGTGCCCGGGGATCCGGCGCGGGTGGCGGCATGGCTCCTGGCACGGATCGCTGCAGGGGGGGATGCGACGGGGGCAGACGCCGGCTGGGCCGGCCGGTGGGCGCAGCTGGACGGCGTCGTGGCGGGGGCGGTGTCGGCGGGACTCGGCTCCGATTTCTTCGAGGGGGCTGCCGCCGTCATGGCGGCCGACCACGCCGCCGCCGACCCGGCCGGGATCCTCTTCGTGTCGAACTCCATGCCCGTGCGAGACGTGGATTCCCTCTGGCCCCTGGGCTCCCCGGGGGGCGAAGACGTTACCGCGGTAACGTCCCCCCTCCGCATCCTCGGGAACCGGGGGGCGAGCGGGATCGACGGGATCGTTTCCACGGCCCTCGGGGTGGCATGGGGAACGGGCGAGCGGGTGACCGCCCTTGTCGGAGACCTGGCTCTCGTCCACGACATGAACGGTCTCCTCCGCGCCCGGGACCTGGACGGACCGGACGGCGTCCAATGCAAGGTGGACTTCGTCGTGGTGAACAACGACGGAGGCGGCATCTTCCACCTGCTCCCGGTGCGGGACTACGAGCCCCATTTCACGCGCTTTGTCGCGACGCCCCACGGCCTCGAGCCCGAGCGGATCGCGGCCCTTCACGGTCTGCCCTTCCGGAGGATCGAGGGGCGGAGCGAACCTCTTGCCGACGGCCCCGACGGCCCCGACGGCCCCGACGGCCCCGGCGGCCCCGACGGCCCCGACAGCCCCGACGGCCCCGGCGCGCTGGCCGCGATGCGGGAAGGCCTGGCGTGGGCCCGGGGGCAACCGGGCTCCACCCTTCTCGAGATCCGTACCGACCGAAACGAGAACCGGATGCGGCACGACGAGGTGCTGGAACGCGCCCGGGCCTCCCTCGTCTCCTCCCCCTCCCTCAACCCGGCACCCCCGAGCGACGCATCATGAACCCAGGAAACACCCCAGGATCCCAGGACGGGCACCAGGAAACCCCACGTGCCACCACCGGCCCCTCGAATTCCATGGACGACAACCGGGCCTCGCTCCCGGAACCGGCCTGGACCGAGATCCGGAGCTACCAGGACATCACGTACCACCAGGCCGACGGCGTGGCGCGCATCGCCTTCAACCGCCCCGAGGTCCGGAACGCCTTCCGTCCCGAGACGCTGCTGGAACTCCAGGAGGCGTTCCGGGATGCGGGGGAGAACCCGGACATCGGCGTCGTCCTTCTCACCGGCAACGGCCCCGCCGCGGACGGCAAGTACGCCTTCTGCTCCGGCGGGGACCAGCGGGTGCGTGGCGACGAGGGGTACGTCGGGGGCGACGGGCTCCCGCGCCTGAACGTCCTCGAGCTCCAGCGCTACATCCGGAGCATGCCCAAGCCGGTCATCGCGCTGGTGGCCGGGTATGCCATCGGCGGCGGCCACGTGCTCCACGTGATCTGCGACCTGACGATCGCCGCCGACAACGCGGTGTTCGGGCAGACGGGCCCCAAGGTGGGCAGCTTCGACGGGGGCTTCGGGGCCTCGTACCTGGCGAGCATCGTGGGGCAGAAGAAGGCCCGCGAAATCTGGTACCTGTGCCGGCAGTACGGGGCGGACGAAGCCATGGAGATGGGGCTCGTGAACAAGGTCGTGCCGGTGGAGGAACTGGAGGCCGAGGGGTGGGCGTGGGCCCGGGAGATCATGGAGAAGTCGCCCCTTTCCATCCGGCTGCTCAAGAGTTCCTTCAACGCGGCCGTCGATGGGCAGGCCGGCATCCAGGAACTCGCCGGAAACGCCACCCTCCTCTTCTACATGACCGAGCAGGCGCAGGAGGCGAAGCGCGCCTACCTCGAGAAGCGGAAGCCGGACTTCCGGAAGTACCCCTGGCTCCCCTGGTGACCGAGGTCGCCGGGCGGGGCGGCGCAGGCGCGTGGCTCCAGGCCATACGCCCGCGCACCCTCCCGGCCGCCATCGCGCCGGTGGTGGTGGGCGCGGCCATGGCCGGGCGCTGGGAAGTCTTCTCCCTCGGCCCGGCGGCGGCGGCCCTTGTCTGTGCGCTCCTGATCCAGGTGGCCACGAACCTGGCCAACGACTACTTCGACTTCCTGAAGGGCGGCGACACCGAGCACCGCGTGGGCCCCACCCGGGTGGTGCAGGCGGGGCTGCTGTCGCCGACGGCGGTCTGGCGGGCCACGGTCCTCGTGCTGGTGGCGGCCACCGGGGTGGGGATCTACCTCGTCTGGATGGGGGGCTGGCCGATCCTCGTCGTGGGGCTCCTGGCCCTCGTCTGCGCGGTGGCCTACACGGGCGGGCCCTTCCCGCTGGCGTACCACGGGCTCGGAGACGTGTTCGCCTTCGTCTTCTTCGGACCGGTGGCGGTGGCGGGCACGGTCTGGGTGCAGGGGAGATTCTTCCACCCCGAGTTCCTGCTGGCCGGGGCCGGGGTGGGCGCGCTGGTCACGGCGATCCTGGTGGTGAACAACCTCCGGGACCGGACGACCGACGCCCAGGCAGGGAAACGGACCACCGCCGTGCGCTTCGGGCTTCGTGGCACCCGGGCCTTCTACCTGGCGCTCCTCCTGGTGGCCGCTGCCGTGCCCCCCCTCGGGATGGCCATCTGGGGATGGGATCCCTGGACTCTCCTCGCGCTGCTGGGGCTCGGTCTGGCGCTGCGCCCCATCGAGGCGGTGTTCTCGTTTCACGATCCGCGGGAACTCCTCCCCGCCCTTGGCGGAACGGCCCGGGTGGTGACCTGGTATGCCGGGCTCCTGGCGGCAGGGTTCGTCCTCGGCGGGTGAACGGCCGGCAGCCGCGTCGGAGGCGAAGACCGTGCGACGGACCGTGCGACTGCCCGTGCGGCGGACCGTGCGGCGGATCCGGCGGGATCCACCGGGGTTGAACGCCTCCGACCTCCCGGCACCTGGCGGCACCTGGCCAGGCGC
This sequence comes from Gemmatimonadales bacterium, assembly GCA_007692665.1. GTDB lineage: Bacteria > Gemmatimonadota > Gemmatimonadetes > Longimicrobiales > Gaopeijiaceae > SKNW01. The sequence continues at coordinate 3,869 of REBP01000203.1, read as the reverse complement.
CCGACCTTCCCGCCCGGTCCCGCCGCCCACGTCCCCGACCCCGGCTTCCGAGTCCGTCCATGTCCCGACGCCCGCACCTCCGCCTCCCCCCCCGCACGAGGCGCGCGCCCCTGGCCGCCTGCGCCGCCCTCCTCCTGGCTGCCGGGTGTGGCGGGAGTGGCGGGCCCCCCTCTCCGGAGAGCGGGGCCGACCCGGAAACCGCGCAGGAGCCCCGGGTCACCATGGCGGCCACCGCGCCGGGCGCCCTCCCGGCGGCCATTCTCGGGGAGGCCCCTCCCCTGGGCGGTTTCGACGTTGCGTACGACGACGCCAACCCGGCCTCCACCGGCTACCTCGCCCTTCCCGACGGCGACGGTCCCTTTCCGGCGGTGATCCTGATCCACGAGTGGAACGGGCTGGTGGACCGGGTGCGCGAAACAGCCGACGCCCTCGCCGCCGAGGGATACGTGGCCCTGGCCGCAGACCTGTTTTCGGGGCAGACCGGGAGCAACCCCGAGGAGAACCGGGCACTGGTCCAGGCCGCCCGGGCGGACCCGCCGGCCATGATCGCCAACCTGGATGCCGCGGTGGAGTTCCTTCGGGCGCGGCCCGACGTCACCGGGCGGATCGGCGCCATGGGATGGTGCTTTGGCGGCGGCGTGGCCCTCTCCTTCGGCCTGGACGGCGTGAACCACGAGGCCACGGCCATCTTCTACGGCCAGCTTCTCGACGACCCCGAGGCCCTGGCCCACATCGGCCACGAGGTCTACGGCACCTTTGCCCGCGAGGACCAGGGGCCGAGCCCCGAGCAGGTCGACCGGTTCCGGCAGGCGCTGGACGCCGCGGGCGTCGAGCACGACCTTCACATCTACGACGAGGTCAACCACGGCTTCTGGCTCCGCGTGGACCAGGATCCCGAGGTGCGCACCGCGCCGGCCCTGGATGCCTGGCAGCGGCTCAAGGCCTACCTTGCCCGCACGCTGGGCTGACGCCCGACCCTCCCCCTTCCTGACGTCCTCCGGATCCCGAGGTCTCCCCATGTTCGCTCCCCTGCGCGGTTTCCCCACCCCCTCCTCGCCTGGACTCCTCGCCGTCGCAGGCGGACTCCTGCTGGCGGGGCTTGCCCCGGTGGCCGCCGAGGCCCAGGCGGTCCAGCTTCGCTACCAGTTCCCCGACGGCATGGACCTCCGCTACGAGATGGTGCAGCGGTCCTCCACAAGTCTTCCCGGCGGCATGGGGGACATGGTTCAGACCCTGCGACAGGAACTGCGCATGCAGGTGGTGGAACGGGTCGAGCCGGACGCCGCGCTGGTGCGAAGCACGGTGGAGGCCATCCGCATGGAGCTGGTGTCGGCCATGGGCAACCAGACGTACGACTCCTCCGAGGGAGGGACGCCTGCCGATCCGGCCCTGCGTCCGCTGGCCGCCATGGTCGGGATGGCTTCCGAGGCCGTGCTCGGCACCGACGGCCGGGTTATCGAAGCCGGCGACCTTTCGGAGGTGCTGGAGCGGATGGGCGAGGAGGTGGACCCGGAGATCGCGGCCCAGCTGGAGGCCTTCATGGGCGCCGAAGCCGTGGAAAACCTCTTCGCCCAGAATTTCCAGGCCTTCCCGGCGGACGCCGTGTCGCCCGGCGAGAGCTGGAACCACTCCATGTCCCTTCCGGCGCCCGGGCTCGGGACCCTCGAGACCCGGTTCGTTCATACCCTGGAGCGGGTCGAGGATCGCGGCGGGGTCCAGGTGGCGCACGTGGCCATTTCCGGCACCATGGGGGGGCTCCAGCCGGATCCCGACAGCCCCATGGCCGGGATGATGCAGTTCGAGGGCGGAGACATGTCGGGCCGCATGGAGTTCGACCTGACGAACGGGCGCATCCTGGAGTCGGTGGTGACCACGCTCATGAGCATGGGCGTCATGGGTCAGACCATGGCCAGCGAGACCGAGGTCACCCTCCGGCTCGTGAACTGATTCCCTGAATCGTTCCCACCGGCGCTGACATGGACCCCCTTCGGGAGGCGGCCCGATCGGACCCGTCCGGACCGGCGGCGGTGGTTGCCGGGAGGACGGCCGGAGGGGACCGGACGTTCAGCTGGCGCGAGGTGGACGCGCTCGCGGACCTGGCCGCCTTCCGCCTCACCCAGCTGGGGGTGGGGCCGGGATCGCTGGTGGCGACCCTTCTCGATCCCGGACTCGACGCCTTCGTACTCCTTCACGCCCTCCCCCGGGTGGGGGGCACGCTGGTTCCCCTGCACCCCGGCTGGACCGAGGTGGAGCAGGTCCGGGCCCTGACCCTGCTGGCGGCCGGGCCCGGGGGCGGGCTCGCGAGCGCCGGTGCGGTGTCCCCCCTGCTGGTGCTGGCTCCGGATGCCGTGGGGCGGGCCGTGGGGGCGAAGGTGCCGGGCGCGGGATTCGTGGATGTGGAGGAGGTGGTGGGAGCGCTCCCGGATCCGGACGCCGCGGCCTGGCGTCCCTCGGACCCGGACCTGGGTCCCGACACTCCGGTGGCGCTGATCCTGACCTCGGGGAGCACCGGGCTGCCGCGTCCCGTGCCCCTGACCCACGGGAACCTCATGGCCTCCGCCCGGGGAGCGGCGCACCGCCTCCGGCTCGATCCGGCCGACCGTTGGCTGGCTTCGCTGGCGGTGGCCCACGTGGGCGGGCTCGCGCTGCTGCACCGGGGTGCGGTGGTCGGCTCCGTCACGGTGTTCGACGGGGGAGGGCGCTTCGATCCGGCCCGCTTCCTGGAGCTGGCCCACCGGGGCGAGGTCACCCACGCGTCGCTGGTCCCCGTCATGCTGCAGCGCCTTCTCGACGCGGGAGGGAAGAGCGAGGCCCCCCGTGGGCTCCGGTGCGTGCTCCTCGGGGGGGCGGCCACGCCCGCACCGCTCCTCGACCGCGCCCTGGCGGCGCGCTGGCCGGTTGCGCTCACCTGGGGCATGACCGAGGCGTCCTCGCAGGTGGCCACCGCGCCGCCGGACCAGCTTCGCCGGAAACCCGGCAGCGTGGGTCGGCCCCTCCCCGGCCTGGCGGTACGCGTGGTTCGATCCGACGGCGGGGAGGCGAAGGTGGGGGAGGTGGGCGAACTCCTGGTCTCGGGCCCGACGGTGGCGCCGCTTCCCGCCGTCGAGGCCGCCGGGGGGTGGCTCCGCACGGGGGACCTGGGACGCTTCGACGTGGACGGGGATCTCTGGATTACCGGGCGGGCCTCGGACCGCATTCTCTCCGGCGCGGTGACGGTGGAGCCCGGAGAGGTCGAGGCCGCCCTCCTGCGTCACCCCGAGGTTCGGGAGGCGGCGGTGGTAGGGATGCCCGACCCGGAGTGGGGGGAGCAGGTGGTGGCGTTCGTCGTGCCCGCGCATCCGGCCGCTCCCCCCGAAGTGGCGGACCTCGTGGCCCATGGGCGCATGCACCTCGCATCCGCGAAGCGGCCCCGTGTCGTGCACCTCGTCCCGGCGCTTCCCCGGAACGCCAACGGCAAGGTGGACCGGGGTACGCTGCGGAAGGTGGCCCTCAGTCCCGGTCCCGATCCGGCGGGGTGATGCCCAGCGCAGCCAGCGCGGCCGGGGAGGCGAGGGGCCCTGACGTCGACGAGGAGGGGGACGACGCCGAGGACGGCTCGGGCGACGGCCGCTCGTCCTCCGGACCCCTCGGGTCGAGCCCTGCGGCCCCGGCCATGCCCATGATGCCGGGCACGTTCAGGGAGTCGGCCAGCCCCGAGGGGACCACCATCAGGGAGCCGCGCTTGGCGATGCTCTCGTAGAGCATGTTCATGGCCCGGAGGTTCATGGCCTCGGGACGGTCGCGGTAGAGCTCGGCGGCCTCCACGAACTTGTGGGCGATCTCGGTCTCGGCGGTGCCCAGGATGATGCGGGCCTGCCGCTCCCGCTCCG